>NZ_JBXAQP010000020.1:0-44736 GCF_058807355.1 Allobosea sp. GW821-FHT12C12
ACGACGGCGCGATCGGGATCTCCTTCGCCTGTCACAATGGCGACGAACTCGTCCTCAAGGCCAGACCAGAACCTTCTTCAACAGCCTGATAGAAGGGGGCTCTGAAGCACGGACGCGGCCGAGACGCGCGACTCCATCCGTCGTCACCGGCCCCTCGGCATCTCCGTCGCCGAAGGATGCCGGCTGATGGGGATCGCGCACTCGACCTGCTACGACAAGCTGGCACCGGCATCGACGACACCGCGCTCGTCGAGACGATGGCGGCGATCTCCGACGAGGCCGTCCATCCGATGGCTTACGAGACCTTCGAGGATGTCGCCGCCGACCTTCCACGCTTCATCGATCAGGTCTACGACGCAAGCCGACTGCACTCCGCGCTCGGCTATCTCAGCCCGCAGCAGTTCGAGGATCAACACGCCCGGCTCACGGTCAAATCAGCAGCCTGATCCTGTCTATCCGCAGGGGCGCACTCCAAATCAGGGGACAACCTTGAACGCCGTTTGACACCCGCAGAACCCGCGTCAGCCCTTGCAAGCTGATGAAAGGTCGCGAAGGATGCGGCGCGGCCGCGGCGTCGACCGGATTTCTGACAGTGTCCGGACATCTGCCTGAACATCGGAAATGGGGAACAAGGGTATGACAGTCACACTTCGCTACAGCCTGATTGCCGCAGCGACGCTTGCCGCCGCGCTCGCCGGCTTCGCCGGACCCGCTTCCGCCGGCCGCGATCTCGATGCCATCAAGAGCCGCGGCATGCTGCGCTGCGGCGTCCAGGGACCGTCCAACCCCGGCTTCGGCGTGCCCGACTCGCAGGGGCGCTGGGCCGGCTTCAACATCGACCTCTGCCGTGCCGTCGCGGCGACGATCCTCAACGACGCCACCAAGGTCGAGTTCGTGCCGACGACGTCGCAGTCGCGCTTCCCGGCGCTGACCAACGGCGAGATCGACGTTCTGATCGGCAACACGACCTGGACGTTGACGCGCAACACCAACGTCAACCGCTTCAACTTCCCGGCGATCGTCTTCTATGACGGCCAGTCGATCATGGTCCGCAAGGAGCTCAACGTCACCAGCGCCAGGCAGCTCGACGGCGCGACCGTCTGCCTGCAGCCGGGCTCGACCACGGAGCTCACGCTCGCCGACTTCTTCCGGCAGAACAACATGAAGTACAAGCCCGTTGTGATCGAGGCGCTGGACGAACTGCGCCGCGCCTATGACCAGGGCCGCTGCGACGTCTTCACCAACGACTTCTCCGGCGCGGCCGCCGCGCGCACTCTGATGTCGAAGCCGCAGGACCACGTCATCCTGGCCGAGCGCCTGTCGAAGGAGCCCCTCGGGCCCGCCATCCGCAAGGGCGACGAGGAGCTGAGCGTGCTGGTGGCATGGACCGTCTATGCGCTGACCGAAGCGGAGGAGTTCGGCATCACCCAGGCCAATGTCGACGAGATCGCCGCCTCCTCGACCGATCCCCGGATCAAGCGCTTCCTCGGCGTCGATCCCGGCATGGCCGCCTCGCTCGGCGCGGCCGACCAGCGCTATGTCCAGACCATCATCAAGGCCGTCGGGAATTACGGCGAGATCTTCGACCGCAATATCGGCCCCAAGACGGCGCTTGGCCTCGAACGCGGCCAGAACAACCTCTGGACCAAGGGCGGACTGCTCTATGCGCCGCCGGCGCGCTGAGCCGGGTCGCCGGCTCTAGCCGACGCCGCCGCGAGGACGCGACGTCATGACGCTGGACGCCTCGCGGTCCGTATCGACCGGAGGCGCGGGCAAGCCGCGCCTCCGGAACGATCCGAAGGCCCGCGGGCTGATCGTCCAGGGCGTGCTGCTGCTGTTGCTGGCGGGCCTCGTCTGGTTCTGCTGGACCAATCTCGCCGCCAACATCCAGGCGCGCGGCCTGCGGTTCGGCTTCGACTATCTGTGGCGGCCGGCCGGTTTCGAGATCGGCGAGACGCTGGTCCCCTACGACCCGTCGAACAGCTATGGCTGGGCCCTAATCGCCGGGCTCGTCAACACCCTGCGGATCGCGCTGATCGGCATCGTCCTGTCGACTCTGCTCGGCGTCGCGCTCGGCATCGTCCGCCTGATGCCGAACCCGTTGCTCTCGGGCCTGGTCGGCGCCTATGTCGAGGTGATCCGGAACACGCCGCTCGTCCTCCAGCTCGTCCTCTGGTACACCATCATCAACCTGCTGCCGGGGCCGCGCGGCTCGCTGACGCCCCTGCCCGGCGTCTTTCTGTCCAATCGCGGATTGCAGATCCCCTGGATCGACTGGACGCCCGGGCTCTGGCCGGTCGCCGTCGCCGCTCTCGCAGGTCTCGCCGCCACCCTGGCCGCGCGTCGCCTCCGCGCCCGCGGGCAGGATCGCACGGGCCGGCGCGGCCCGCTCTGGCCCTGGGCGCTCGCCTTTCTGGTCGTCATGCCGCTCGCCGTCGCCGCGCTCTCCGGCTGGCCGCTGCGCTTTTCCGTTCCGCGGCTGAGCGGCTTCAATTTTCGCGGCGGCCTGACCCTGTCGCCGGAGTTCGCGGCCCTGCAGTTCGGCCTGACGCTGTATGGCGCCGCCTTCACCGCCGAGATCGTGCGGGGCGGAATCCTGTCGGTGTCCGGCGGCCAGTGGGAGGCTGGGCGGTCGCTCGGCCTGCCCGACCGCCGCATCATGCGGCTGCTCGTCCTGCCTCAGGCGCTGCGGGTCATCATCCCGCCGCTGACCTCCAACCTGCTGAGCCTGACCAAGAACTCGTCGCTGGCCGTCGTGATCGGCTATCCCGACATCGTCCACATCTCGAACACGACGATGAACCAGACGGGCCGCGCCGTCGAGGCGATCGTCATCTTCGCGGGCGTCTACCTCGTGCTGAGCCTGGGCACCGCGCTCTTCATGAATCGCTACAACGCCAGCATGGCCATTCGGGAGCGCTGAGGATGGCGGGCTCCGGCGCGGTTCCCCCGGCTTTCGTCTCGCGCGAGACCCTGCCGAACCTGGCGCCGCCGCCCGGCGTGCTGCCAGGCCCGCTCGCCCGGCTGCGGCAAGCCTATTTCGGCTCGCCGCTCAACGCCGCGGCCACGATCGTCGGTCTCGTCGTGCTGGCGCTGATCGCCCGGCCGCTGCTCGAGTGGCTGGTCCTGAAGGCGGTCTGGACCGGCGCGGCGCAGGACTGCCGGGCGCCCGGCGCGGGGGCGTGCTGGGCCTTCATCGGCGAGAAGTTCTGGTTCTCGATCTTCGGGCTGTATCCTTACGAGCTGCGCTGGCGTCCGGGCCTCGTTCTCGCGCTCTTCGCCGGCCTCGTCGCGGTCTCGGTCCAGCGCCGGTTCTGGCGGCGCGAACTCGTTCTCGGCTGGATCGGCGCCATGGCGCTGATGTCGAGCCTGATGGGCGGCAGCTTTCTGGGCGTTCCGATACCAGGTCTCTCTCCCGTCCCGACGCGGCTGTGGGGCGGCGTGTTCGTCACGATCTTCCTCGCCGTCTTCGGCATCGCGATCGCCTATCCGATCGGCATCCTGCTGGCGCTGGGGCGTCGCTCGAGCCTGCGTCTGGTCAAGGCGTTCTGCATCGCCTGGATCGAGTTCATCCGCGGCGTGCCGCTGATCTCGGTCCTGTTCATCGCGACCTTCATCGTGCCGCTGTTCATGCCGAGCGGCATCGAGATCGACCGCTTCCTGCGTGCGCAGATCGCCTTCGTCATCTTCGCGGCGGCCTATCTGGCGGAGGTTTTTCGCGGCGGCCTGCAGGCGGTGCCGAAGGGCCAGTTCGAGGCCGCCGATTCGCTCGGCCTCGGCTATGTCCAGGCGACCCGCCTCGTCATCCTGCCGCAGGCGCTGAAGATCACCATCCCGGCCCAGGTCAACATCTTCATCGGCCTGTTCAAGGACACGACGCTCGTCGTCATCATCGGCCTGTTCGACTTCTTCACCACGCTGCGCGCCTCGCTCGGCGATCCCAACTGGCTCGGCTTCGCCACCGAGGCCTATGTCTACGCGGCGCTCGTCTATTTCGTGATCTGCTATTGCATATCCCGCTACAGCCGCCGCCTGGAGGACACCCTCAATCCCGAGCGCCGCCGCTGACCACTGGTGCATCGTCTTGCCGGGCATAAAGCGCCAGCGTGTCCGCGCGGCGCTTGGCCATCAGCGGCTGCGCCGTCGCGGCAGGCTCGACCCTCACCTTGATCGGCGGCTTGACGCAGACCTCGCTTTCCCCGGCGCCGGCGGCGAGCATGCCGAGCCTGGCGGCCCCGAAGGCCGCGCCGATCTCGGCGCCTTCGGGGATGACGAGCGAAAGTCCGGTCGCATCCGCGACGAGCTGGGCCCAGAACGGGCTGCGCGCCCCGCCGCCGACGAGCATGCAGGAGGACGGAGCGGCACCCGCCGCGTCGAGCACGGCAAGGCAGTCCGAAAGCGCGAAACCGACCCCCTCCAGCACCGCATAGGCCAGCGCCGCGATATCGTGCTCGACCTTCAGCCCGGCGAACTGGGCGGTGGCGTCGGGGTCGTTGTGCGGCGTGCGCTCGCCGGTCAGATAGGGCAGGAAGAGCGGCGCCTGCTCGATCCGGCCGGGCTCGGCGGCGAAGGCCTCGGCCCGCGCCAGCAGGCCCGGCACGTCCTGCGCCGCGCCGAAGAGCCCGGCCAGCCAGGACAGCGACTGCGCGCCCGACAACGTCACCGCCATGCCGTGCCAGCGCTCCGGAAGCGCATGACAGAAGGCGTGCAGGGTCCGCTCGGGCAGCGCGACCGGCCGGTCGGCGGTGACGAAGACGACGCCGGAGGTGCCGAGCGAGACGAAGCCGTCGCCGGCCTGCGTCGCGCCGATGCCGACCGCCGAACAGGCATTGTCGCCGCCGCCGCCGGCGACCGGCACGAGCCGGCCCCCCATGCCCCAGTCGAGCGAGATCTCGCGCGACAGGGTCGCGGCCTCGGCCGAGCCCTCGACCAGCTCCGGCATCGCCGCGCGGGTCAGGCCGCACAGCGCCAGCAGCTCGTCGTCCCAGCGCCGGCGCGCCACGTCGAGCCAGAGCGTGCCGGCGGAATCGGAGAGCTCCGAAACCAGCGCGCCCGACATGCGATAGCGGACATAGTCCTTCGGCAGCAGCACGGTCGCGGTCCGGGCGAAGATCTCGGGCTCGTGCTCGGCGACCCAGAGCAGTTTCGGCGCGGTGAAGCCCGGCATCGGGATGTTGGACGCGCGCGCGGGGAAATCCGGCATGCGCCTCGTCATCTCGCGGCATTGCGCCAGCGAGCGGCCGTCGTTCCAGAGGATGCAGGGCCTCAGCACGCCGCCGCTTGCGTCGAGCAGCGTCGCGCCGTGCTGCTGGCCCGACAGGCCGATGCCGCCGACATTCGCGAGCGCCCGAGGCGCGCGTCCGCGCAGTTCGGCGACGACAGTACGGGTCGCGCGCCACCAGGCCTCCGGATCCTGCTCCGACCAGAGCGGCCTGGGTCGCTCGACCGTCAGCGGCGCGCTCGCCTCGGCCAGAAGCTGCTGGCGCTCGTCGATCAGGATCGCCTTGACCGAGGAGGTGCCGATATCGATGCCGAGAAACGAGATCACGACCGCCGGGCCTCAGAGCGCCGCGCCGTGTTCGTCGAAGAGATAGACATGGCCGTCGCGCAGGCCCACCGGCAGGGCGTCGCCGGGCTTCAGCGCCGGCCGGCCATTGGCCAGGATGGTGAGCAGCCCGCTTTCCGGCGCGCTGGCGTAGATCTGCGTGGAGCCGCCGAGATTCTCGCTGACATCGGCGACAAGGTCGAGGATCGGCTTGGACCCGCCGAGTTCGAGGTTTTCCGGTCGCAGGCCCACCATGATCGGCGCGCCGGCTTCCAGCCGTCGGCCGGCCGCAGGCAGGACCAGCGTCCCGCCGCGGAAGGCCGGATGCGTGGCCGTGAGCTGCGTTTCGTCCATTGCCGCGACCTTCGCCTTGACGAAGTTCATCTTCGGCGAGCCGATGAAGCCGGCGACGAAGACGTTGGCCGGCCTGTCGTAGAGCTCGGTCGGCGAGCCGATCTGCTCGACCTTGCCGGCGCGCAGCACGACGATGCGGTCGGCCAGCGTCATCGCCTCGATCTGGTCGTGCGTGACATAGACCATGGTGACGCCGAGTTCGCGATGGAGCCGGGCGATCTCGACGCGCATCTGCGTGCGCAGCTCGGCGTCGAGATTGGAAAGCGGCTCGTCGAACAGGAACAGCTTCGGCTGGCGCACGATGGCGCGGCCGATCGCGACGCGCTGGCGCTGGCCGCCGGAAAGCTGACGCGGCTTGCGCTCCAGCAGCGGGCCGATCTGCAGGATGCGGGCCGCCTCGTCGACCCGCTTCTTGATCTCGGCTTCCGCCATCCTGGCCATGCGCAGGCCGAAGGCGATGTTCTCGAACACGCTCATATGCGGGTAGAGCGCATAGGACTGGAACACCATCGAGACCTGCCGGTCGGCCGGCTCGACGCCGGTGACGTCGCGCCCGTCGATCAGGACGGAGCCGTCCGAAATCTCCTCCAGCCCGGCGACCATGCGCAGCAGGGTCGACTTGCCGCAGCCGGAGGGGCCGACGAAGACGACGAACTCTCCCTTCTCCGCCTCGATCGTGACGCCGTCGATCACGGTGGCCGCGCCGAAGCGCTTGAAGACGTGGTCGAGCTTCAGGAACGGCATGGGCGGTCTCCTTCCGTCGTCGCGGAGGGCGAAAACAGGCTGCGCGCCTCGGCCTCCGTCTCGTTGCGGATCGCGAAGAGCTTGCGATAGATGCGATAGGCTCCGTCATGAGCCTGCGCCCAGGCCGGGTCGGCGGCGAGAACCGTCTGCCGCGGCGCCATTCCGTCGAGCGCCGTGAAGAGATCGCGGTGCGCGCCGCCGGCGACCGAGGCGACCATCGCCGTTCCGAGCAGCACCGGCTCGGGCGTCTCCGAGACGACCGCCTCGGCCCCGAGCCCGTCGCGATAGAGCCGCGCCAGCAGCGGGTTCCTGAGATGGCCGCCGGCAAGCGCGACGCGCTCGATCGCATAGCCGTGGGCGTCGAGATGCTCGACGATGTGCCGGCTCTGCAGCACGAGCGCGCGGGCCGTGGCGTAGTAGTGTTCGAGGAAGGAGCGCGGCGTCGTCTCCTCGTCGAGGCCGGTGACGAGGGCGCGCACGCGGCCGTCGCCCAGCGGCGCGCGGTTGCCGAGCCAGTCGGGCACGACATGGCGCTGGGCCGCGAAGGCCGGCCCCTCGGCGTCGAGCCGGTCGAGGATCGCCCGGGCCGTCTCGGCATGGGCCTCCGTCGAGGCCGCGCCCGGTCCGGCGGGATGCTGCGCCAGCACGGCGTCGAGCGCGGCGCCGGAGAGGCTCTGCCCCGCCTCGTGCATCCAGTAGCCGGGAAAGACCGCGTCCCTGAACGGACCCCAGACGCCGGGCACGCGCCGTTCTTCGGCGCTCCAGGCCATGTAGGAGGTCGAGGTGCCGCCGATCAGCGCGAGCGTCCCGTTCATCGCCTCGAAATAACCGCGCCCCAGCACGCCGAGCGCGCCGGCTTCCGCGTCGATCAGGCCGACCGCCACCGGAATGCCGGGCGCGACCCCGAGCGTCGCGGCGACGTTGGCCGAAAGCGGTCCATGGACGTCACCGACGCGCCCCGGCGTCTCGGTGAGGCCGTCCAAAGCGAGCAGGTCGGCGATGTCGAAGCGGTCCAGCAGTTCGCGCCGCCATGGCTCTTCGTCGCCCGGCAGATAGGGCAGCTTGCAGGCGAGCCCGCAGATCGAGTGGCGCGCGAGGCCGGTGAGGCGCCTGGCGATCTCGTCGCAGAGATCGCGGATGGCCCGGACCCGACGCCAGGCGAAGGGCCGGCGCCGCTTCAGCCAGAGCAGCTTCGGCAGATGCATCTCGGGCGAGACGCTTCCCCCGACATAGTCGAGATAGCGGTCGCCGCTCAGGCCGAGCTCCTGCGCCTCGGCCTCGCCGCGATGGTCCATCCAGCACAGCACGTCGGCCGAGCCGTCGAGCGGCGCGCCGCCCTCGGCCTCGACATAGAGCGAGGACGTCGCGTCGACGGCGATGCCGGCGAGTCGCGCCGCCGCGTCCGGGGCGGCGGCGAGCGCCGCGCGGATGGCGGCGACGGTCGCCCGCCAGATGCCGTCCATGCGGTAGACGGCATGGCGGTCGAGCGGGCGCAGCAGCTCGAAGCCTTCGCTCGCCACGGCGACGAGCCGGCCATCGGCCTCGAACAGACCGGCGCGGGCCGAGAGGGTCCCGACATCGATGGCGAGAAGCGTTGTCATCGGCAGGCCGCGCTAAGGATGCCGGGCCCGATCATGCGCCAGTCGACCCGGCGAGCGCCTCGGCCACGCTCTCGTCGGTGACGAGGCGGCGGACATAGCCGGCGTTCAGCACGGCGCGCACGATCTCGAGCTTGTGCAGCCCGCCCGAGGCGAGGATCGCGTTGGGATAGGCCTTCAGTTCGGCCGGCGTCAGCGCCATCACGCGCTCGTTCAGCGGGTGCTTCACCGGCCGGCCGTACTCGTCGAGGAAGCAGCCGAGAATGTCGCCGACGGCGCCGGCCGCCTTCAGCTCCGCCAGGCAGCCGGAGACGATGTGGGTCGAGGCCAGAAGCGAGCGCGGCGACATGTCGCCGGCGGCGACGAGCGCGACATCGCCCTCGCGCGCCCGCCGCATCACCTCGGCGAGGCCGTAATGCGTAAGCAGCGTCGAGCGGCTCTCGACCGACGGGCAGTAGATCGGCGCGGCGACATAGTGGCATTCGGCCCCGAGCACGCGGGCGAACTCGGTCGCGACCTCGAAGGTGTTGGTGCCGGAGCCGCGCGTCAGCCCGCCCATCAGCGCCGTGACCCAGGCCTCGCCGAGCCGGCGCGGCGTCAGGCGGCGGACGGCCGCCCGCAGCGTGCGGCCCCAGCCGACGCCGAGCCCGATGCCGTCGCGCAGCAGCCCGTCGAGCATCGTGCCGGCCGCCTCGCCGATGACCTGCTGCTGGATGTCCGGATCGTCGGTCGAGGGCACGACCATAACCTCGTCGAGGGCGAAGCGCGCCTTCAGCCGCTCCTCCAGCGCCACGCAGGACGCCAGCGGCAGGCGCACGTCGATCCGCACCAGCCCGTCGCTGCGGGCCTGGCCGATGATGCGGTTGACGCGCAGGCGCGTCAGGCCGAAGCGGTCGGCGATCTCCTGCTGGGTCATGCCGCCGACATAATAGTGCCAGGCGACGCGGGCCTGGAGCTGCGCGTCGGCCCCGGCGCGCTCGCTCTCGATGTCCGCGGCAGGCGGGCGTCTCCTGACCTCTTGATCGTCCACGGCGAACCTCATGCGAAGGCGCTCTTCAGGAGTTCGACCGAGCGCCCGACGCCCTCCAGCACCGAGGCGTCGTCGCGTTCGAACGGGTAGAACACCTCCAGAAAAACCGGCCGGTCGGCAAGCCCGCATTCGCGCTGCAGCGCCGCCGCGGCCACCGGATCGACCGCGCCGGGTTCGGTGAAGTCCCAATGCCGGTCGAAGCGGAAATCGGTCTGCTGGATGTGGATCGCGCCGATCCCGTCGGCGAGTTCGCGATACCAGCGCTCCATCAGTCCGGGCTCCTCGCCATAGAGCGGGATGAGGGCGCCGTGGCCCCAGTCGACGCAGAGCTTCCACGGCAAGGCGCCGCCCGAGACGTCGGCGAGCATGGTCCGCGCCTGCGCCGTCGTCCACGGCCATTCGCGGCGCATCGGCGTCGGCTCGACATAGAGCTCGCTCAGGCCGCAGGCGGCGGCCGTCTCCGCCAGACGCAGCATGCGCGCGATCAGGTCGCCGTAATCCGCGTCTGGGATCGACGGCGGCTCGATGCCGTCGCGACGCGAGGCGATCGCGCCGAGCGGGCCGCCGACGCGCGCGATGCCGGCAGCGCCTGCGAAGCGATAGGCCCGGCCGAGCCAGATCTCGGCCGCCTCGCGCACCCGCCGGTCGGGGTGCAGCAGCTGGTTGTAGGTGTAGTGCGCCAGCCCGATGAAGGCGGAATGGATCGTGATGCCCTGCGCTCTCGTCGCCTCGCGCAACTCGCCGGCGAGGTCGGTGAGCAGCGCGTCCGGCCACATCGGATCGACGAGGTCGTAGGAGAGTTGCACCAGGTCGAGGCCGAGATCCTCGCGCACGATCCTTGTCCACAGCGCCGGCGTGACCCAGCGCTTGACGCAGAAGGAGAGGTTGACGCCCAAGGGAATCTTGGTCGAGGGGATCGCGCTCATTTCGTCGCGCCCATGGTCAGGCCGCGCACGAGATGGCGCGAGACGACGAGCGCGAACAGCGTCACCGGCAGCACGATCACGGTCGCGGTCGCCATGATCTTGCCCCAGGGCAGTTCGTAGCCGGACATGAAGTTGGTCGCGACGACGGGCGCGGTCTTGAGGTTCTGGCTGGTGATCAGGACGAGCGCGTAGAGCAGTTCGTTCCAGGAGAAGATGAACGCGAAGATCGCCGAGACCGCGACGCCGGGCAGGCCGAGCGGCAGGTAGATGCGCCGGAAGATGACGAGCTGGCTCGCGCCCTCCAGCCGCGCCGATTGCTCGAGGTCGGGCGGGATCGAGCGGAACTGGTCGGTGCAGATCCAGACCACGATCGGCAGGGTGAAGGTCAGATAGATCAGCACCAGCACGAGATGGGTGTTGAGCAGCCCGACCTGGCGCGCCAGCAGATAGACCGGCAGCGCCAGCACGATCGGGCTGATCATCCGGTTCGAGATGAACCAGAACCAGAGGTCGGACTTGGCCCGGAACTCGAAGCGCGCCAGCGCATAGGCCGCCGGCGTGCCGAGCAGCACGGCCAGCCCCGTGGTCGCGACCGAGACGATCAGCGAATTCAGCACGGCGGTGGTGACGCGCTGGTCGGCGAAGATGTCCTGGTAGTTGGCGAGCGTCGGCCTGAACCACCAGACCGGCGGCGAGGCGAGCAGGTCGGTCTGCTCCTTCAGGCTCGACGACACCATCCAGTAGAACGGGAACAGCGCGAACAGCAGCACCAGAAGCAGGCCACCGGCATGCAGCGCCCGGCCGAGACGAAGGCGGCCCATCAGGCGATCTCCCGGTAGATCAGGCGGATGTAGAGCCGGCTGAGCACGACGGTCAGCGCCAGCAGCAGGATCGCCTGCGCCGAGGCGACGCCGAGATCGAAGACCTTGAAGCCGACGCGCTGGATGTAGATCGAGATCAGGTCGGTCGCCGAGCCGGGCCCGCCCCGGGTCATCACGAAGACCATGTCGAAGAGCTTGAGCACATCGGCCGAGCGCAGGATCAGCACGGCGGTCAGCCCCGGCAGCAGATAGGGAAGCTGCACATGGCGCAGCAGCGCCCACGGGCTCTTGGTCTCGAGCCTGGCCGCCTCCTCGATCTCGACCGGCACCATCGACAGCCCGGCCAGGAAGATCAGCGCGACGAAGGGCGTCCACTGCCAGATGTCCATCACGACGATGGCGATGAAGGCGCCGGTGGTGCTGCCGAGCCAGTCGGAGGAAGCGACGCCGAACCAGCCGAGCATCTGGTTGGCGACGCCGAAATCGCGGTTGAAGATCAGCCGGCCGATCAGCCCGACGACGGCATAGGTCGTCGCCAGCGGCACCACCAGCGAGACGCGTGTCAGCGCGCGCAGGAAGCCGAGGCCCGGCCGGTTCAGCATCAGCGCGATCACGAGGCCGAACGCGATCTGGAGCGGCATCACGGTGAGGTAGAACTGCCCGGTCAGCAGCAGGCTGTCCCAGAAGGAGCGGTCGGAGAGAACGCTGGCGTAGTTCTGCAGGCCGACGAAGGGATAGCCGTCGAGCATGTCGGCCCGCCGGGTGATGTTGTAGCGCCGAAACGAGGTGACGAGCGCGAAGATCGTCGGGTAGATGCCGATGACGAGCAGCGCCAGCACCGCCGGCGCGAGGAACCAGAACGGCGTCCAGCGGCCATGGCCGGGGTGGTGGCGCACGGCCCTGGCGGGCTTCGACGGCCGGCCGAGCTCACTCGAGATTGGTGTGGCGGTCACGCATCGCCTCCGCACTGACGCCGAGCCGCTCGCGCAGCATCAGGATCATCACTTCGAACAGGATGTACTGCGCCCCCTCGTAGAGCGAGCCCATCGGCAGCACCGAGACGTCCGCGCCGCCGTCGTCGGCCATGGTCTGGGCCGGCACGGCGAGCACGAGGTCGGCGGCCCTGGCGCAGGCGCCCTCGGCCTGGGCCGTGACGACGAGCGTGCGCGCCCCGTCCCGCCTCGCCACGCCCATCAACGCCTCGACAGTCGAGAAATGCCCAGGTCCGGCGGAGACGATCAGCAGGTCGCCCGCCCCGAGCGGCGGCGTCGTCATGTCGCCGACCATCGCGGCCTCCAGGCCGAGATGATGGAGCCGCATGGCGAAGCCCCTGATCTGCAGCCCCTCGCGGCCGACGCCGTAGAGCGCGATGCGCCGCGCCGCCGCCACGCCTGCGACCGCGCGCTCGACCGCAGCCCGATCGAGGCGCTCGAAGACGCGCCCGAGGTCGGCGAGCGCCGCCTGGTAGAGATCGGTCATGCAGGAAGCCCGGAACATCGAACCCGGAAGGGCGATCCGGCGCGCGTCCGGGGAGAGGGGGCGCGCGCCGGAGAGGCCGGTTACTGACGCAGCGCCTTCTTGCCGTCGTAGTAACCCTCCTTGGTGAGGATGGCCTCCATCCTTGTGCCGATCTGCTTGGCGCCCTCTTCGGTGGAGACCTCGCCGAGCATCATCTTGGAGCCGAACTCGGCGACGATCTCGGAGATCGCCGGCCAGGCCGGGAAGCGCGGCCGGAACTCCGGCACGCCCTTCTGCCAGGAGGCGACCATCGGCTCGACGAACTTGTACTTCGCCTTGATGTCGGCCTGCTCGTAGATCGCGCTGCGGCCCGAGACGCCGCCGGCCTCGACATAGGACCGCGCGATCTCCTCGGAAGTCGCCCATTGCGTGAAGATCCAGGAGGCCTTCTGCTGCGCCTCGGTCGCCTGCGCCGCCACCGCGAGCGAGAAGCCGCCGAGCGCCGGCAGGCGGCCGGCCGGCCCGGATGGCTCGGGGGCGACGGCAAGGCAGTCGCCGAGCTTGGAGGTCTTCGGGTCGGTCAGCGTACCGTAGAAGGCCGACCATTCGGTGATCATCGCGACCTGGCCCTGGGCCAGCGCGTTGACGGCCTCCGAGTGGTCGTAGGAGACGATGCCCGGCGGCATCAGCTTCATCAGGTCCTGGCGGAACTTCAGCCCGGCCTGGCTCTCCTTGGAGAGCAGGTTCGACTTGAAGTTCTTGTCGAGCAGCGAGCCGCCGAAGGGCCAGAGCACGCGCATGAAGCTGTCGGCCGACTGGGTCTCGCCGCGCAGCGACTGCAGCGCGAAGGCGAACTGCTTCCTGTCGGGCTTGTTCAGCTTCGGGCCATAGGTGTTCAGCACCTCGTCCCAGGTCGCCGGCGGCTTGTCGAAGCCGGCCTCCTTCAGCAGACACTGGTTGTAGAACAGCAGGCCGGAATAGTTGTCGAAAGGCAGGCCGTAGACCTTGTTGCCCCAGGAGCCGAAGGCCTCGAGCAGCAGCGGGAAGAAGCCCTTCAGGTTGAGGTTCGGGTCGGTGATCGCGGCGTCGCCGGAGAACTTCTCGACCGGCACGATCCAGCCGTTCTCGGCGAACTCGCCGATCCAGACGAGATCGACCAGCGCCAGCGTCAGATCGCCCTTGGAGTTGAAGTTGAGCACCTGCTTCTCGCGGGTGTTCTCGTAAGGGACGATCTCGTAATTGACCTTGATGCCGGTCTTCTTCTCGAACTCCGGCAGCAGCTTGATGATGGCGCGGTAGCCCGGCCGGTCGAGGAAGATGACGTTGATCTGCGTGCCCTTGAGCGGGGCCGCGGCCTTCTCGATCGCCCATGGGGCCGGGGCTTGCGTCTGGGCCTGAGCCGGTGCGGGCGCGCCGAGCAATCCGATGCCGAGCGCCAGCGCGCTGATCGTTTCAAGCAGTCTCTTCATTGTTGCCTCCCTGTGGCGTTCGTCCCATTCGGATAGATCAGCACCTTGTTGTAGCCCGGTGCGTTCTCGGCCAGCGCGCGAAAGGCGCCGGGCGTCTCGGCGAGGGCGATGCGATGGCTCACCATCGACGCGACATCGACCTTTCCCTGCTCGACCAGCGCGATGGCGCGCGGGTAGACCTCGCCCATGCGGCGGGCGAACTTGATCTTGAGCGCGCGCCGGCGCGCCTCGGAGGCCGGCAGCGTGTAGCTGTCGCCATCCGGGATGCCGACCAGCACGATGCGCCCACCGATCCGCGCCGCGCGCACCGCATCCGTGAAGCCGGCCGGCGAATTCGTCGCCTCGACCACGAGCGGGCAGCCTTGGCGGGCCTCGTCCAGCAGCGCCTCGACGGAAACGAAGACGGCTTTCGCGCCGAGCCGCCGCGCCAGTTCGCGGCGATGCGGCTGCGGGTCGGCGACGAGGATGTCGCCGGCGCCGGCCGCCCTCAGCACCTGCAGGGTCAGCAGGCCGATCGGCCCGGCGCCGAGCAGCGCCACCGTTTCGAGCAGCCGCGGCTTGGCGAGATCGACGGCATGGATCGCGACGCCGAGCGGCTCCAGCATCACCGCGGTCAGCGGGTCGAAGCTGCGGGGCAGCGGCACGATCTGCGAGCGCGGCACCCAGATCCGGCTGGTCATCGCGCCGTTGAAGGGCGGCGCGCCGATGAACTCGACATGCGGGCAGAGATTGGGATGGCCCTCATGGCACCAGGAGCAGGCGCCGCAGGCCTTGTTGGGGTCGACCGCGACGAGGGTCCCGGCGTCGAGCCCGAGATCGGCGATCTCCTCGCAGAGAAACCCCGCGAACTCGTGCCCGGGCACGAAGGGGTCGCGGATCACCGCCGCGCCGATGCCGCCGTCCTTGTAGTAGTGCAGGTCGCTGCCGCAGAGCCCGACCGCCGCGACGTCGAGCAGGACCTCCTCCGGCCGTCCCTCGCGCAGGTTGAAGGGTGCGACGCGGGCATCCTTCGCTCCGTGAATGAAGAGAGCCGTCGCCATCGCCCTGCCCGGGGTGCCTGAACCTCGTTGGCGGCCATTGATACAGATGCGCTCGCTTGATTGCAACAGATGTAATTTCAGAAATTCATCTGAAGGATGGCGCGCGAGATTGAGGCTGGTGTCGACGTTGAGGTCGATCGCGCCGATCATCGCCGTGCCGCGCATCTGGCCGGCATCGGCGACCGTGCGCCCCAGATCGCCGACCATGCGCACGATCGCCTCGGCCTGCGGCAGCCTCCGGAAGGCCGAACCCGCCGCGAGCACCGTGCCGTCGCCCGCGCAGGCCCGAACGTCAGCCGGCAGGCGCCGAGATCGCCATGCCGTCGCGCTGCGGATCGGCCCCGCCCGAGCAGAGCCCGTCCTCGATACGGATGCCGTGCAGCGCCGCGAAGGGATAGCTCTGGGCCGAACGCTTGACCTCGTAGCCCTGCGCGACGAGTTCGTCGGTGACGCTGCGGCGGATGCGGTTAGAGACGTCGATCGTGTTCGAGACCGCGACGATGCGCGGCGCCGCGACCGCCTCCAGCATCGACATGCCGAAATCGACGACGTTCATGACGCCTTGAGCCATCGCCGGCGCGATGTAGCTGCCGCCGGGCGCGCCCATCACGATGAAGGGCTTTTCATCCCTGAACACGATGGTCGGCGCGGCCGAGGACGAGCGGCGCTTGCCGGGCGCGATCGAGCCGGCCCGGCCCGGGCGCGGGTCGAAGCGGCTCATCGTGCCGTTCCAGATGAAGCCGAGCCCCTCGGTGATCGCGCCGGACGGGCTGCCGAGCGTATGCGTCAGCGCCACCGCGTTGCCGTGCCTGTCGACCACCGAGACATGGGTCGTCTCGCGCGAGGAGGAGCGCTGCAGCCGCTTGACATCGGCGCGCTCGCCGCGGCGGATGCTGTCGGCCTGCGCCGCCGCATGCCCTTTCGAGAGCAGGCGTTCGACCGGCACCTCGACATAGGCCGGGTCGCCCATGAAGGCGTCCTTGTCGATGGTCATGCGCTTCATCGCCTCGGCCAGCAGCCTGACATGCTCGGCCGAGCCATGCCCCAGCGAACCGATGTCGAAATGTTCGAGCATGTGCAGGATTTCAAGCATCAGCATCCCGCTCGCCGGCGGCGGGCTCGTCGCGACGCGGTGACCGCGATACTCGCCCCAGATCGGCTCCGCGACCGAAAGCGCGTAAGCCGAGAGGTCTTGGCGCGAGATCAGCCCGCCATGGGCGGCGAAGTCGGCGGCGATCTCCTCGGCCAGCTCGCCGTGATAGAACAGATCCGCGCCGCCTTTCGCCAATCGTTCCAGCGTATCGGCCATATCGGGATTGGCGATGACGTCGCCGGGGCGTTTGGCGCTGCCGTCGGGGCGGAAATAGAGCCGCCTGCCGGTCTCGCTGTAGCGCAGCTTGTCGGCGGTGTTGACCTGGCCCGAGCCGCTCTGGTCCTGCGTCCAGAACCAGTGCATGTGCGGGCGGACCAGGACGCCCTCGCGCGCCTGCCTGACCGCGGGCGCGATCACGTCGGCCCAGTCCATCGTGCCGTAGCGCGAGAGCGCGAAATCGTAGCCCTTGACGCTGCCGGGCGTGCAGACGGCGAGATGGCCGAACTCGCTGATGCCGTCTTCGAGCAGGAAGGCGAAGCCGTCGCGCGATTGGCCCGTCAGCTTGTCGAGCCACATCCCGGGCGTCGCATGCAGCGAGGCGCGCGCATAAAACTCGACGATCTGGTGAATGCCCCTGCCCGGCATGTAGAGTTGCATCGAACCGAAGCCGCCGATCCCGGACATCAGCGGGTCGACCACGCCCTGCATGAAGGCGCAGGCGATGGCCGCGTCGACCGCGTTGCCGCCGCGCTCCAGCACGGCAGCCCCCGCCTCGGCGGCCTCCGGCTGCGGGCAGACGATCATGCCGTTCTTCATCGCGCCGTCATCCCCGTGGCCCGCTCCCCCAGCCGCCAGAACAGCCTGACCCCGCCATCCGCCGTGCTTTCGAGCCCCGGCACGGCCGAGAGCAGCTTTCGCGTGTAGTCGTGCCGCGGTTCATCGAAGATCTGGTCGCGCGAGCCCTCCTCGACGATGCGTCCGTCCTGCATCACCACGACCCGGTCGGCGACCTGCTCGACCACGCCGAGGTCGTGGCTGATGAACAGGCAGGAGAAGCCGTGCTTCTTCTGCAGCTCCGCGAACAGCTCCAGCACCTGCGCCCGCACCGTGACGTCGAGCGCCGAGACCGGCTCGTCTGCGATGACGAAGCTCGGCCGGCGCACGATGGCGCGGGCGATCGCGACGCGCTGGCGCTGGCCGCCGGAGAGTTCGTGCGGATAGCGCGGCGCGAAGCCGTCGCCGAGCCCGACTTCGGACAGCACCTCGTCGAGGCGCGCGCGCTTTTGCGCTGCGCTCATGTCCCTGACCAGCCGCAGCGGCTCGGCGACCAGTTCGCCGATCGTCATGCGCGGATCGAGCGATGAATAGGGATCCTGGAACACCATCTGGCAGTTCAGCCGATAGTCCCAGAAGGCGGCGTCGCTTTTGAAGATCGGCTTGCCGTCGAACAGGATGTCGCCGCCGGTCGGCTTCAGCAGCCCCGCGATGGCCTGGCCGAGCGTGGTCTTGCCGGAGCCGGAGCCGCCGACGACGGCAACGACCTGGCCCGGCTGAACCGCGAGGCTGACGCCGTGCAGCGCGCGCTTGGCCGCTTCCTTGCGGAAGAAGCCCTGGCGGCCGCCATAGTCGAGAACGAGATCGCGCACGGCGACGATCGGCGTCTTCGCGTCTGGCAGCTCGCGCGCCGGCAGGCGGTGCGGCATCGCGGCCAGGAGCTTTCGCGTGTAGGGGTGCCGCGGCCGGGCCAGGATGTCCTCCGTCCCGCCCTGCTCGACGACGTCGCCCTGGCACATCACGATGATGCGGCTGGAATAGCGCGCGATCATGCCGAGATCATGCGAGATCATCAGCACGGCGGTGTCGTTCTCCTTGGTCAGGTCGACCATGAGCTCGAGCACGTCGCGCTGGACGACCGCGTCGAGCGCCGTCGTCGGCTCGTCAGCGATGAGCAGCGCCGGTTTCAGCAGCATCACCGAGGCCAGCATGATGCGCTGGCGCATGCCGCCGGAGAACTGGTGCGGATAGGCGGTGAAGGCGCCCTCGGGATCGCGCAGGCCGACGCGGCGCAGCATGTCGAGGATCAGCGCGCGCCGCTGGCCTGCGTCGAGGTCGCGATGCAGCGCCAGCCCCTCCTCCAGTTGCCGCCCGATCAGCATGGAGGGGTTGAGCGAGGTCATCGGCTCCTGGAAGACCATGCCGACCTTGGCGCCGCGCATCAAGCGCAGGCGCTTCCGGGCCATGGTCGTGACCTCCTCGCCGTCGAACAGGATCGAACCGGAGATCCGTCTCACGGCGGGCGGCACGAAACCCATCACGGCGCGGGCGGCAAGAGTTTTGCCCGAGCCCGACTCGCCGACGATGCCGACGATCTCGCCGGCCGAGACCGAAAAGCCGACATCGTTGACGACGGTCTTGCCGCTCGCGCCGATGCGAAGCGTGAGGTTGGAGACCGCGAGCAGCGGCTTGCCGGGGCTCATCGCAGGCCCCGCATCCGCGGGTCGAGCCTGTCGCGCAGCGCGTCGCCGAGCAGGTTGATGCCCAGCAGCGTCAACGAGATGCACAGGCCCGGAAAGATGCCGAGCCAGACCGCCTGCCCGATATAGGGCCGCGAGCCCGCCAGCATGTTGCCCCAGGTCGGGGCCGGCGGCGGCACGCCGAGGCCCAGGAAGGAGAGCGAGCTCTCGGCCAGCAGCACATAGCCGAACATCGAGGTCGCGAGCACGGTCAGCGGCGCGATGCAGTTCGGCAGGATGTGGCGGGCCATGGTGAAGGCTTCCGAATTACCCATCACCCTGGAGGCCGCGATGAATTCGCGCTCGCGCAGCGAGAGCACCGTGCCGCGCACGATGCGCGCGACCGAGGGCGTATAGGCGATGCCGAGCGCGACGATGATGCCGTATTTGTTGGCCCCGACCACGGCGAGCAGGCCGAGCGCCAGCAGGATGCCGGGAAAGGCGAGCAGCGCATCGTTGAACGCCATGATGACGCGGTCGACCCAGCCGCGCAGATAGCCCGACAGCAACCCGATCAGCGTGCCGAGCGTCACCGCCATCGCGACGGTGAGCAGGCTGATCCAGACCGAGGTGGCGGCTCCCGCCAGGAGCCGGCTCAGCACGTCGCGGCCGAACTCGTCGGCGCCGAGCCAGTGCGTCGCGCCTGGCGCGGCGAGCTTGGCGCGGAAGGAAAGCTGGAGCGGATCATAGGGCGTCCACAGCGCGCCGAAGCCCGCCGCGACGCCAAGGCCGCCGATGAGCGCGCCGCCGATCAGCGCATTGAGTGCGGGGAGCTTCATTGCGCCGTCACCCTCGGATCGAAAACGGGGTAGCACAGGTCGATGACGAGATTGACCAGCACATAGCTGAAGGCGATCACCAGCATGCAGCCCTGGATCACGGGATAGTCGCGCGCGAAGATCGCATCGACCAGCAGCCGGCCGAGGCCGGGAATGGTGAACACCGTCTCGACCACCGCGATGCCGCCGAGCAGATTGCCGAGCACGAGGCCGATCAGCGTCCAGGTCGGGCCGAAGGCGTTCTTGAAGGCGTGGCGCCACAGCACCGCGCCCTCCGATAGGCCCTTGGCGCGGGCATGGGTGATGTAGTCGAGCCGCAGCACCTCCAGCGTCGAGGCGCGCGCCATCCGCATCAGCACGCCGATCTCGTGCAGGAACAGGGTCAGGATCGGCATGACGATGTAGAGCAGTCCGGCCCGGGGATTGTCGCCGATCGAGACGTAGCCGACGACCGGCAGCCATTCGAGCCTGAGGCCGAAGAACAGCAGCAGCAGCAGGCCGAGCCAGAAGGTCGGGATCGAAAGCAGCAGGGTCGCCACCGCGACCAGGCCGAGGTCGAGCGCGGAATCCTGTTTCCAGGCTGCGATCACGCCGGCCGGCACCGCGACGAGGCTGGCGAAAAGCACGGCGACGAGCACGATCTGGGCGCTGATCCAGAAGCGCGACAGGATCAGCGGCAGAACCGGCTGCTGCGAGGAGATCGACTGGCCGAGATCGCCCTGCAGCAGATTGCCGAACCAGATGCCGAACTGCACGGGCAGAGTCTGGTCCAGCCCGAGACGGCCGCGCAGATCGGCGAGGCTGGCGGGCGTCGCGAGGTCGCCCAGCATCAGGGCGGCCGGATCGCCCGGGATCAGGCGGATCAGCACGAAGACCGCGACCGCCACGATCAGCAGGGTCGGCACGGCCATGCCGATCCGGGTCAGCGCGAAGCGCAGCATCGGGCCCTCCCCGGTTGGTTCTAGTCGGCCGGGGAGTTCAGTTCGCCGTCACTTCCCACATCCGCAGCTTGGACTGCCAAGGCTGGAAGCCCTTGACGCGCTTGCTGAGCGCGATCGCGTCGATGCCGTTGAACATGAAGATCAGCGGGACGTCCTCGATCACCTGCTTGTGGAGTTCGTCGACCAGCTTCTGGCGCTCGGCCTTGTCGGACACCGTCATGAGACGGTCGATCTTCGCCTGGGCGGCGGCATCGTCCCAGACCTTGCGGGGCTGCTTGTCCTTGGGTCCGGAGAACTGCTCGAACGCGATTGCGGGGTCGAAGCGGGCCGAGAAGGAGAAGGACTGCATCTGGTAGTTGCCCTTGTTGTAGCGGTCGAGCTGCGTCGCCCAGTCGAGCACCTCGATGTCGGCATTGACGCCGACGGCCTGCAGCATGGACTGGACCACGACGGCTGCCGGGAAGCTCGGCACGCGGGGCCGCTTGTTGGCGAGGATGGATATCTTTTCACCCTTGTAGCCGGCCTCCGCCAGCAGCTTCCTGGCCCGGGCGGGATCGTATTTGTGGCCCTGCTTCTCGGCCGGCCCGAAATAGGCCGAGCGCGAATAGATCGGCGAGGTGTTGGTTTCTCCGAGATTGTCGGACGCCGCCGCGACGATCTCGTCCATGTCGAGCGCGGCCGCTATCGCCTGGCGCAGCTTTCTGTTGCCCATCACGGCATCGCGGGTCTGGATCAGCAGGACGTGGCGGACGGCGGTCGCCGCCGTCACGACGTCGAGCCTGGGCAGCTTGCGCAGCTCGCCGACATCGCTCGGCAGGATCTCGCTGAGATCGAGCGCTCCCGAGGTCAGGCCGGCCTTCACCGTCGCCGGATCCTTGACGACCAGGAACTTCACCTCTTTCAGCAGCGGACGCTTGGAGCCGACATAGCCGTCGACCTTTCCGTCGGCCTTCGGCGAGGCGTAGCCATCGAAGGCCGTCATGGTGAAGTATTCGCCGCGCTTCCACTCGCCCATCCTGTAGGGCCCGGTGCCGACCGGCCTGTCGAAGGAGCCGTCCGCCTTCACCGAATCCTTGTGCAGGATCGCCGTCATCGCGCAGTCGGTACGGGCCATGGTGTCGAGGAAGAGCGCGTTCGGCCTGTCGATCGTCATGACCACGGTGCGGGCGTCCGGCGCCTGCACGGATTCGACCTTGAGGCCGGAGCGGCCGTCGAATTCGGAGGTGCAGCGCCAATCCGTCTTCGGGTCCATATAGCGGTTCCAGCTCCAGAGCACGTCGGCCGAACTCAGCTCGGCGCCGTTGTGGAACTTCACTCCCTGACGCAACGTGAAGGTGTAGGTCTTGCCATCGGCCGAGAGGTCGACCTTCTCGGCGAGCAAGGGCTGCGGCGTGCCGCCTTCGTCGTACCCGACCAGACCCTCGACCATCTGCAGGACGAAATCGTCGGTGCCGTCGTCGCGGTTGACGCCGGGATTGATGCTGCGGACATCGGCCTGCACCGCGACCGTGATCGACTGCGCGGCGGCGGGGCTGGCGAAGGCCGCAAGCATGATGGCGGAGGCGAGCAGACGGTTCATGGCGTGTCCCCTTGTATCTGACGGCTTTTTGCGTTCACGCGGCTCTGGCTGCGCCCGAGCGGCGCGCGGCAAGCGCCTCGGCGAGGAAATCCTGCACGCGCGGCACGGCGCGCAGGCCATCATGGGCCATGTTCGGGACGAGGTCGAAACGGACCTTCACGCCGGCCGCCTCGAAGGATGCGAGCAAAGCGGCCAGCCGCTCGGGCCTCGTCGCGCCGGCATGGTTGGCGTCGGGCATCCAGTTGCGGCCGCCCTCGCGATGGGTGATCTCCCAGGTTTCGAGATCGGCCGCGCCGACGATCATCTGGACCGCCACCTGCTTCATCGCGGCGATGTCGGGAGCGGCGCCGAAGAGCGCGGCCATGTTGCGCGTCCCGACCCACCAGTCGCGGCTCGGGTCGAGCAGTGTGACCGAGCCCGGCGCGCCGATCGAGCAGGCGAAGAGCCGGCGGGGCTCCAGCATCAGGAAGCGATGGGCGAAATGGCCGCCGCCGGAATAGCCGAACAGGGCAAAGCGCGGAAAGGCGAGGCCGTAGCGCTGCGCCACCTCGTCGACCATGGCGAGCAGGACGCGGTCGTAACGGATGTCGCCCTCGCGCATGTATTTGAAGCCGTCGCGGTTGTCGTCGCCGAGAACGCCGATCGGGAACAGCGGCGCCAGCACGATGCAGTCGTTCCAGCGGCCGAATTCCTCGAAGGCGTCGCGATAGCCGGTGAAGCCACGCCCGGTGCCGTGCATCGCCACCACGAGTTCCGGCGCGGCCCCGGCCTTGCCGAGGCTTGGCGGCACATAGAGGCAGTAGCTGAAACGCGGATCGGCCTTGCAGGCCATGACCGGCGTCGCGCCCATGTCGTAGAGCGCATGCGCGATCGCGGCGGCGTCCTCGACCGGCGCGCTGGCTGCTGCGGGGGAGGATGTCATCGCGCCCTCGTCATTGGCGTTATAATTGGCGCCAATTTTGTTGCATGTTACGATCGCCTTTGCAACAGGCCCATGCGCCGGCCGCGGAATCTGCTAGAGACGCCCGATGACGACACGCCGGACCCGCCCCAGAGAGAAGCGCGCCCTCGCCGCCGAGATCGCCGAGGCGATCCATCTGCGCGCCTACCGTCCGGGCGAATGGCTGCGCCAGATCGATCTCGAACAGGCTTTCAGGGCGACGCGTTTCGACGTGCGCAGCGCGCTCGACGAGCTCGCCGTGCGCAAGACCATCGAGCACGTCCCCAATCGCGGCTACCGCGTCGCCGAGATCGACGCCGAGACCTACAGGGCGATCCGCGACACGCGCGTCATCCTGGAGACCGCGACGGCGCAAGGCGTGGTCGCGCGGATCGACGCGGCGGCGATCGCGGAGCTGAAGGCGCTGGCGCGCGCCTTCGGCGAGGCGGTGCTGAGCGGCACGCGCCTCCGGCAGAGCGAGATCAACCACGCCTTCCATCATCTGATCTACGCCTTCTGCGGCAATCCGGTGCTGGAGGAGACGATCTGGTCGCTGCGCGACCGCTCGCGCGGCTCGGCCGTGACGGTCTGGACCTCGCATCAGGCGCTGCTGGACAGCGACCGCGACCACCACGCCATGATCGCGGCGCTGGAGGCCCGCGACGCGCCGCGTCTCGCCGGGCTGATCGCGCGTCATATCGACAAGGACATGGTCGAGGCCAAGAACATGGTCGAGGCCAAGGATGCGGCCACGGCGAGCCCGGCTCAGTCCTCGACCGAGACCTCCCAGAGCCGGGGCAGCGAGGTCAGCGACGAGGTGTAGCCCCTGACGCGCTTGGCCGAAGCGCCGCCGACGATGCCGTTGTAGAGCATCACCATCGGCACATCGGCGACGAAGCGCCTGTGCAGCTCGTCGAAGATCGCCTGGCGCCGGGCCCTGTCGCCGACGACCATCGACTCGTCGAGCAGGGCCTGCGCCTCCGGATCGTCCCAGAGCTTGCGCGGCTGCTTGTCCTTGGGGCCGGTCATCGACTCGAAGGACAGCGACGGATCGAGCCGCCCCGAATAGGGGAAGGCCTGGATCTGGTAGTTGCCCTTGTTGTAGCGGTCGAGCTGGGTCGCCCATTCGAGCACCTCGATCTCGATGTTGATCCCGGCGCCCTTGAGCATCTGCTGGGCGATGACGGCGGCGTCGAAGCTCTGCGGATAGCGCTTGTTGGCGATCATCACGATCTTTTCGCCCTTGTAGCCGGACTCGGCGAGCAGCTTCTTCGCGGCGGCGGGATCGTAGGCCCTGGCCTGCTTCTGGACCGGGCCGTGATAGGCCGAGAGCGAGGGCACGATCGAGGAATTGGGTTTGCCGATGCCGTCGGTGACGGCCGCGACCAGTTCGGTCTTGTCGATCGCCGCGTCGATGGCGCGGCGCAGCCCGACCTTGCCCATGACCGGATCGCGCGTCTGGATGATCAGCCCGACCAGCCCCATGCTGGAAACCACGGAGAGATCGACCTTGCCGGTCTTCTTCAGCTCGGCGACATCGGCATTGGCGACATCGGGCACGACATCGACGTCGCCACGCAGCAGCGCGGCCTTGGCGGTGGCGCTGTCGGGAATGATGACGAAACGCACCTCGTCGACCAGCGGGCGCTTGGCCCCGCTCAACCCGTCGATCTTGCCGGGCAGCGAGGCGTAGCCGGCGAATCGCTCGAGCCGGATGAACTCGCCGCGCTTCCACTCGGCCAGCTTGAACGGGCCGGTGCCGATCGGCCGGTCGAAGGAGCCGTCGGCCTTCACCGAATCCTTGTGCAGGACGCCGGTCATGGCGCAGTCGGTGCGCGCCAGCGAGGCGAGGAACAGCGCGCTCGGCTGGTCGAGCCTGAAGACGACCGTTCGGGCGTCCGGCGCGGCGACGCTCTCGACCTTGACCTGGCCGCGGCCGTCGAACTCCGACAGGCAGCGCCAGTCGGTCCTGGGCTCCATGTAGCGGTTCCAGCTCCAGACCACGTCGGCCGAGGTCAGCTCCGCGCCATTGTGGAATTTGACTCCCGGACGCAGCGTGAAGCTGTAGGTCTTGCCGTCCTCCGAAACGTCGATCTTCTCCGCCAGCAGCGGCCGGGGCTGAGCGTCCTCGCCATAGGCGACCAGCCCCTCGACCATTTGCAGCACGACGCCGTCGGTGTTGTGGTCGCGGTTCACGCCGGGATTGATCGAACGGATGTCGAAGGGGATCGAGACGCGCAGCGTGCTCGCCTGCGCGGCATTGGTCGCGACGGCGGGGCCGAAGACGATGCCGGCGACAAGCGCGGCGCAGCCCAGGATCTGTCGATGCATCGGCATGGTCCCCTTCTGTTGTGGAGGCGTCCCGGCGCGGCGCGGCCGTCATTCGGCGGCGAGCGCGAGCGTCACGGGGTCTCCGGTCAGGCTGTAGCGGGTGAAGACGCGGTTCCGAGCCGGCAGCGGCGCGACCTCCATCACGCCCTTGTCCGGCTGCATGATCACCATCGCGACGGTGGCCGAGAGGTTGCCGGTGTCGTTCGGGCGTATCGGCCGGCAGACCGAGTGGGGGCTGAGGAAATCGTCGAAGAAGGCGTGTTTGAGGTCGTCCACGGTGAGCCTGGCGCCGGCCTCGTCGAGCAGCTTGCGGACGCGCCAGTCGCGATAGAAGCTCTCCGGCACGCGCGGGATGCCGGTGTCCCTGAGCTTGGCGAGCGGAACGGGGCCGACCCAGTGATTGGCGTGAACGATCAGTCCGTCAGTAGGATAGAGCGGAAACGCCTCGTCCGGCGCGCATTCGAAATCGATGCCGAAGCCCTTCACGGTCGAAAGCATCATGTTGTTGGAACAGGCCTTCGGCGTCGTCGCCACCGCCTTGATGGCGAAGGCGAAGTGCTCCTGCTCCAGCACCTTGCGGCGGATCAGGGCGAGCGGCACGCCTGCTTGCGTGAAATCGCGGTCGGATTCGAGGTAGTTGGCGGTGATGCAG
This sequence comes from Allobosea sp. GW821-FHT12C12, assembly GCF_058807355.1. Taxonomy (NCBI): domain Bacteria; kingdom Pseudomonadati; phylum Pseudomonadota; class Alphaproteobacteria; order Hyphomicrobiales; family Alloboseaceae; genus Allobosea; species Allobosea sp. GW821-FHT12C12. Next base: position 25,814 of record NZ_JBXAQP010000020.1, read on the forward strand.
ATGCCGGCCGCGTTCATGCCGCAGCGGGCGAGGCCGCCGGCCTCGACGAAGGTGAGAAAATCCGGCCCGTCGTCGCGGCGCACGCGCAGCACGATCGCCGTCCCGGCGCATTCGGCCTTCCAGTCCCAGTTCTGGCCGTGGATCAGCGCGCCCGTGGCGCTGCGCTCGGGCAGGATGATCGCGCCGGTGCAGCCGTCGTCCAGTTCCTCGGTCGCCCCGACGGGCCGCTTTTTCTCCAGTCTCGCCTTGGCCATTATCTCGGTGCGGGCGTTGACCATGACGATGTCCTCGAGCGCCACGCCCGCCCCCTCGGCGATGCCGGCCATCTCCTCGACATAGTGGATCCCGAAGGCCTCGATCTCGCGGGCGAACTCGCCGATCAGCGCCGATTTCGCCGCGGCGCCGTAGCCGAGTTCGCTAAGCTGGCCGCCATAAAGCTCGATCGAGCGTGCGACGCGATCGGGTACGGCGGAACCGTGCCGGCGACCGCGCTCATACGCGCTGCCGGAGACATCGACGAAGGGGCAGTGCCGAACCATGATCGCATTCCCGACGATGTCTGGCTTGTGCCGGTCTCTAATGTATTTCATTTGTAACTAAGACAATCAAGGCCTGAATCGATGTCGTCACCGACCCGCCTTCAGCAAGACCTCGCCGAACGCATCCTCGACATGGCGCGCGAGGACGGGCTTGGCGCGGGCGCGATGCTCAACGAAAGCGGCGCCGCCAAGCGGCTGAACGTTTCGCGCACGCCGGTGCGCGCCGCGCTCGCCCATCTGGCCGCGCGCGGCCTGGTTCGACGGCATCCCAATCGCGGCATCGAACTGATCGACGCGCCGGCGTCAGCCGCCGCCGGCAACACCGCGCCCGACTTGCTGGAGCGCGTCATGGTCGCGCTCGCCCATGACCGCGAGAGCGGCCGGCTTCCCGACGATTTCTCCGAGCAGGAGATCATGCGGCGCTACGAGCTCGCGAGGCCGGAGGCGCAGCGGCTGCTGGCGCGGCTCGCGGATCTCGACATGATCGCGCGCAAGCCCGGCTATGGCTGGCGTTTCCTGCATCCGGCGCGCGATCCCGCCGTGCATGACGAGCGTTATCGCTTCCGCCTGCTGATCGAGCCGATGGGGTTGCTGGAACCCGGCTTCCGGCTGGAGCCCGGCTGGATCGCCGCGATGCGCGAACGCCATCGCGAAACGCTGGCAAGACCCTGGCGCGACAGCTCCGCGATCGGCTTCTTCGAGATGAACGCCGATTTCCACGAGGGCCTGGCGGCGGCCTCGGGCAACCGCTTCGTCCATTGGGCGGTCCGGCGCCAGAACCAGCTCAGGCGGCTCTCCAACTACGACTGGGTCTTCGGCTTCGCGCGGGTCGAGGTGAACTGCCGCGAGCATATGGAGATGCTCGACTTTCTCGAGAAGGACGACCGCGAGGTCGCCTCGGCCTTGATGCGCCGTCATCTGCAGCGCGCCAGCGTCCTGCGCCGGGGCGACGGCCTCGACTGATCTGGTATTGTCTTTTGGATATAAAAAGACAATGATGCTTTCGTAACCGGAAAGCCGTCATGGATGTCGCAGCGACCCGCCATCCGCCCAATGCGCGCGACGCGTTCTGGATGCCGTTCACGTCGATGCGCGGTTTCCGGGACGCGCCGCTGCTGTTCGACCGCGCGGACGGCATGCATTACGTCACGCCGGAAGGACGGCGCGTGCTCGACGGCATGGCCGGGCTTTGGTGCGTCAATGCCGGCCACGGCCAGAAGCGCATCGTCGAGGCGATCCGCGAGGCCGCCGGCCGGCTCGATTTCGTCTCGTCCTTCAAGATGAGTCATCCGGCCGCCGAAGCCTATGCGAAGCGTCTCTGCGCCTTCGCGCCGGATGGGATCGACCATGCCTTCTTCGTCAATTCCGGCTCGGAGGCGGTCGATACGGCGCTCAAGATCGCCCGCGCCTACCATCATGCCCGTGGCGAGGGCGCCCGCACCAAGCTGATCGGGCGGGCCAAGAGCTATCACGGCATGGGCTTCGGCGGGCTCTCCGTCGCCGGCATCGGCCGGCACAAGCAGGGTTTCGGACCGCTGCTGCCCGATGTCGCGCATCTGCCGCTGCCCTATGACCGCGCCGCCATGGCGTTTTCGCGCGGGCTGCCCGACGGCGGCGCGGCCGCGGCCGCTGCGGTGGAGAGCCTGCTTGCGATCCATGATCCGGCGACCGTCGCCGCCGTCGTCGTAGAGCCCGTCACCGGCTCGGGCGGGGTCTATCCGCCGCCGCGCGGCTATCTCGAGCGCCTGCGCGAGGCCTGCGACCGGCATGGCGTCCTGCTGATCTTCGACGAGGTCATCACGGGGTTCGGCCGGCTCGGCGCGCCCTTCGCGGCGCAGGCCTATGGCGTCGCGCCCGACCTGATGAGCATCGCCAAGGGCATGACCAATGGCGCGGTTCCCATGGGGGGCGTGCTGGTCGCGGGCCATGTCTTCGAGGCCTTCATGGCCGGCCCGCCGGAGGCGATCGAGCTCTTCCACGGCTACACCTGTTCGGCCCATCCGCTGGCCTGCGCCGCCGGTCTGGCGACGCTCGACGTGTTCGAGGAGCAGGATCTGCTCGAACGGACGCGCGCCATCCTGCCGCTCTGGGAGGAGCGCGCCCATCGCCTGAAGACCGCGCCCCATGTCGTCGACATTCGCACCGCCGGGCTGCTCTGCGCGATCGAGCTCGCGCCGCGCCCGGGCGCGGTCGGCGCGCGCGGAACGGCCTGCGCCCGCTCCTGCTACGACCTCGACGTGCTGGTGCGCAGTTCGGGCGACGTCATCGTGCTGTCGCCGCCACTGGTAATCGCGGCCGGCGAGATCGAGACGATCTTCGGGACGATCGAGCAGGCGCTGTCGGCGATCGATTGACGCCGAAAAGGGCGCTGCCCACCCTGGATCGGCCCGATGCCGCTGTCCGATAGGGATCGGCGATCCTCCGGCCGAAATGCTCTTCGACGACATCGCCGCGTCCGGTCTCGGGACAGGTCATGGAAATCTTCATGCTGGCGGCCGACTCGCGCGGCGGCCGGGCGCGATCCCGCGATGCGGGGCTTTGGCGAGCACGCAGCCGGCGGAACCCGCGCCGACGACGATGCAGTCGCACTGGCGGGCGTCCTCGTCAGGCCCTGGCCGCGATCGGCTGCGTCGACAGGGCGGCGGCGATCTCGGCCATGCTCAGCGGAGCCTTGCTCACGCAACAGCGAATTGTCAACAGATGACAGATGACGGGAGCGATGCTTTCGGTCCTCTCGCTTCCGCGGGTTCTCGCGCTCCGAGGCGGCCCCGATGCGCGATGCGAGGGCGCGGCCTCGCCAAAGCCACCCTCCAAATTCACCTCGCCGCCATCGCCTACAATCTCGAGCGTAACCGGTCGATCCTGATGGCAGCCGTCCCGTCGCGGAAAGTTCGGATCGGCGCGCAACCGCGATGGCGGCGATGAACGCGCCCGAACTGGCAGGCCGCCCCATCCACGCCCACCCGCCAGCAGGTCTCCCAGCCCTCGTCCTGAGGAGCCGCGCAAGCGGCGCCCCGCAGATGCTCCGGATGCCTCCGGAGCGAACTGGGAGGCTCCTTCGAGACGCCATTTCCATCGAAATGGCTCCTCGGAATGAGGGCTGATTTGTCAGAAAGGCTCTGATCGCGAACACTTCTCAGAAATCGCTGGTCAGGCCCTTGACCTCCCAGTCGTTGTAGCGCCCCGGCTCCAGCCCGCCGCGACCGTTGATCTCGCGCTCGCGGGCAAGCTCGGCGGCGCGCGCATCGATTTCGGCGCGGCGCGCCCGCGCCTCGGCCAGCGCCCGCTCGGCCGCCGCCGCGAGCGGCTTGCGCGGCGCGGCGTCGCTCGTCGGCTCGGGCCCGGTCGGATCGTTCGGCATGGGATCTTCGCAGTCTCGTTCCGGCGGACTCCCTTGTGGGAGCGGCAGCGCCTTCACCACATAAGGCGCGAAAGCCGGCAAGGGGAGAGGCAAGGCAACTCCCCGTGCCGGCGTAACTGGGGAGGCCCATGAACTATATCCGCACCGGCGTCCTGATGGCCGGCCTGATCGCGCTCGCCATCGCGGCCGCGACCAACCTGATCAGCTACTGGAATTCCGACAAGCTCGCGCTCGCGGCCCATAACGCACGGGAGGTCGACGAGCGCAGCGCGCCGGAACTCTATCGTATGGTCCGCGACCTCGCCGCGCAAGCCGACATGCCGATGCCGCGCGTCTACCTGATCGACGAGGACCAGCCCAACGCCTTCGCCACCGACGCGCTCGCCAAGACCGCCGGCGCCGTGCCGTACATTCCCAACGAGACGGCGGAGCGGAAGCCTGCTACGGCGCACATGTTCATCATCAATCCCCTCACCGGCGGCGGCATGGATTCCCTGTTCTCGACACATCCCGATACCGGCAACCGCATCGCCGCGCTGATGGAGCAGGCCCGCGCCATGGGCGTCGGCAGTTCGGCGGCCGCCCAGTCAGGCGGCTTCACGAGCCAGGCCGCGGCCAGCCCCTGGGCCAGCGGCGGCGATCGACAGCCCGGACCCTGGGGCTGAGATGGCGCGGCCGAGACGGGCGCAGGAACGCGCGAGCGAGACGAAACCGGAGCCCGTGCCCGGCCTGCCGGCGCGCCGGCTGGCGGCGACGCTGATCGACGAGGTGCTGCGGGCGAAGCTCGCGCTCGACGAGACCCATGAGCGGCTTGGCGTCGATTTCGGTCTCGACGCGGCCGATGCGGGCCTCGCGCGCGCCATCGCGATCACCGCCTTCCGCCGTCTCGGCACGATCCGGCACGCGATCGATGCGCGGCTGGAGCGCGGCAGCCCGCGCAATTCCGGACCCTTCGAGCCGATCCTGGTCGCGGCCGCCGCCCAGATCCTGTTCCTCGACGTGCCCGACCACGCCGCCGTCGACCTCGCCATCCGCCATCTCCACGAGGATGCGCGCTCCTCGCGCTATGTCGCGCTCGGCAACGCCCTGCTGCGCCGGATCGCCCGCGAGCGCGACGCCATCCTCGCCGAGGCCGAGGCCGACCCCTTCCTCGACGTGCCGGACTGGCTCGCCGAGAGCTGGCGCGAGAGCTATGGCGAGGAGACCGCAGCCGCGATCGCCAGGAGCCATCGCGACGAGCCGCCGCTCGATCTCACGGTCAAGAACGATGCCGCGGGCTGGGCGCGGCGTCTCGACGGACTGCTCCTGCCGACCGGCTCGGTGCGCCTGCGCGAGCGCGGCAGCCTGACCGCGATGCCGGGCTTCGACGAGGGGGCCTGGTGGGTGCAGGACGCCGCCGCCGCCTTGCCGGCGCTGCTGCTGGCGCCCAAGGCGGGCGAGCGCGTCGCCGATCTCTGCGCCGCGCCGGGCGGCAAGACGGCGCAGCTCGCGGCGATGGGCGCCGCCGTCACCGCCGTCGATCGCTCGGGGCCGCGCCTGCGCCGCCTGCGCGAGAATCTCGACCGGCTCGGGCTCGAAGCCGAGATCGTGACCAAGGACGCCACGCTCTGGCAGGCCGAACCGTTCGACGCCGTGCTGCTCGACGCGCCCTGCAGCGCCACCGGCACGATCCGCCGCCACCCCGACGTCGCCTGGACCAAGACGCCGCAGGACCGCGACAAACTGTCGGCCCTTCAGGCCCGGCTGCTCGAGGCCGCGGCCAGGCTGACGAAGCCCGGCGGCCGGCTGGTCTACTGCACCTGCTCGCTCGAGCCGCAGGAGGGCGAGCGCCAGATCGCGGCCTTCCTCGCGGAACGCGCCGATTTCCAGCGGCTGCCGATCGCGCCGGAGGACATCGGCGGGGTATCCGGAGCGATCGACGGCGATGGCGATCTGCGCACCCTGCCGCATCGGCTGGCGGGCGACATACCCCGTCTTGCCGGCTGGGCGGGGTTTTACGCCTGCCGGCTGATCAGGCTATGACGGAACGGGGAATCGCAGGGCCGGACCTGGCCGTGCCGGGGGAATAAGGGATTTCGGGAGTCTTGAGCGGCTGGTCTGAGCGAAGGGGGCTTGCCGGCGCAGCGATCGGACGGGCGGCGCGACGCACGCGCGGCCAGTTCGTCGGCGCCGTGCATCGGCTATGGCCCTTCGGCAAGGCCCAGGCCTCGCGGCTGCTGTTCGCCCCGCACGACCTGCGCACCGCCGACCCGACCACGGCGAGCGACATCTATGCCGGCTATTTCGCCTTCGCCGGGCGGACGCTGCGCAGCCACGGCGATTCGCCCTTCGACAGCACGCCGCCGAGCGAAGCCTGGGCCGAGGTGCTGCACGGCTTCGGCTGGCTGCGCCATATGCGCGCGGCCGACACCGCGATCGCCCGCGCCAACGCCCGCGCGCTGGTCGGCGATTTCATCCAGAAGCGGCGCGACCGCGCTGAGATCGCCAGACGGCCGGCGGTCGCCGCGAGGCGGCTGATCTCCTTCCTGTCGCATTCCCCGCTGCTGCTGGAGGGCGCCGACCACGTCTTCTACGAGCGCTTCATCGGCCATGTCTCGCGGCTGACGGAGAAGCTGACGCTCGAACTGTCGGGCGCGGTCGAGGGGGTCGCAAGGCTTCAGGTGCTGATCGCCGTGACCTTCGCCGCGATCAGCCTCGACCGGCAGGACCGCCGGCTGCGCCGCTACGAGATGGCGCTCTCGGACGAGCTCGACCACCAGATCCTGCCCGATGGCGGCCATCTCACCCGCAATCCGCGCCTGCTGATCGAATTGCTGCTCGACCTGCTGCCGCTGCGCGAGACCTTCGCGGCGCGCGGCATGGAGCCGCCACGCGGCGTGATCATGGCGATCGAGCGCATGATGCCGCATCTGCGCCTGTTCCGGCACGGCGACGGGTCGCTCGCCTTGTTCAACGGCATGGGCACAACGCCCCCCGACCTGATGGCGACGCTCGCGGCCTATGACGACGCCCGCGCCAGGCCGATCGAGCACGCCGCCTATTCCGGCTATAGCCGCCTCACCGGCGGGCGGGCCATCGTCGTGGTCGATGCGGGGCCGGCCCCGCGCGGCGCGCATTCGACCGAGGCGCATGCCGGCTGCCTCGCCTTCGAGTTCTCCAGCGGACCGGACCGGATCGTCGTGAACTGCGGAGCGAGCCGCTACGGCTCGCCGGCGCTGCGGATCGCGGCGCGCAGCACGGCGGCGCATTCGACCATCGAGCTCGCCGAGCGCTCCAGCGCCGATTTCGGGCTGGTGCTGGGCGAGCGGCGCATCGTGGCAGGCCCCGGCGATGTCCGCGTCGCGCGGCAGGAGGCCGTCGACGGCCATGAGTGGGTCGCGAGCCATGACGGCTACAAGCGCAGCCTGGGCACGGTCCATACCCGCCGGCTGCTGCTGTCGCGCGACGGGACGAGCCTCACCGGCGAGGACGAGATCACGCTGTCGGGCAACCGCGAGACCCTGTCGGCGCTCGCGCGCTTCCATCTGCACCCCGCCGTCAAGGCGAGCCTCACCGGCGACGGGACGGGCGCGCTGCTGACGCTCGCTTCCGGCGAGGTCTGGAGCTTCGAGGCGCGGGGCCTGCCCGTCGCGATCGAGGAGAGCATTTTTCTCGCCGCCGCCGACAGCCGTCGCCGCAGCGAGCAGCTCGTGGTGGCATTCGATGCCGCCGCCATGCCGCGGATCGGCTGGCGACTGGCACGGGTCTCCGGCCTGTTCTCGGCTCACCCGCTCGTTCCGGAGCCGCCGGAAGAGCCGGCGCCCGACGCCTGACCGTCCCGCGGCGTCACGCTTTGCTTATGCGGCGCAGCATGATAGCTCGCGCGCCAGAATATCCTCCCGCTTCCAGCCCGGACCCGACCCGATGCCGACAGAGCTTCGCCGCGTCGAACGCGCCCTCCTTTCCGTATCGGACAAGAGCGGACTCGTCGATTTCGCCCGCGCCTTGCACAGGCTCGGCATCGCGCTCGTCTCGACCGGCGGCACATCGAAGGCGCTCGGCGACGCCGGGCTGCCCGTGACGGACGTGTCCGACCTGACCGGCTTTCCCGAGATGATGGACGGTCGCGTCAAGACGCTGCATCCCAACGTGCATGGCGGCCTGCTGGCGATCCGCTCGCATCCCGAGCATCAGGCCTCGATGATCGGCCACGGCATCGCGCCGATCGACCTCCTGGTGGTCAATCTCTATCCGTTCGAGGCGACGGTCGCGGCCGGCCAGAGCCATGACGACTGCATCGAGAACATCGACATCGGCGGGCCGGCGATGATCCGCGCCGCCGCCAAGAACCACAACGACGTCGCGGTCGTCGTCGACGCCGCCGACTATGCCGCCGTGCTCGGCGATCTCGACGCCCAGAAGGGCGCGACCACGCTGACGCTGCGCAGGAAGCTCGCCCAGAAGGCCTATGCCCGCACGGCGGCCTATGACGCCGCGATCTCGAACTGGTTCGCGAGCGAACTGGGCGAGACCTCGCCGTCCTACCGGGCGCTCGGCGGCGCGCTGGCGGAGACGCTGCGCTATGGCGAGAACCCGCACCAATGGGCGGCGTTCTACCGCACGCCCGGGCAGCAGCCGGGCGTCTCGACCGCGCGTCAGGTGCAGGGCAAGCAGCTCTCCTACAACAACATCAACGACACCGACGCCGCCTTCGAATGCGTCGCCGAGTTCGACCCCGCCGCCAGCGCGGCCTGCGTCATCGTCAAGCACGCCAACCCCTGCGGCGTCGCGACCGGGGCCGATCTCGGCGCGGCCTATGAGCGGGCGCTGGCCTGCGACCCCGTCTCGGCTTTCGGCGGCATCGTCGCGCTGAACCGCAGGCTCGACGCGGCCGCCGCGAAGAAGATCGTCGAGATCTTCACCGAGGTGATCATCGCGCCCGACGCCGACGAGGATGCGATCGCGCTGATCGCGGCGAAGAAGAACCTGCGCCTGCTCCTGACCGGCGGCTTGCCGGACGTGCGCAAGGGCGGCCTGTCGCTGCGCACCGTCTCGGGCGGCTTCCTCGCCCAGGCCCGTGACAACGCCGTCGTCGACGACATGGCGCTGAAGGTCGTCACCAGCCGCCAGCCGAGCGAGGCCGAGCTCGCCGACCTGCGCTTCGCCTTCCGCGTCGCCAAGCACGTCAAGTCGAACGCGATCGTCTACGCCAGGGGCGGCGCGACCGTCGGCATCGGCGCCGGCCAGATGAGCCGGGTCGATTCATCCCGCATCGCCGCCTGGAAGGCGGCGGAAGCCGCCAAGGCCGCCGGCGTCGCGGAGAGCCTGGCCAAGGGCTCGGTCGTCGCGTCGGACGCGTTCTTCCCCTTCGCCGACGGCCTCTTGGCGGCGGCCGAAGCCGGGGCGACGGCGGTGATCCAGCCCGGCGGCTCGATGCGCGACGACGAGGTCGTCAAGGCGGCCAACGAGGCCGGCCTCGCCATGGTCTTCACCGGTCACCGCCACTTCCGGCACTGAGTTCGGAAGTCTCGCCACAGCGCCGTCGTCCCGGCCGGAGCTAAGCGGGGCTCCGGCAACTGTGTTGTTTGGTTTCATGCGGGTTGGAATGGTGCTTGCGTCGTAGACCTGATCGATGAAGCGTGGAAGGTCGGTGGCGACATCCTCGAAGGTCTCATAGGCCATCGGATGGACGGCCTCGACCTTGAGCGTCTTCGTGAAGCTCTCGGCCTTGGCGTTATCATAGGGATTGCCGCGGCGCCCCATCGATCCGAAGAGGCCATGTTCGGCGAGGGCCTGCCGGTAGCGGCCGGCCGCGTATTGGGCGGATTCAACCGGTTGTCGCAACACCCAGAGATTGGAGGTTGTGACGATGGCTGGTCGACGACATCGGAACGATGCGCACGGCCGAAGTTGCGTTCTCCAGGAAGGCCACCTGCCTGGCAGCGTGAGCATTATCGCTGCTTCTGGCAGGCTATCGCGCGCGGACGTACGAGCGAGCAGGCGGCCGCCGACGCGGGCATTTCGGCGCCGTTGGGGCAGCGCTGGTTTCGGAGTTCGGGAGGGATGCCGCCAACCCAGCTTGCGCCTTCGGCGCCCTCGCTCACCGGAAGATACCTGTCCTTCGGCGAGCGTGAGGAGATCGCGGTCGAGGCTTGCCGAGGGAACGGCGATCCGCGCGGCCGCACGGAAGCTGGGGCGCTCGCCCAGTACGATCTCACGGGAAGTGCGCCGCAATGCCGCCACGCGCAGCGGCAATCTCGACCATCGCGCCCTTGCCGCGCAGCATGCCGACCGCGCGGCACGACGGCCGCGCCCGGGCAAGCTGGCCAGCAACGCGGCTCTGCGCGCCTATGTCGAGCAGCATCTCTCGGGTCAGGTCACGAACATCGATGGCATCGGCTTCGCGGGTCCCAAGGTGATATGGAAGAAGCGTCGCGCCGTACTCCGACAGAGCCGGCGCCGGTCAACCGCGTGGAGCCCCGGGCAGATCGCCCATCGACTTCGGATCGATTATCCGGATGATCCTACCATGCGCATCAGCCACGAGGCGATCTACCAGTCCCTGTACATCCAGGGTCGCGGCGCGCTGCGCCGTGAACTGACGGCTTGCTTGCGCTCGGGGCGAGCTTTGCGCGGGCGCCCACTATCTGCTGGCCCTCAAGGGCAACTGGCCGACGCTGGCCGAAGAGGTCGCCCTGTTCTTCGAGCGCGAGCCGAAGACCGCCTTCGACACGCACTCCGGAACCGAAGGCGACCATGGCCGCATCGAAATCCGCCGCCATCGCGTCAGCCACGACGTCGCGTGGCTTGCCTGCGATCGCCGCTTTCCCGGAGAGCCCTGCTTCCCGGGACTGTCCATGATCGGTATCGTCGCAACCGTCGAACGCGCCGGAAAAACCTCAACCGCCAGACGACACTACCTCTCCTCGGCCAAGCTCTCCGCCAGCCAGTTCGCGCATGCCGTGCGCGCCCATTGGGGCGTCGAGAACCGGCTCCACTGGATCATGGACGTCGTCTTCCATGACGACCTGATGCGCCTGAGAACCGCAAACATGGCCGCCATCCGCCACGCAAGCACCAACATCATCAACAAATCAACGACATAGCCAGCAGCAAGGTCCGCCGCAAACGCTCGGATGGGACGACTACCTCCTCATCGCAATCACTCAAAACAAGCCACGACGTCCAAGCGATTGCCCTGGTGGATTCCCCGTGAGTCAACGATCAAGGCCGTTGGTATCAGTGCTGGGTATGGTCAAGCCGGTCTATACCGCTTCCGAACGCGGAGATTTCAGCTGCGTCACCAGCGATGTCGCCGATGGTGACGCGTATGACACCATCGAGTTTGAGGGGCCGACAACCGCGAGCAGAACAAGGCCCGCGTACCGGATCGGCTGAATTTCGAGCCGACGGAACGTTTAGGGACACGACCGCTTCGACAGCTGCGCCGAAATCGGCTTCACCGTCCGCGATGGCCTTTCCTTGACAGCCGGCTAAGCCTTGTCGCCGGGCAAATGGTGAATGAGTGAACTGCAGGCTTTCATGATGTGGTCGTATATGAGGCGGCCAGCTTTCTCGACGTCTCCGGTTCTCGCCACGCTCAGGATTTCGCGATGCTCGCGGTCGGCCGTTCCATGGCCGTCAGACAGGGTGAGTTGGATACGTAGATATCGCTCGAGGCGGTCGTTCACGGATCTGATCATGCTCACGAGGAAGGGACGCTTAGCATCCTCGTAGAGGCAGCTGTGAAACTGCCAGTTGAGCTCAGCCCATCGGGCGACGTTCGTCTCCGCGGCGAAGGCATTGCAATAGGCTTCCGCCTTCTCGAAGGTTGCGCTCGTCATGTGTGGAACCGAAAGCTTGAGCGCGCTCGCCTCCAGGATCGCCCTTGTTTCAAAGATCTGCGCGATCTCCGGCTCCGAAACTCGCGTGACTATCGCGCCACGATTCTTCTGAAATTCGACGAGACCTTCCGCTTCGAGACGCTTGAGGGCTTCCCGGACCGGAATCTTGCTCACGTTGAACAGCCTTGCGACATCGTCCTGCCGGATCGGCTCGCCCTCGTTGTAAGATCCGTCCATGATCGCATCCCGGAGCACCGTGAGGATGACGTCTGATGCACTCGGGGCTTTACCGAGATTGGGTATCTGCTTCGATATAAGCGGCATGACTGTCCTAAAGCGTGCGTTGAACGATCCAGTCCGGTCCGCAGCAATATCGTAAATGATATAGATTAGCAATATGTAATATTCACCAAGCGCAATGATATCTCTTTCCGCATTGACTTTTTATTCTGCAATATAGCAGCATCAAAATCAAATATAAATTAGCATTATGCTTTTAGCGCATGCCTGAATTGAATATCACAACCAGTCATCGCAAAATATTTAAGATACAACATAATTTGATCCTATACAAATTTGGATTTGCCTCTGCAATTGCTCTACTGATCAATCTACTTCAACGGCTTTTCCCCGAGGCTAAGCGATCGCCTAGGCTCAGGACCTGTTAATTTGGTTTGAGCTGTGATTCACGGTGTCCGGGAGGACACCGTGATGGGTGATCTGTTTCTGCTGAGCAGCGTCAGATGTGTCGGGTCAAGCCGTATTTTCCGCTCTCGGACGGCGTGCCACGGGTCGATGACCGGCGTGTCGTGAGCGGGATCGTCTACGTCATCCGCAACGGCCTGCAGTGGAAGGACGCGCCCAAGGGCTACGTCCCCAAACACTATGACGATCATTTCTTAGCTGTTGGATAAGATCGCCAAGTTTTCAGAAATTCGTCGCGATTGTCGGCGGCTTCCTTCTCGTCGATATCGAAAACCTTGATGGCCGACATCTCGGGCAGCTTGACGATCTTGGACACTTCGATGTCGCTCCGGCTCGGGCGACGGAACGAGGATTCGAGCAGGGCCGTCTGCATTTCCTTCGACATCAGACCGTCGAAGGCGGCCTTTGCCGCGGCGCCGCCGGGAGCGCCCTTGACCAGCCCGGCGAAGTCGGCCGTGATGAAGGTGCCGTCCTCCGGGTAGACCAGCTTGAACTCCTTCTGCCCGCCGTCGACATAAGGGTAGCCGTTCGCCTCGAAGCCGAGGCCGACCGCATATTCGCCCATCGCGACACCGCTCTGGACGGCCGAGGACGAGGAGCTGACGATGAGGTTCGCCGTGAGCTGCTTCAGCTTCTCGTCGCCGATCATCTTATGCAGGCCCCAGAGGATGGTGTAGCCGGTCGAGCTATTGGCCGGATCGGCGATCACGACTTTGCCTTTCCATTTCGGGTCGAGCAAATCGGCCCAGCTCTTGGGCGCGGGCAGATTGCCGAGCTGGCTGGCGTTCACCATGATCACCGAGACATGGATGTTCGACGGAGTGAAGAGATCGCCCGGATAGCGCAGCTTTTCAGGGATCGCGGCGAGCTCCAGGGAGGTGTAGGCCTCGAACAGCTTTTCGAAGGCGCCCACGGTGTTGAAGCTTGAACTCCAGAAGATGTCGCCCTGGACGTTCGCGGCTTCCGCCTCCAGGCGCCGCAGGAGCACGCCGCTTCCGCCGGTGACCGAATTGAGCCTGATGTCCGGGTTCTTCTTCTTGAGCGTGCTCGAGACGGCTTCGATTGCCTGCTCCGGGTTGGACGAATAGAGCGTGACCTTCTTGTCCTGGGCCCAGGCGGTGGTGCCCAGCGCAAACGACAGCAACGCGGTCGCGGCAAGATGACGGATTACCATTTTCATTTCCTCCGGCTTCTTTGGGTGGATGGCGTCTTAGCCTTCACTTCGACGCGAAGACGTCGACCTTGAAGATTTTCGTGGCCACGATGATCGGGATGAGGATGACCGCGATGAGCACGAGGCCATAGGCAGAGGCATAGGCCATCAGATTGCTGCCGATCAGACGGAAGACCTGGATCGTCAGCGTCTCCCGCCCGCCCGAATAGACCAGGATCGAGGCGCTCAGCTCCGAGACGCTGGTCGTCCAGGTCAGGATGGTGGCCGAGGCGATGGCCGGCGCCATCATCGGCAGCACCACCTTGACGAAGGTCCGCAGCGGCGGCGAACCGAGGCTGATTGAGGCTTCCTCGATCGAGTTCGGGATGTTGTGCAGGGTCGCCTGCGAGCTGCGCATACCGAAGGGCAGGCGGCGGACGAGCAGGGCCAGGACCATGATCGTCGCCGTTCCGGTCAGGGGCAGCCAGCCGGCATTGAACGAGACGATCAGGCCGATGCCGAGCACCGTGCCCGACAGCGCCAGCGGGATTGAGGAGATGTAGTCGAGCCAGGGTGTGACGGCGTTGCGCTTCTTGATGATGAGGTAGCTTACGAGGGCGCTGAAGCAGATGCCGATCAGCGTGGCCGCGCCAGCATAGATCAGCGAATTCACCAGCGGCTGCGGGGCGGTCACGAAGACGCGCTCCATGTTCGCCAGCGTCCAGTTGCCCCATTGCATGACCGGGCCACGGGAGACGGTGAAGGCCCCGGCCGCGATGACCGCGAGCGGCACGAGCGAGATGACGACGATCAGGCTGGCGGCGAGGCCGATGGCGGCCGCCCGCCAACCGGCGAGCGGAACCGGCTTGGCGCCGCGCCCCTGGACGATCTCGAAGCGGCCGCGGGAGACGATCCGGCGGTTGAGGAATAGGATCAGCATCACCATCGCGACGGAGATGGTCGCGAAGGTGCTCTGCATCACCGGCGCGGCCCCGCCTTCCGAGACGGCCGCCTGATAGGTCACGACCGAGAGCAGCGGCATCTGGTTCGACAGGATCATCGAGATGGCAAAGTTGCCGACCACCATGGTGAAAACCAGGAGAGCGCTCGCCAGGATAGAAGGCATGATGATCGGCAGCATGACCTTGAGGCGCGAGCGCGCCGGTGAGGTGCCGAGGCTTTGGGCCGCTTCCTCGAGATGCACGTCGAAGCCGCTGATCGCGGCGACCGTGCCGATATAGATATAGGTGTAGTAGACGAAGGTCATCACCGTGACGAGGCCGAACCAGCCGTAAAAGCTCGGCAACTGGACGCCGTAGTCGCGAAAGAAGCGGGTGATCAGGCCGTTGTTGCCGAGCGCCATCAGCCAGGTCTGGGCCGAGATGACCTCCGGGATGACCAGGGTGATCAGCGGCAGCAACGTGATGATCGCCTTGCCGGGGAAGCGGTAGCGGGCCGTCACATAGGCGAGCGGCACGCCGATCAGGACGCACGCGCAGGTCACCACAGAAGCGAGGATCAGCGTGTTGATGATGGCGGTGAGGCCGCGTGGATCGTTGAGCAGGCGGACCCAGCCACTCTCGGCCCCGCCCACGAAGCTGGCGGTCAGGATGTTCACCAGCGGATAGACGATGAAGGCGATGAGGACGACGAGGGCTGCGAGCGAAAGCCACAGCCAGGGGGCTCGGAGATCGGACGAGGTGATCATGACGCGATCACCATGGCCTTGGACGGATCGATCGTGGCGACGACGTCGGCACCGATCTCGAAGCCGTCGTGCCGGTCGCCATGGGAATCGACGGTGATCAGGGTCTCGTCGGTTAGCGCCAGCTTGTAGCTCGTCTTGCCGCCGAGATATTGCCGCTTCACCACCCGTCCGGACAGGCCCTGGCATGCGGCGGTCCTGGGCGCCAGCCGCAGATCCTCGGGGCGCATGATGAGGATGCCACCCCGCGCCGCGGCCGAGAGGCCGTTGCGCGCCAGGATCGAGCCGCCGCCCAGCGCGACGCAGACCGTACCGTCCGGATTGGCGTCGGTGAGCTCGACGTCGATCCGGTTGGCGGCGCCGACGAAATCGGCGACGTAGGAGGTGCGCGGCGTCACGTAGATTTCCTCCGGCGTGCCGAGCTGCTCGACCTTGCCCTTCTTCATCACACCGATCTGGTCTGACATCGACAGGGCTTCCTCCTGGTCATGCGTCACGAAGACCGTGGTGATGTTGGCTTCGCGCTGGAGGTCGGTGATCGTCTCGCGGATCTGGACCCTGAGCTTCGCGTCGAGGTTCGACAGTGGCTCGTCCATCAGCAGGACCTGCGGCTTGATCACCATGGCGCGGGCGAGCGCGACGCGCTGGCGCTGGCCGCCGGACAGCGCCGCCGGGTGCCTGTCCATGACATGGCCCAGCCCGACATGCTCCAGCTCGTTCCGGACCTTCTTCATCATCGCGTCGCCGCTTTCGCCGCGCGCCCTGAGGCCGTAGGCGACGTTTTCCGCCACCGTCTTGTCGGGAAACAGCGCGTAGTCCTGGAACACCATGCCGATGTTGCGCCTGTGCGGCGGTAGCCGGGTCACGTCCTGCGACTGGAAATAGATGTTTCCCTTCGAGGCCAGGACGAAGCCCGCGATGGCGCGCAGCAGCGTCGTCTTTCCGCAGCCCGAAGGCCCGAGCAAGGTGAAGAAACATCCCTCCGGTATCGACAGACTCAGATTGGAAATGACGTCCTTTTCTCCGTAACTGACGTGCAGATTCTTGATATCGATCCCCACGGCGTCCTCCCGTTTGCGTCGTGTTTCCTTCAGGCGGCGATGTCGAGAGCGTTCAGCAACTCGACGATTTCGCGATGCTTCTGCCGATCGCCCGCCGCCAGGATCCGCGGTCCCGAGTTCAGCGTGATCGGATTGCCGCGCCAGTCGGTGATGACGCCGCCGGCGCCCTCGATAACCGGCCGGAACGGGGCGAAGTCGTAGACCTTCAGCCCGGTATCCAGCGCGACATCCGTCCCGCCGTCGGTGAGCAGGCCATAGGCTAGCGCGGCGGCTCCATAGATGCGCCAGTTGGTCCGCTCACGGAGCAGATCCAGCGCGGGTCGTTCGGCATCGGAATAGAAATCCGGGTTGCTGGTGGACATCATGGCGAGCGACAGGTCCGGGCATGACTTCACCCGACACGGCGCGCCGTTCTTCAGCGTGGGCCGTCCGGCGACGCCGATCCAGCGCGCATTGACCGGCGGGATGTCGATGATGCCGAGAACCGGGACGCCGCGATGCGCCAGGGCGATCAGCGTGCCGTAGACCGGCATTCCCGCGATGAAGGACGCGGTACCGTCGATCGGATCGAGAACCCAGACGAACTCGGCGTCCTCGTTTTCCCACGCCTGCTCCTCGCCGATGATGCCGTGGTCGGGGAAGCGGTCATGGATCATGGCCCGCAGCTCCTGCTCGATGGCCATGTCCATGATCGTGACGAGGCTGCGGTCGGGCTTCAGCGTCACGCCGAGCCGATCACGCCTGTGCTGCTCGATCATCCGCCGGGAGGTGTTCGCAAGCTCCGTCGCGACGGCGATGTGGCCGGCCTGGACAAGCGCATCGGGCGTCATCGGCATCCCCGCTCCCGAACCTCGATCGTCCACCCATGCCGGAAAGTGCGAAAATAAGCGATATGACCGATTATGTGCGTTCTATTGCATAGTGAGCGATGTGTGTCAATTTGTGCGAGTGGCAAATGTTCAAAGTTGTGGGTTTCTACGCTCAGCGGAGGCGGTCAGTGCCTGTCCCTGCTATAGCTTCCGAGGCGAGATGAACGGAACGTGCAATGTGGCAAGAAGAGCGGCAGCAGAAGATCCGCGACCTCCTCGCGGCTTTCGGGCAGGTCTCGACCGATCGGATTTCCCAGAACTTTAGCGTCGCGCGGGAGACGATCCGGCGCGATCTGGTCGGGATGGAGCAGGCGGGCGAATTGCGTCGGGTACGCGGCGGCGCGGTACCGGTCATCCGCGAGACGTCCAGCTTTCAAGTGCGCCACACCCAGCGCCTGCAGGAGAAGCGGGCGATCGCCGCGACAGCGCTGCAGTTCCTTCGTGGCGGCATGACCCTGTTCATGGATGCCGGGTCCACGACGACGATCATGTCGGAGGCGATCGCCGGCACGAACGGATTGAGCGACATCACGCTCATCACCAATTCATTCGACGCGGCCCGAAACCTGACCGAAGCGACGGGCGAACCCTCGAAGCGCTTCCGCGTCATCGTGCTGGGTGGCGAGTTCAAGCAGGACCCGAACGAAACCATTGGCCCGGGGGTGGTCAATGAGGTCCATCGCTATCGGGCCGATCTGGCGATACTCGCGCCATGGGGCGTCGACGCGGCTAGGGGAGCGTCCGACTCCTTTCTATACGGCGCCGAAATCGCTCGCGCCATGGTCCAGAACGCCGGGCAGACGATGATCCTCGCCGACCATTCAAAAATCGACGCGCCCGCGCGGTCCGTCTTCTGTCCGGCCGATGAAATCGACATCCTGATCACCGACGTAACCGCCCGCGACAATCCGAGCTTCGACGCGATTGCCGTCGCGCTGCGCAAAGTCGTCGTGGCGGAATAGGGCACCGTGATGTATCGCGCCTTGATCGCGGTGGGCACCCAATCCAGCCGGCTTTCGTTCGATCCGCAGCGATGATGGCCGGCTCTGACAAAAACCGTTCGCCACCACCTGATCGCAAGTTCGGTGAGACGCATTGGCAGAACGCCCATGGATCGATCGCATGTAACCGCCCATTATCGGACGGATGCCCACATCGCACTTGCTCGTTCGCAAATGAGAATTGGTCATCGCGACATAACGCCACGTAATATTCAAAGCGGCTCGAATATGGCCGACGATGCCCAGCAGCGCCGGAGCGCCACGCAGGGCTGGGGTCGCGAGCGCATCTTGGCGGAAATCGAAACACACTTAGCGACAGCACCGAAACTGTTCAGACAAACCGAGCCAGCTCTCGACGGGGATGAGCGGACGGGCGAGCTGTTCAGCCATGTCGATCTTGAGTCTGGCCGACGCCGGCCTGAGGCATGCCGAGCGGGCGGCGGCGCTGCACATGATCGAGCCGCACGCCGGGCGGCCGCGGGCGATCACGCTCGGCGCCGACAAGGCCCATGACGTGCCAGGACTTCGTCAACGAGTTGCGTTCGACGAAGGTGACGCCGCATGTCGCCCGGAACACGAAGAGGCGAGGATCGGCGATCGATGGGCGCACGACCCGCCACGGCGGCCATGCCGCACGCCGGGCGGCCGCGGGCGGATCGAGGAGGCGTTCGGCTGGATCAAGACCGTCGCCGGGCAGGACAAGACG
>NZ_JBXAQP010000021.1:0-40858 GCF_058807355.1 Allobosea sp. GW821-FHT12C12
GGCCTCGCGCTCTGCGCCGCTTCCTCAAAAATCGACCAGACGCTGATCACGAACCTCGTCGCCGAACACGGCCGCGAAGGTTTCCTCGCCGCCTGGCTCCGCGCCCGCAGTGCTGGCTGGGCCGCGGATCTCATCCCGACATCCCCGCCCCTCGTCCCCGAAGCCGAACAGGAGATCCAATCATGATTTTTCGCCGTTTCCGCTCACGCACCGCGCTGATCGCCGCCGCCATGATGTCCATGCCGATCATTGTGTCGCCCATGATCGCGACGCCGGCGCAGGCCCTTATCGTCTTCGACCCCTCGAACTATGCCCAGAACGTGCTGACGGCCGCGCGCACCCTGCAGCAGATCACCAATCAGATCACCTCGCTGCAGAACCAGGCGCAGATGCTGATCAATCAGGCGCGCAATCTCGCGAACCTGCCGTTCTCCGCGCTCCAGCAGATCCAGCAATCGGTGCAGAAAACGCAGCAGCTTATCAGCCAAGCGCGGAACATCGCCTTCAACGTCCAGCAGATCGACCAGATGTTCAGCCAAAGATACGGCAGCGTCTCGCTGTCGGCGACCGATCAGCAGCTCGTCAGCAATGCGCGCTCGCGCTGGCAGAATACGGTCGGCGGCCTGCAGGACGCGATGCGCATCCAGGCCGGCGTGGTCGGCAATATCGACAGCAATCGCACGCAGATGTCGACGCTGGTCACCCAAAGCCAGAGCGCGACCGGCGCCTTGCAGGCGACGCAGGCCGGCAACCAGTTGCTCGCACTTCAGTCCCAGCAGCTTTCTGACCTCGTCGCGCTGATCTCCGCCAATGGCCGCGCCGGCGCGCTGACCGAAGCCGAGCGCACGGCCGCCGCCGAACAGGGTCGCGAGCAGCGCCGCCGCTTCCTCGCGCCGGGCTCGGGCTACCAGCCCGGCAGCGTGCGGATGTTCAACGGCAACTGACCCCAGAGCGGGAGCATCGTTATGGACAGCAAGATGCTGGCGCGCGTCGGCGCCATCCTGTTCATCGCCGTCGCCATCACGGCGACGGTGATCGAGCTGACCCGCGAGGACGACGCGCCAGCATCCCCTCCGGTTCGGCAGCTCCGCCCTGAAACCGATCCGCTGCGCGAAGGGCAGCGCCGCTGCCAGCAGCTCGGGCAGGCCGCGGCGAACGACGCCGCATGCCTGCGCGTCTGGGCGGAAACCCGTGACCGCTTCCTCGGCAAGGCGCCATCGTCAGCTTCGAGCGAAGGACGCTGAGGCATGGGCACCGGCGTCATCGACCAGTTCCTCGGCACCTTCACCCGCTATATCGACTCCGGCTTCGGCCTGCTGTCGGGAGAGGTCGCCTTCATCGCGACCACGCTGATCGTCATCGACGTGACGCTGGCGGCGCTGTTCTGGAGCTGGGGCGCCGATGACGACATCATCGCGCGGCTCATCAAGAAGACCCTGTTCGTCGGCGTCTTCGCCTGGTTGATCTCCAACTGGAACAACCTCGCGAAGATCGTCTTCGAGAGCTTTTCGAGGCTGGGGCTGAAGGCCAGCGGCACCGGCTTCTCGGCCCAGGATCTGCTGCGCCCGGGCAAGGTCGCGCAGACCGGGCTCGACGCCGGTCGGCCGCTGCTGGAATCGATCTCCAGCCTGATGGGCTGGATCTCCTTTTTCGAGAACTTCATCCAGATCGCCTGCCTGCTCTTTGCCTGGGCGCTCATCTTGCTCGCCTTCTTCATCCTGGCCGTGCAGCTCTTCGTCACGCTGATCGAGTTCAAGCTTTCGACGCTCGCCGGCTTCGTGCTGATCCCCTTCGGTCTCTTCGGCAAGACCGCCTTTATGGCCGAACGCGTCCTCGGCCATGTCATCTCCTCGGGCATCAAAGTGCTGGTGCTCGCCGTCATCATCGGCATCGGCTCGACGCTGTTCTCACAGTTCACGCAAGGCGCCGCCGGGCAGAACCCGACCATCGACCAAGCGATGGCGATCGTGCTCGCGGCGCTCTCCCTGCTCGGCCTCGGCATCTTCGGCCCCGGCATCGCCAATGGTCTCGTCTCGGGCGGTCCGCAACTCGGCGCCGGCGCGGCGGTTGGCACGGGGCTGGCCGTCGGCGGCGCGGCAGTGGCCGCGGCCGGCGTGACAAGCCTGGCCGCTAAGGGAGGAGCCGCAGCCATCTCCGGGAGCGCAACTGCCGTGCGCGGCGGAGCGGCGGCTGCCGGCGCGACATCATCCGCCTATACGCTGGGATCGCTGGGCCAGTCCGGCGCCGCAGGCGTCGCTTCAGGCCTTGGCGGCATAGCCCACGCCGCGGGATCGGCCGCCATGTCTCCCTTGCGACGAGCCGCAGCCCGCGCGGCTGAGAGCCTCAAGTCCAGCTTCGACGACGGCGTGAAGGGAGGCTTCGGCGCGACCGGCGGATCCTCGACCAAGGGCACGGTCGGCGGCACCGCCGTCGCCTCGGCAACGCCGGCATCCACCAAGGCTGGTCCGCCGGCCTGGGCCAGCCGCATGAAGCGCTCGCAGCAGATCTCTCACGGCGTCAGCGCCGCAGCCCATGCCGTCCGCTCCGGCGACAGCCACGGCTCGGGCTCTTCCGTCAATCTCTCCGAGGGCAACCGCTCATGAACCTCTTTCGACGACCCGCCACGCATTATGGCCGGACACCCGAGCCCGAGACGCCCTACCAGAAGGCCGCGCAAATCTGGGACGAGCGCATCGGCTCGGCCCGTGTGCAAGCCAGGAACTGGCGCATCATGGCCTTCGGGTCGCTGATCCTCTCGGCCGGTTTCGCCGCGGCGCTCGTCTGGCAATCCGCGCACGGCACCGTCGTGCCCTGGGTCGTGCAGGTCGATCGGCTCGGCGAGGCGCAGACCATTGCTGCAGCAACTGCCGACTACCGCCCGACCGATCCGCAGATCGCCTGGCATCTCGCCCGCTTCGTCGAGCAGGTCAGGAGCATCCCGGCCGATCCGGTCATTGTCCGCCAGAACTGGCTGCGCGCCTATGACTGGTCCACCGATCGCGGCGCGGGCGCGCTCAACGACTATGCCCGCGCTAACGATCCCTTCGCCAAGGTCGGCAAGCAGCAGGTCGCCGTCGAAGTCTCCAGCGTCATTCGCGCCTCGCCGGACTCCTTCCGCGTCGCCTGGACGGAGCGCCGTTACGAGGACGGCAAGCTCTCCGCGACCGAACGCTGGACCGCGATCCTGACCATCGTGCTGCAGCCGCCGCGCGATGCCGAGCGGCTGAAAGCCAATCCACTCGGCATCTACGTCAACGCCATTAACTGGTCGCGGGAGATGAGCCAATGAGCCCGACGATCCGCAAGGGCGGAACACCGTCTTTCCGTAAACCCGCGTTTCCGGCTTTGCTGCTGTCCGCGACGATGTTGGCGGGCTGCGCTACCGAAAAGCCCCCGGAGATCAGCTACGACGCCGATGTGGCCCCTTTGCCTGCGGTGCCGGCCGCCGCCACCGATAATCGGCCGAGGCCGCTGCATATCCCGCCGGCCTGGACGCCGGCGCGCGGTGGAACCGCCGCCAATATGCCAACCGCGCGCGTCGAGAACGCCAATCTGGCAGCACGCGTCCAGCCGCGCCGCGAGGGCTATTACAACGCCATCCAGATTTATCCCTGGAGCGAGGGCGCGCTCTATCAGGTCTATGCCGCGCCCGGCCAGATCACCAATATCGCGTTGGAACCCGGCGAGAGCCTGACCGGTGCCGGCCCGATCGCCGCCGGCGATACCGCCCGCTGGATCATCGGCGACACCGAGAGCGGCAGCGGCGTCACTCGCCGCGTTCATGTGCTGGTAAAACCCTCGCGCGCCGACATCAGCACCAATCTCGTCATCACCACCGACCGGCGCACCTATATGCTCGAGCTGCGTTCCGGCGAGAAGCCCTACATGCCGGCCGTCTCCTGGGCCTATCCGCAATCCGCTGGCCAGCGTCAGGCCATGCCGGCAACGCCGGTCATTCCGGCCGCCACCGCGCGCAACTACCGCTATGGCCTGACCGGCGACAATCCACCATGGCGGCCGGTCGCCGCCTATGACGACGGCCGCCGCGTCTATGTCGAGTTCCCGCGCGGCATCGTCCAGGGCGAGATGCCGCCGATATTCGTGATCGGCCCGGAGGGCGAAGCCCAGATCGCCAATAGCCGCGTCCATCAGCACATCCTGATCGTCGACCGCCTGTTCGGTGCGGCCGAGCTGCGCCTCGGCAGCGGCGGCAAGCAGCAGACCGTCAGGATCACCCGCACCGATGGAAGGCCGTCGTCATGAGCGAGACCGAACCCACCGAACCGATGCGGCTGCGCGCCGAGCCGCCGCGCGTCACCCGCCTGTCGCGCAAGGTCCTCGCCGGCATCAGCGTGGCCGCCTCGCTCGGCGTCGGCGGCGCGCTGATCTACGCGCTGCAGACCCGCCATGCCGGCAAGGAGGGCGAGGAGCTTTACTCGACCGCCAACCGGCAGCCCGCTGATGGCCTCGCCGGCCTACCGCGCGACTATACCGGCCCGGTCCTCGGGCCGCCGCTGCCCGGCGATCTCGGCAAGCCGATCCTCGACGCTGGCGTTGCGCCACCCGCTATCGCGATGCCCAGCGTCGATGAGGCGGAGCAACGTCGGAAAGCCGAGGAGGAAGCCGCGCGCACCAGCACCGTGTTCTTCCAGTCGCGGGCGGGCTCGCCGGCCGCGCCCGGGACGCCGGGCGGCTCGCAAAATCCGGCCGGTCTCGACTTCACCGGCCAGCCCGGTCAGCCGACCGCGCAGGACAAGCAGCTCGCCTTCCTGAACGCGCCCGTCGATCGCCGCACGACCGCATCCGATCGCGTCATGGCGCCGGCCTCGCCCTTCGTGCTCCAGGCCGGCGCGGTAATTCCGGCTGCGCTCATCACCGGCATTCGCTCCGATCTGCCCGGGCAGATCACCGCGCAGGTAACGGAGCATATCTATGACAGCCCGACCGGCCGCATCCTGCTCGTGCCGCAGGGCACGCGCATCATTGGCCAATACGACAACAACGTGCAGTTCGGGCAGCGCCGCGTGCTGCTGGTCTGGAACCGGCTCATCCTGCCCAACGGCCGCTCGATGGTGCTGGAGCGTCAGCCCGGTGCCGACACGCGAGGCTATGCCGGCCTCGAGGACGGCGTCGATTATCACTGGTGGGATCTCGCCAAGGCCGCCGGCCTCTCGACCTTGCTCTCGATCGGCGCCGAACTCGCAATCAACGACGAGAACCGCCTTCTGCGCGCCATCCGCAGCGGCGGCCAGGATACCATCAACGATGCCGGCCAGCAGATCGTCCGGCGTCAGCTCAACGTCGCACCGACCCTGACTATCCGGCCGGGCTTCCCGGTCAGAGTCATCGTGACGCGCGACTTGGTATTCGAACCCTATCGAGACAAATGATGACGAAGCTGAAGCTCGGTCCGATCGCCGACGACAAGCCGGTCAAGGTGATGCTCGAACTGCCCGCAGCGCTCCACCGCGATCTCAAGACCTATGCCGAAGTGTTGGCACGCGAGACGGGACAGCCCGCGGCCGAGCCTATGAAGCTAGTTGTGCCGATGCTGGAGCGCTTCATTGCGACCGATCGCGGGTTTGCGAAGGCGCGGCGCGAAGCTGGACGGTGATGTGTGCTTCAAATCAGGCAGTTAGACATCATGAATAACTACTGGCCCGCTGACTTGGACATCGTGCGCGCGAGGCTGAGCAGTCGGCGCAGAGCAGGATTGTCGTTGCGCACAGACCAGACCGCTCTGAATGGAAGCTGCTCGTTGGCGATCGGTCGATAGGCAACACCTGGTATTTGCACCGCCGCAGCCGCCTCGCTGGTCAGCGTCAGGCCGCGGCCGACGGCGACCGCCGCCAGTAAATTGTGTCGGCCAACATATTGGATCTGGATCTCGGGATGATGCCCGAGATCGGCAAGCCGATGTAAGAGATAGTCGTGTATCTCCAGACCTGACGCTGCCTCGCTAACGATGAAGGCCTCCGTCGTTAGATCCGGCCAATCCAGTTCGTCCTTCTCGGCCAGCGCATGCGTATCGGGCAGCACCACGAACACGCGCTCTGACCAGAGATGCTCCGTCTCGCAGTCTGGCCAGTCGCGCATTCCTGTTAGAAAGGCCACGTCGAGTCGAAGCTGGCGGACGGCGGCAACGTGCTCGGCCGGTGCGCCGTCGATGAAATCAAGCCGCACATCTGAATGCTGCTGATCATAGGTACGGAAGAGGTCGGCCAGGAAACCGGAGGCGAAGGACGAGAAAATGCCGACCTTGACCCTTCCTGCCTCGACGCGCCCGATCGCTCCAACGTCTCTTGCGCCGTCACTAATCTGCTGAAGTGCCTTGCGTGCCCGCCGCAGGAATCTCTGACCTGCCAATGTCAGCGAGACACCGCCGTTGTGTCGATGAAATAGAGATGCGCCAAGTTCGTCCTCGAGATCGCGGATGCGTCGACTGATCGCCGACTCCTGAATCCCAAGTGCCACGGCCGCTTTTCGAAAGCTGCCATGGTCAGCCGCTGCAATGCAATAACGAAGATGACGCAGCTCTATGACCAGGGGCAGTACTCCAGATGAGTGGAATTTTTATCATCGTTGCGCGTTAATTATTGAGTTCGGTACTTTCATTAGTTGATGGGAAGGTGAGCAAAGCGAAGTAAGGGCGTGTTACTGATGCTGCTTTCCCTACGTGGCGCGACGCATTTTGGGAGGTACATCGGTGCAGGTACCCTTCGCGACCTCCGCCGCCATTCCGATGCTCTCGCCCAGCGTCGGGTGAGGATGGATCGTGCGGCCGATATCGGTCGCATCCGCCCCCATCTCGATGGCGAGACAGACTTCACCGATCATGTCGCCGGCGCTGGGGCCGATGATTGCGCCACCAACGATGCGGCCGGTTTCCTTCGCGAAGATGAGCTTCGTCGTACCGTAGTCGGCCGAATTAGCTATCGCACGGCCGGAGGCGCTCCACGGGAACTTGGCAACGTCGACGGCGAGCCCTTCGGCCTTGGCGGATTCCTCCGTCACTCCGACCCAGGCGATCTCCGGATCGAGATAGGCGACGGACGGGATCACCAGCGCGTCGAATGCTGCCTTGTGTCCGGCGGCGACCTCGGCGGCCACATGCCCCTCGTGGACCGCCTTGTGCGCGAGCATGGGCTGGCCAACGATATCGCCGATGGCAAAGATGTGCGGAACATTGGTCCGCATCTGCCGATCGACCCCGATAAAGCCGTTGTTCGCGGCGATGCCCGCCGCGTCCAGGGACAGGCCGCCACCGTTGGGCCTCCTGCCGGCAGCCTGGAGAATGAGGTCGTATTTTGCTTCGGCCTGGCCGTTGTCGAAGCGGGCGCTCAGCCCCTCCGGTCCGGGCACAACCTCCTCGAGCCGCGTCCCCGTCATGATGCGATCGAAACGCGCGGCATTCTGCTTCGTCCAGATCGCGACGAGATCACGGTCGACGCCGTTCAGGATGCGGTCGGCTTGCTCGACGACATCCACGCGGGCGCCGAGCGCGCAGTAGACCGTCGCCATTTCAAGACCAATGATTCCGCCGCCGACGACAAGCATCCGTTTGGGCGCACAGGGCAGCTCCAGAGCGCCGGTGGAGTCGACGATGCGGGGATCGGTGGGCAGATGAGGCAATGCGACGGGCGAGGAACCCGCCGCGATGATGCAGGAAGCGAAGCGCACGGATCGCATCTCTCCGTTCGGCAACGCGATGTCGAGTCGATTGGGATCGCCGAACCGAGCCGTTCCCGTGATGCGTTCGACCTTGCGGGCCTTGGCCATGAAGTCGAGACCATCGGTGAGTCGCTTCACCGTCGCGTTCTTGAAGCCGCGCAGTGCGTCGAGATCGATCTGCGGTTCCGCGAAGGTGAGCCCATGGGCCGCGAGACGGAGCGCTTCCTCCTTGATCGCGGCGACGTGCAACAGCGCCTTGGACGGAATGCAGCCGACGTTCAAGCAAACGCCGCCGAGCTGATCGCGGCTGTCGACGAGGGCAACACGCAAGCCGAGATCGGCGGCCCTGAAAGCGGCGGAATACCCGCCGGGTCCGCCACCGATGACGACGAGATCGAAGTCGTAGCCAGTCGCGTTGCCCGCCCCGGGACGAGCGGCTGGATCAGGCGCCGTTTCAGAGGGAGCCGATTGATCGCTGGGGGGTACCGGTTCGGCAGCCTCGGTTTCGATGAATCCCATGAGGGAACCGGTTGAGACGCGATCTCCCGGGGAGACGTTCAGGGACGGGATCGTTCCCGCGACAGGCGAGGGGACGTCCATCGTCGCCTTGTCGCTCTCGATAGATGCGATCGTTTGCTCGACGTCGATCTGGTCGCCCGCCTTGACGAAAATCTCGGCGATGGGAACGTCGTGAAAATCGCCGAGCTCCGGAACGGTCAGTTCAACCTTGGCCATGCCGTTCTCCTCAGAGCATCGCGCGGCGAAGGTCGCCGAGCAGCGTCGCGATATGGCCAAGGAAGCGAGCGGCGGCGACGCCGTCGACGACGCGATGATCCCAGGACAGGCTGAGCGGCATGATCAACCTTGGTTGGAAGGCCTGCCCGTCCCAGCGGGGCTCCATCCTGGATCGCGCCGCGCCGAGGATCGCAACCTCGGGGGCGTTGATGATCGGCGTGAAGCCTTCGCCGCCGATCCCCCCGAGAGAGGAAATCGAAAAGCATCCGCCCTCCATGTCGCGAGCCTGGAGCTTGCCCTGCCGCGCCTTCTCGGAAAGCACGCCCATTTCCGCGCCGATCTCCACCAGCCCCTTGCGATCGCAATCGCGGATGACCGGAACCAGGAGGCCGTTCGGGGTGTCCACCGCGAAGCCGACATGGATGTACTTCTTCTGGATGATCGTCTCGCCTTCGAGCGAAGCGTTGAAGCGTGGATGGGCGGCAAGCGCGATGGCCGAGGCCTTGATCAGGAAGGCGACCATGGTGAGCTTGACTGAGGGGTCGCGCTTCTCGGCATTGAGCGCGACGCGGAATGCCTCGAGTTCGGTGACATCGGCGCTGTCGAAGTTCGTGACGTGAGGGATGTGCAGCCAGTTTCGATGGAGCGTCGTTCCCGAAATGCGCTGGATGCGCGAGAGCGGGACGCGCTTGATCGGCCCGTACCTCTCGAAGTCGAAGGAGGGCATCGGTGGCAGCGAGAATCCGCCGCCCGGCTCCGACGGCGCGGCCATCTTCGCCTTCACGAACGCGAGCACGTCCTCGCGCAGCACCCGCCCCTTGGGACCGCTCGCCTTGACCCGGGCGAGGTCGACGCCGAGCTCCCGTGCGAAAGCTCGGATGGACGGCGTCGCATGCGCGCCCGATCCGGCCGCGACGGTTTCGGCGTCCTTTCTCGCGGGCGCAGGAGGCGCGACCGGCTGCGGTACCGGCGCGACGGGCTCCGGTGCCGCAGCAGTCGAGGGGCTCGGGGCCTGCTGGGCCGCGGTGGCCGGAGCGGGGGCGGTCTGTTCGCCTTCCACGTCGATCACCGCGACCGGGATTCCCTCGGAAACCCTGCGACCGATCTCGACCATGAGCTCGACAACGCGCCCGGCGTATGGCGAGGGGACCTCGAGGGTCGCCTTGTCGGACTCGAGGACGAGCAGCGGCGTGTCGACGGCGACGATATCGCCCGGCTTTACCAGCACTTCGATCACCGGGACGTCCTTGTAGTCGCCGATGGAAGGCAGCTCGACGGTTTGATGTGAGCTCAAGGAATTTCTCCAGAAAGCGCGATCAACGATGTTCGGCGGGGCTTCGGAAGGCGATCAGCGCAGCCATGGAGCCGTCGCGGCGGGTTCCAGGCCGTATTTCTCGATCGCCTTCGGCACGATATCGGGAGCGATCGTTCCCTTCCGTGCCAGGGCGTAGAGTGCGGCCAGGACCACATGCCGGCGGTCGACCTCGAAGAAGGCCCTTAGGGCAGGGCGCGTGTCGGAGCGTCCGAACCCGTCCGTCCCGAGCGCGACGAAGGGTGCGTCGACATAGGAAGCGATGAGCTGCGGATAGGCCCGGACATAGTCGGTGGCCGCGACGATCGGTGCGTCGCCCGGCAGCAATCGCTCGACATGGCTTTGCGCCGAAACGTCTCCCGTCAGGATGCGGTGACGCTCGACCTCGCGGGCTTCGCGAGCCAGCTCGCTGAAGCTCGTCGCGCTGAGGACCTCGGCTTCGATCCCCCAGTCCGACGACAGGAGCGATGCCGCAGCCACCACCTCCGGAAGGATCGCACCGGACCCGAGAAGACGCGCCGCCGCTTGTCCGGTCGCAGGTCCGCTCAGCGAGTACAGGCCCTTGATGATGCCTTCGGTGACCTTCTCCGGCATGGAGGGCTGCGCATAGCCCTCGTTCATGGCGGTGATGTAGTAGAACTCGTCGACCTGCTCCTCCATCATGCGTCGGGCGCCGTGATCGAGGATGATCGCCATCTCATAGGCGTAGGTGGGATCGTAGGCGCGGCAGTTCGGCACCATCGCCGCCATCAGGTGGCTGTTGCCGTCCTGATGCTGCAAGCCCTCGCCTCCGAGCGTGGTTCGACCGGCCGTCGCTCCGATCAGGAAGCCGCGGGCGCGCTGGTCGGCTGCGGCCCAGATGAGGTCGCCGATCCGCTGGAAACCGAACATCGAATAGTAGATGTAGAACGGCAGCATCGGCTTGCCGTGGACGCTGTATGAGGTCGCCGCAGCGACCCAGGACGAAATCGCTCCAGCCTCGGTGATACCTTCTTCCAAAAGCTGCCCGTCGACTGCTTCCTTGTAGTAGAGCATCGAACCGGCATCTTCCGGCTCGTAGAGCTGCCCGACCGGCGAGTAGATGCCAACCTGGCGGAAAAGATTGTCCATGCCGAAGGTGCGAGCCTCGTCGGCAACGATCGGCACGATACGGGGACCGAAATCCTTGCTCTTCAACAGATTGCTGAAGAGCCGCACGACCGCGAGAGTGGTCGACATCTCCTTACCGTCCGCCTTCAGCGCGAACTCGGCGTAGCTCGGCATCGCGGGCACCGTGATGACTTCCGCAGTCCGGCGCCGCGCCGGGAGATAGCCGCCTAGCTCACGACGGCGCGCATGCAGGTACTCCATCTCTGCCGAGCCTTCGGCCGGACGGTAGAACTCCAGGTTCTCGACCTGTCCGTTGGTTAGCGGCAGCGAGAACTTGTCCCGGAAGGCGAGCAGCGCGTCGACGTCGAGCTTCTTGGCCTGGTGGGCGGTCATGCGGGATTCGCCGGCTCCCCCCATGCCGTAGCCCTTCTTGGTCTTGGCCAGGATGACGGTCGGACGGCCCTTGGTATTCTTCGCGGCGAGGAAGGCAGCATAGAGCTTCCGGAAATCGTGGCCGCCGCGCTTGAGCTGGTCGATGTCCTTGTCGGACATGTGTGCGACCAGCTTACGGACCTCCGGGTCGCCGTCGAAGAAATGGACGAGGTTGTAGGCGCCGTCCTTGGCGCCGAGCGTCTGGTACTTGCCGTCGGTCGTCTCCGCGAAACGCTTCAGCAGGCTGTGAGAGGTGTCGCGCGCGAAGATCGGATCCCATTCCGAACCCCACAGAACCTTGATGACGTTCCACCCGGCGCCCCTGAAGAGGCTCTCGAGTTCCTGGATGATCTGGCCGTTCCCGCGCACCGGCCCGTCCAGGCGCTGGAGGTTGCAGTTCACGATGAAGGTCAGGTTGTCGAGGTTCTCCCGGGCGGCGAGCGACAGGGCCGCGATCGACTCCGGCTCGTCCATTTCGCCGTCGCCGAAGACACCCCAGACATGCTGCTCGTCGGTATCGTGCAGCTTCCGATCGCGCATGTACCGCATGAAGCGCGCCTGGTAGATGGCGCTGATCGGGCCGATGCCCATCGAGCCGGTCGGGAATTGCCAGAATTCCGGCATCAGCCAGGGGTGAGGGTAGGAGCAGAGGCCCGCGCCGGTGATCTCCTGGCGGTAATGCGCCAGATTGTCTTCGTTCAGACGCCCCTCGAGGAAGGCTCGGGCATAGACGCCGGGGGCCGAGTGCGGCTGGAAGAAGACGAGATCGCCGCCATCCTTATCGTTCGCGGCGCGGAAGAAGTGATTGAAGCCGAGCTCGAAGATCTCGGCCGCGGACGCATAGCTCGCGACATGCCCGCCGAGTTCGCCGTAGGCCCGATTGGCTCGAACGACCATCGCCAGCGCGTTCCAGCGAATGATCGAGGTGATACGCTCTTCCATCGCCAGATCGCCCGGGAAAGGCGGTTGCTTCTCGATCTCGATCGTGTTTCGGTACGGCGAGTAGGGAAGGCTGTCCTCGACGATCCCGATTTCCTTTGCGCGTCGTTCAAGGGCATCGAGCAGGAAGCGTGCTCTCGCCTCTCCCTCGACCTTCGCTACGGACTCCAGCGACTCCAGCCAGTCTGTCGTTTCCGCGGGATCGGCATCGTCGGCGCGGGAGAAAGCTCCCCGGTTGGACAAGGAATTCACGGTGCTCTCCGTCTCATTGGTCACGGCGCAGGTCTGCGCCGCCGCCGGAAGGCGGCGGTTGTGTCAGGGGCGGTGGCTGGCGCCTTACGGCTTCAGCGCCTTGCAGAAGTCGACGATGGCGTCACAGGCTCGGGCCAGCGTTCGGTCATCGAGCGCGTAGGCGATGCGGAAGAACCTGGGCAGCCCGAAAGCGCTGCCGTGGACCGTCGCGACACCGGCCTCGTCGAGAAGGGCGTTCACGACGTCCTCGTCCGAGCCCAGTCTCGTGCCGGCGGCCGTGGTCTTGCCGATCAGCTCCTCGCAGGACGGGAAGGCATAGAACGCTCCCCCGGGTGTGTCGCATCGCAGGCCGGGCGCTCGGTTGAGGCGTTCGACCATCATGTCGCGACGCCGCTGGAAGACCTCCCTCGATTCCCGAACGAAGTCCTGGGGCCCGGTCAGAGCGGCCAGAGCGGCGTGCTGGGAAATGGTGCAGGCACCGGACGTCTGTTGGCCCTGGAGCTTCTCCATGTTCTCGATGAGCCAGTGCGGTCCCGTGCCGAAGCCGATACGCCATCCGGTCATGGCGTAGGCCTTTGAGACGCCGTTCATTGTCAACGTGCGCCCGATCAGTCGGGGCTCGACCTGGGCGATCGTATGGAACTCGGCGCCGTCGAAGATCAGGTGCTCGTAGATGTCGTCCGAGAAGATCAGCACGTGGGGGTGCGCCAGCAGGATCTTGGCCAGCGCGAGCAAATCCTCACGCGAATAAACGGCGCCCGTCGGATTCGACGGCGAGTTGAGGATGATCCAGCGTGTCCTGGGCGTGATCGCCGTCTCCAGCGCTTCGGCGGTCAGCCTGAAGCCGCTTTCCGGCCCGCAAGGCACGACGACGGACTTGCCGCCGCAGAGCTGGACGATCTCGGGATAGCTGACCCAGTATGGCGCTGGGATGATGACCTCGTCGCCTTCGTTCAGCGTCGCCGCCATCGCGTTGAAGATGACCTGCTTGCCGCCGCTGCAAACAAGCGTATCCCTCCAGTCGACCGCCAGGCCATTCTCGCGCCGAAATTTCTCGGCGATGGCTTCGCGCAGGGGGCGCAGGCCCGCAACCTGGGTGTAGCGGGTCTGTCCCGAACGGATCGCCGTGATACCGGCCTCCCGCACGTGCTCGGGTGTATCGAAATCGGGCTCGCCCGCGCTCAGCGAAATCACCTGCGCTCCGGCGGCACGTTTCGCCGCGACCCGGTCCATGACCTTGTAGGTGGCCGAAGGTTGCGCGGCGGCCAGGAAGCGATTCAGCCCAAAGGCCTGATCGTCATCCGACGGCGGCAAGGAGAGGGCGGGCGCGGCCATCACGCCTTCCTCTGAAGCGTATGATAGCCCATCGCCGCACGAGCCTCGCCGATCGTTGCGCCCTGCTCGATGCGTTCGCGGATCGCGCTCTCGCTCTTCTCGATGGCGCGCGCTGTGTTGGCGACGTCGCGTGCCCGGTCCCGCGGAACGATCACGACGCCGTTGGAGTCCGCCACGATGATGTCGCGCGAAACCACGCGGACGGTTCCGACCGACACGGTGCCGTTCACGCTCTCGACCTGGACTCGGTCCTTGCCGGTACGCATGAAACGGCCGACGCTGAAGATCGGGTAGCTGTCGTTCAGGGCGCGGTTCACGTCGCGACAGACGCCGTTAATCACGGTTCCGGCGATCCCGCGAATGCCGGAGTATTGGGTCATGATGTCGCCCCAGACCGTGCAGTCGGTACGGCCCTCATTGTCGATCACGATGATGTCGCCTTCGGCGACGTCATCGATGAAGTCGCCGACCGTTCCGGCAGGAGACGAGGCCGGGACGTATTTGACGGTGAAGGCCGGACCGACGATCACGTTGGAATAGTCGGCGAGCGGACGAATGCCGAAGGCCTGACCGTGTAGGCCGAGCTTGTCCAGAGCGTCGGAAACGCCGGGGGTGTCCAGGCCAACAAACAGCTCGACGAGCTCGCGATCTTCGGCGCTGGCCTTCTTGGGATTGCTGGTCATGCTGGTCTCCTTAGGGGGACGGCCGATGTGGCCAATGTCTCGAATTCGATCGACGGGAGAGGCTGCGCTGGCGAGCGCCGGAAGTTCTGAACGGCCCCCCGTCCCGGGTGGCTCGAACGGATTACTTGGCATAGGCGCCTTTGTAGGTGCCGGCAGCGATGCTCTGCATCATCTCGGCTTCTTTGGCTGCTTGTGCCCGGACCGCAGCGATGAGCGATTCAGCCAGCGCCGGAGCGAACGCGACGACTCCGTCCTGGTCACCGACAACGATGTCTCTAGGGCTGATGACCTGCCCGCCGATAGACACCGGCACATTGATTTCGCCGGGGCCGCTCTTGTAGGGGCCACGGTGAATCGCGGCGCGCGCAAAAACCGGAAAGTCGCCGATCGCGAGGTCGGCCGCATCGCGGATGGCTCCGTCGAGCACGAACCCAGCAGCGCCTCGCTTTGCGGCGATCGCCGCCATGATCTCGCCGATCAATGCTCGATCGACGGCGCCACCGCCATCTACGACGATGACGTCACCGGGCTTCACCAGTTCGAGCGCCTGGTGAATGACCAGGTTGTCGCCGGGACGCGTGCGCACTGTCAGCGCCGTTCCGACCATATGACGACCGTTATGGAACGGTCGAAGCCCGACCGCGCCAGGCAACCTATCAAGGTTGTCGCTGATGAGGGCGGTCGCGACGCTCGCAAACAGGGAGGCTGTTCCTTCTGCCGATTGCCGCACTAGCTCTTGCGTTCCAGACATGCTGATTTCCTGCGTGGCTTTGCCGTCCCCGGGGGGCGGCTAAAGCGGAAGACGATGTTTCAAAACCGGAGGTGGCTGGGCCTTCTCGTCGGAGGCACTCGATCCCGCGCGAGAACGCCAAATGCCCCTCGGCGGACGGGCCGATGAGATCAGCCGATATGAAAGCGACCGCGATGGTTTCTCCGAGCTACGACGAGGAAATCTTGCCCCTCGCTGACAACGGGGACCATCTTCCCGCTTTGAATGGGCGCGTCCATTTCGATTGGCAGGCGAGGGCGATATCCTGAAAATATCGATCTAGGTTCTGCGGCTGTTTCCTTGCGGGCCGCGGCGCGAAGCCTCAGTCCCCGGCTTCACTCCGCTGTGCTGCGCTGCGTGTAGCCCAGGCGCCCATTGAGCTCCTGCAGGAGCTTCTCGGCTGCGTCGGCGATGACCGTGCCGGGCGGGAAGATCGCGCTGGCGCCGGCTTCGATCAGGGCGTCGAAATCCTGCGGCGGGATGACGCCGCCGACGACGATCATGATGTCGGGCCGGCCGGCCTTGGCGAGCGCCGCCTTCAGCTCCGGCACAAGCGTGAGGTGGCCTGCCGCCAGCGACGAGACGCCGACGATGTGGACGTCGTTCTCGACCGCCTGGCGCGCCGCCTCGTCGGGTGTCGCGAAGAGCGGGCCGATATCGACGTCGAAGCCGAGATCGGCGAAGGCCGAGGCGATCACCTTCTGGCCGCGGTCGTGTCCGTCCTGGCCCATCTTGGCGACGAGGATGCGCGGGCGGCGCCCATCCGCCTCCTCGAAGGCCTCGCACATCAACTGCACGCGCGTCACGGCAGGGTTCATCTCGCCGACCTCCCGCTTGTAGACGCCCGAGATCGCCTTGATCTCGGCGCGATGGCGCCCGAACACCTTTTCCATCGCCATCGAGATCTCGCCGACGGTGGCCTTGGCCCGCGCCGCCTTGACCGCGAGGTCGAGCAGATTGCCGTCGCCTTGCGCGCCATTGGTGAGGGCAGTGAGCGCCGCTTGCGTCTCCGCCTCATCGCGCTCGGCCTTGAGTCGCCGGAGCTTGTCGAGCTGCTGGGCGCGGACCGAGGCGTTGTCGACCTTGAGCACGTCGATCGCCGCCTCGTTCTCCGGCTTGTAGATGTTGACGCCGATGATCGCCTGCTGGCGGCCGTCGATGCGCGCCTGGGTCTTGGCGGCGGCTTCCTCGATCCGGAGCTTGGGGATGCCGGCTTCGATCGCCTTGGCCATGCCGCCCAGCGCCTCGACCTCCTGGATGTGACCCCAGGCCTTGGCGGCGAGTTCGGCGGTCAGTCGCTCGACATAATAGGAGCCGCCCCAGGGATCGATGATCCGTGTCGTGCCGCTCTCCTGCTGCAGCACGATCTGGGTGTTGCGGGCGATGCGGGCGGAAAAGTCGGTCGGCAGGGCCAGCGCCTCGTCGAGGGCGTTGGTGTGCAGCGACTGGGTGTGCCCCTGCGTCGCCGCCATCGCCTCGATCATGGTGCGCGGCACGTTGTTGAACACGTCCTGCGCCGTCAGCGACCAGCCCGAGGTCTGGCAATGGGTGCGCAAGGGAAGGGATTTCTCGTTCTGCGCCCCGAAATCCTTGACCAGCTTGGCCCAGATCAATCGCGCCGCTCGGAGCTTCGCCACCTCCATGAAGAAGTTCATGCCGATGGCCCAGAAGAAGGAGAGCCGCGGCGCGAAGACGTCGACGCCCAGGCCCGCCTGCTGGCCGGCGCGGATGTATTCGACGCCGTCGGCGAGGGTGTAGCCGAGCTCCAGGTCCTGCGTCGCTCCGGCCTCCTGCATGTGATAGCCGGAGATCGAGATCGAGTTGAACTTCGGCATGTTCGCCGAGGTGTAGGCGAAGATGTCGCCGATGATCCGCATCGAGGGCGAGGGCGGGTAGATATAGGTGTTGCGGACCATGAACTCCTTGAGGATGTCGTTCTGGATGGTCCCCGAGAGCTTGGCCGCCGGCACGCCCTGTTCTTCCGCTGCGACGATATAGAGCGCCAGAACCGGCAGCACGGCGCCGTTCATCGTCATCGATACGCTCATCTGGTCGAGCGGGATGCCGGAGAACAGCGTGCGCATGTCGTAGATCGAATCGATCGCGACGCCGGCCATGCCGACATCGCCGCCGACGCGCGGATGGTCGCTGTCATAGCCGCGATGGGTGGCGAGATCGAAGGCGACCGAGAGCCCCTTCTGGCCGGCGGCGAGGTTGCGCCGGTAGAAGGCGTTGGAGTCCTCCGCCGTGGAGAAGCCGGCATATTGCCGGATCGTCCAGGGCTGGTTGACGTACATGGTCGGGT
The DNA here is from genome assembly GCF_058807355.1 of Allobosea sp. GW821-FHT12C12. Lineage (NCBI taxonomy): Bacteria > Pseudomonadati > Pseudomonadota > Alphaproteobacteria > Hyphomicrobiales > Alloboseaceae > Allobosea > Allobosea sp. GW821-FHT12C12. Next base: position 17,523 of record NZ_JBXAQP010000021.1, read on the forward strand.
AGGGGCCGCGCAGATAGGGCGCGATGCCCGGCAGGGTATCGACGAAAGGCAGGCCGTCGCGATCGGCAACTGTGTAGAGCGGCTTGACCGGGATGTCTTCCGGCGTCTGCCAGGGCTCGCCGCTGGCCTGCGGCGCGCTCGTGCCGGCAACGGTGTCGGCGAAGGCGAGCTTCGTGAAATCCGGGATCGCGGTCATGGCTTGCTCCCATTTCCGGCGAGAGCTTGGGCGTACTCCAGGGTTTCGATGACGTCGCATCCCACGAAGACGAAACGCGACACGCCCGCCCTTCGGAGTGGTGCCTCGTCAGCCGGGCGGCCAGCCAGCCAGAGGGTTGCCCCCGCCTCGGCGAGTGCTTCCGCCGAAGACACGCCTTCGTCGGCGTAGGCGGCATCCGAGCCACATAGGCAGGCGAGCTTCGCGCCCGAGGCACGGAATGCAGAGACCAAGGCCTCCAGATCGGTGGTCCCGCTCCTGGCGAAATCGTCGCCGCTTGGAGCAGCGAGGCCGCCGGCCTCGAACAGGTTGCGGGCGAAGCCGGCGCGCGCGGTGAAGGCGGCGATGGAGCCGAGCGTCGCCAGAAAGACGACGGGCCGCTGCGGGGAGGCGTCCGATTTGTCGCGCAGGCTTTCAAACGGTTCGGACGACCTGATCGAAGGCAAGACTTCAATGCTCGGGCCCTGAGGGCTGGACACGGATTCGTTGTGTGCGGCTGCTCCCGGGATGCGGGCGAGGATGCGTTCTTCCGAGGCTTGCGCGGCGAGGCTGTCCAAACGCTCCCGCTCAATCGGAGGGACCGAAGCGATGTCGATCACCGTCACGCGGCCCTCCCGGATATTGGGAAACTCGCTGGTGCCGGTGATCGGCCTTCGGCGGGTTGCAACCGCCATGGCGGAGGCGCGGCGTTCATCCGCTAGACTGTGCTGGACAGTGCCGTTGGTGAGACCCGCAAGCAAGCCTTGCAGATCCTCAGTGCGCTCGCCTTCGAAATCCTGGAACCGGCTCCAACCTCGCTCGCACAGCGCCTGGGTCAGGGCCTCGAAACCGCCCGCGCCGGCGGCCGGATCGGCGACGCGCCAGAGATTGGATTCCTCCAGCAGGATGAGCTGGGTATTGCGCGCCACGCGGCGGGCGAAAGCGTCCGGCAGGCCGAGCGCCGCGGTGAAGGGCAGGACGGTCAGCGAATCGGCGCCGCCGACCCCAGCCGCGAAGGCGGCGATGGTGCCACGCAGCAGGTTGACCCAGGGGTCGCGCCGGGTGAGGGCGCGCCAGGCCGTCTCGGCATGGATCGTCGCGGGCTTCTGCTTGAGCCCGCAGGCCTGCTGCACTCGGTTCCAGAGCAGGCGAGCGGCGCGAAATTTCGCGACCGTCAGGAATTCGTCCGTATCGGCGACGAGCGTGAAGGCGATGGCGTCGCGCGCCTCGGCCAGCGTCAGGCCGTGCGCTTCCAGCGCACGCAGATAGGCTACGGCCGTCGCGAGGGCGGCGCCGAGCTCCTGCGCTTCGCTGGCGCCGGCCTCGTGCCAGGGGCGGGTGTCGACCGTGATGAAGGGACCCTTGAAGCCGCGCTGCTTCAGCGCCGCGATCACGGTCGCCAGCCGGCGGCCGACTTCCGGCCAGGGCGCCGCGAGCGCGCCATGGCTGGCGAGAACACCGATGGGATCGAGCCCGAATTCCACCGAGAGCTCGGCGGAGGCATGGCCGCGCTTCTCGATCAGAGCCGCGAGCATCAGAGCATTGACGCGGCCTTGCGGTGCCGGGTCGAGCCGCAGCCGTACCAGGTCGAGCATGACGCCCTCGAGCGCCCGGTCGAGCATCGCGACGTTGTCGGCTATGAGGCCGTAGCCGCGCGCGGCGCGGGCACCGGCGAAGGCGAGCGTCAGCATCTCGGCGCCGCCTTCGAGATCGGCCATGGCGAGCGCCTGCGCTTCATCCGCGTGAGGATGGTCGAGCCGCGCCGCGACATGCCAGCGCCCGGCCTCGGCCCGGAAGGCGCGTTCGCCCGAAGCCGCAGCGTAGAGCGGTTCGACGGGGATGCCGTCGGCATTGCACCCGACCAGCTTCTTCTCGAAATCGGCGCCCTTCAGCACCTTGTCGACGGCGGTGCGCCACGCGTCGCGCGACGGTGCGGGGAAGGCGTCGAGATAGGGGAGGTCGGGTGAGGCAGCCGCCATCAGCCGAATTCCATAATGACGGCGTCGACGGCGAGGGAATCGCCCTCCTTCGCCATGATCTTGGCGATGGTGACGTCCTTCTCGGCGCGCAGCGCGTTCTCCATCTTCATCGCCTCGACCATGGCGAGCGGCTCGCCGGCCTTGACCTCCTGCCCGACCGTGACCCCGATCGACTTGACCAGGCCCGGCATCGGGCAGAGCAGGAACTTGCCGGTGTCGGCCGCGGCCTTCTCCGGCATCAGCGCCGCCAGCTCCGCCTCGCGCGGCGTGTAGACATGCGCGTTTGCATAGGCGCCGGCATGGCCGAGCGCGACGCCGTTCAGGATCGGCCGGATCTGCGCGGCGATGGCGACGCCATCGATCGTGCCGCGCCAGACCGGCTCGCCCGGCCGCCAGTCGCTGGCGATCGTCAGGCTGCGCTCGGGGAACGCGATCGTCACCGCCCCACCCTGCTCCGAAACCTGCCCCTCGAAGCGCTCACCGCCGAGCGAGACGATGCGGGTGCGCTCGAACTCGACCTTGCGCCAGCCTTCCATCTGCGCCGAGACGTGGCGCTTGCGGCTGTTCAGGCGATGGTCGCAGGCGATCGCGATCGCCGCCATGCGCAAGGCGATCTCGCCCTCCGGCTGCGGCAGGGAAAAGCCCTCAGGGAATTCCTCGGCGATGAAGCCGGTCGAGAGATTGCCCGAGATCCAGCGCGGATGCTGCATCACCGCCGCGACGAACGGGATGTTGTGGCGGATGCCGTCGATGGCGAAGGCGTCGAGCGCGCGCGCCTGCGCCTTGATCGCCGCCTCGCGCGTCGGCGCGTGCGTCACCAGCTTGGCGATCATCGGGTCGTAATAGATCGAGATCTCGCCGCCCTCGAACACGCCGGTGTCGTTGCGCACGGTGGCGTCGCCATCCGGCCCCTCGCCCGGCGGGCGATAGGTCACGAGCCGCCCGGTCGAGGGCAGGAAGTTGCGGGTCGGGTCCTCGGCATAGACTCTGGATTCGACCGCCCAGCCATCGAGCTTCACATCGGCCTGGCTGATCGCGAGCTTCTCGCCATAGGCGACGCGGATCATCTGCTCGACAAGGTCGATGCCGGTGATCATCTCCGTCACCGGGTGCTCGACCTGCAGGCGGGTGTTCATCTCCAGAAAATAAAAGGAACGGTCCTGGCCGGCGACGAACTCGACCGTGCCGGCGCTGTCGTAGTTCACCGCCTTGGCCAGCGCGACCGCCTGCTCGCCCATCCTGCGGCGGGTCGCCTCGTCGAGCAGCGGCGACGGCGCCTCCTCCAGCACCTTCTGGTTGCGGCGCTGGATCGAGCATTCGCGCTCGCCGAGATAGATGACGTTGCCGTGCTTGTCGCCCAGCACCTGGATCTCGATATGGCGGGGGTCGACGATGAACTTCTCGACGAAGACGCGGTCGTCGCCGAAGGAGGACGCCGCCTCCGACTTCGCCCGGGCGAAGCCCTCGGCGACCTCGCCGGCCGAATGGGCGATGCGCATGCCCTTGCCGCCGCCGCCGGCCGAAGCCTTGATCATCACGGGATAGCCGATCTCGTCGGCGATCTTGACCGCGTGCTCCGGGCTCTCGATCACGCCGAGGAAGCCGGGAACCGTCGAGACCTTGGCGGCGGCCGCCGCCTTCTTCGATTCGATCTTGTCGCCCATCGCGGCGATGGCGCCGGGATTGGGCCCGATGAAGACGATGCCGTTCTCCTTCAGCGCCGTGGCGAAGGCCTCGCGCTCGGAGAGGAAGCCATAGCCGGGGTGGACGGCTTCGGCACCCGTCTGCTTGCAGGCGGCGATGATCTTGTCGATCTGGAGATAGGATTCGGCGGCCGGGGCGGCGCCGATATGCACGGCCTCGTCCGCCATCTCGACATGCAGCGCATCGCGGTCGGCATCGGAATAGACCGCCACCGTCCCGATGCCCATGCGCTTTGCCGTCTTGATGACGCGGCAGGCGATCTCGCCACGGTTCGCGATCAGAATTTTCGTGAACATGAATAGCTTCTCAAGATGCGGCGCGGCAACCGTCGCCGGAAAATCAAAGGACGCGCTGGGAAACCCGGGTGAGGGCCGTCGCGAGCGCGAGTTTGAGAGCTTCGGCGGGGACGAAGATCAGGAAGCCGAGATGGAAGGCGCGTTCAAACCCGATCAACGTCGCCAACCAGACGGCACCACAGGTCATGATGATCGCGTCCGCTATCAGCAGGCAGGCGAAGGTGCTTCGAGCGTTCTTCAGCAACCCCTTTTCGCTGAAGCGGCCAAGGGCCCACGTGGCAACCAGGAAACCGAGCAGGTAACCTGTCGTCGGCCCTCCGAAATAGGCGGCTCCGCCCCCGCTGACGAAAACCGGTGCGCCTGCAATGCCGAGAGTGAGGTACGCGAGGACCGCGGCAGATCCCAGTCGGCTGCCGTAGGATACGCCCAGGCAGAGAACCGCAAAGGTCTGCATGGACATTTTCACGGGCCAGAACGGCACTTGAACGTGCGCTGATACCGTCAGCAGAAGCACGCCGATGATGATCAGCATTGTCGTGCGAATGAAGCGGTAAGAAGTGGTCCCGGGCCAGATCCGATCGACGAGCGGGGAAGCGGCGTTCGCGGCGACGAGCATGTTCTTTTCCTTGGATCCGAGCCAGTGCCCGGCGAGATAGAAGATCGTAGGGATCAGCATCGGGAGGCTTTGAACCCGGCGAGGTATTCGGAGGCGTGGATCACCTGCTCCGCCTCGGGATCCAGGCTGCTGACCAGCCAGAGCAACTGCGAGATTTCATCGATGATCTCGGTCGCATGATCCGGATCGGGACATACTTCCGCGATCTGGTTTAGGAGCCTTCCGAGCTCCTCGAAGCGGTCCGATCGAGTGTCGGCATTCTGCATTGGCATTTCCGCCCGGATTGGCACCCGCTCACAGCGGGATGTTGTCGTGCTTGCGCCAGGGCCGCTCGACGTTCTTGGTGCGCAGCATGGCGAGCGCCCGGGCGATGCGCCGGCGGGTCGAGTGCGGCATGATCACTTCGTCGATATAGCCGCGCTCGGCCGCGACGAAGGGGGACATGAAGCGGTCCTCATATTCCCTGGTCTGGCGCGCGATGGTCTCGGCATCGCCGCCGCGGAAGATGATCTCGACCGCGCCCTTGGCGCCCATCACCGCGATCTGCGCCGTCGGCCAGGCATAGTTGACGTCGGCGCCGATATGCTTGGAGGCCATCACGTCATAGGCGCCGCCGAAGGCTTTTCGCGTGATGACCGTGACCAGCGGCACGGTGCATTCGCTGTAGGCGAAGAGCAGCTTGGCGCCGTGCTTGATCAGGCCGCCATATTCCTGCGCCGTGCCCGGCAGGAAGCCGGGGACATCGACCAGAGTGACGATCGGGATCTCGAAGGCGTCGCAATAGCGCACGAAGCGGGCCCCTTTCCGGCTGGCGTCGGAATCGAGCACGCCGGCCAGCACCATCGGCTGATTGGCGACGATGCCGACGGTGCGGCCCTCGATCCGGGCGAAGCCGGTGACGATGTTCCTGGCGTAGGCTTCCTGGATCTCGAAGAAATCGCCCTCGTCGACGACCTTCAGGATCAATTCCTTGATGTCGTAGGGTTTGTTCGGATTGTCCGGCACCAGCGTGTCGAGGCTCATGTCGACACGGTCGGGCACGTCGAAGCTCGGCCATTCCGGCACGCCGACGGTGTTGTTGGCCGGCAGGAAGTCGATCAGGCGGCGCACCTGCAGCAGCGCCTCGACATCGTTCTCGAAGGAGCCGTCGGCGACCGAGGATTTGGAGGTGTGGACCTTGGCGCCGCCCAGCTCCTCGGAGGTCACGGTCTCGTTGGTGACGGTCTTCACCACCTCCGGCCCGGTGACGAACATGTAGCTGGTGTCGCGGACCATGAAGATGAAGTCGGTCATCGCCGGCGAATAGACGTCGCCGCCGGCGCAGGGGCCCATGATCACCGAGATCTGCGGGATGACGCCAGAGGCCTGCACGTTGCGCTTGAAGACCTCGCCATAGCCGCCGAGCGCCGCGACGCCCTCCTGGATGCGGGCGCCGCCGGCGTCGAACAGGCCGACGATGGGGCTGCGCATCTTCAGCGCCATGTCCTGGATCTTGATGATCTTCTGCGCGTGCGTCTCGGAGAGCGAGCCGCCGAGGACCGTGAAATCCTTGGAGAAGACGAAGACGGTGCGGCCATTGACCGTGCCCCAGCCGGTGACGACGCCGTCGCCGGGGATCTTCTCGCCCTTGTCCATGCCGAAATCGACGCAGCGATGCTGCACGAACATGTCGAACTCCTCGAAGGAGTCCTTGTCGAGCAGGAGTTCGATGCGCTCGCGGGCGGTGAGCTTGCCGCGCTTGTGCTGCGCCTCGATGCGGCGCTCGCCGCCGCCCTTGCGGGCGCCTTCGCGGCGGGTTTTGAGGTCGGAGAGGATATGAAGCATCTGTGACTCGTCGATCGATTGGCCGCCGGGCGGCTGGTTGCTCCCCGGGAGGAAGACGGGCCGTTGAAGGTCGAGGCGGTACCGACGGCCCGTGCGGGCTCAATGCGCGATGATCCTCGCGAGGAAATCGCGCGCCCGGGTCGATTGCGGGGTCGAGAAGAACGTATCCTTTGGTGTGTCCTCGACGATCTCGCCCTTGTCCATGAACACGACCCGATCCGCGACCCGCCGCGCGAAACCCATCTCGTGGGTTACTACGACCATGGTCATTCCTTCCTTCGCCAAGGAGGTCATGACGTCGAGAACCTCGTTGATCATCTCCGGATCGAGGGCGGACGTCGGCTCGTCGAACAGCATGAGCATCGGGTCCATGCAAAGCGCTCGGGCGATGGCCACGCGCTGTTGCTGGCCGCCGGAGAGCTGTGCGGGAAACTTGTGCGCGTGGTCCTGCATGGCCACCCGCGCGAGCAGGGCTTTTGCCTTGCCTTCGCTTTCTTTCCTGCCGCGTCCGAGAACCTTCACCTGCGCCAGCAGCAGATTTTCGAGCACGGTGAGGTGCTGGAAGAGCTCGAAGCTCTGGAAGACCATGCCGGCGCGAGCGCGCAGGAGGGGCAGCCCGGAGCCCGCCGACCCGACATCGACATCCTCGACGAGAATCCGACCTCCCTGGATCGGCTCGAGCCCGTTCACCGTCTTGATGAGTGTCGACTTGCCCGATCCCGAGGGACCGCAGACGACCACGACCTCGCCCCGATTGACTACGAGATTGCAGTTCCGAAGGACCTGGATCGGGCCGTAATGCTTGGATACGTCTTCGATACGGATAACTGGTGTCACGCTAGCACCTCACCGTTTGACAGCGCTGGTTTTGAGCCGACGCCCCTCGAGGTACCGAACGATCGAGGACGCGGAGAAGCAGATCACGAAGTAAACGACGGCGCCGAAGAGATACATTTCAGCCAGACGGCCATCTCTCTGGGCGATTTTTCCGGCGGCTCCCAGAAAATCGGTGATCGAGAGCACGTATACGAGCGACGTGTCCTGAAACAGGATGATGACCTGGGTCAGAATGAGCGGGGTCGCGTTCCGGATTGCCTGTGGGAAGACGACGTACGAGAAAATCTGGCGCTCGGTCAGTCCCAGTGCTCGCCCGGCAGCGGATTGGCCGCGCGACACGCCATTGATGCCGGTGCGGATGATTTCGCAGAAGTAGGCCGCCTCGAACAACGTGAAGGTGATGTAGGCAGACCAGGTCGCCCCGATGGCCACGGGTCTGGCCGCGCCCGTCGCCCATTGCAGGACGAGCGGCACGAGAAAGAAGAACCAGAAAATGACGAGAACGAGCGGCAGCGACCGGAACCCGTCGACGTAGAGACCGGCCAGGAAGGAGGCGATCCGGCTGCGTGACTCACGGGCCACCGCCAGGCCGATCCCGAGGACGAATCCCAAGCAACCCGCGACCAGCGTTAATGTCACCGTGAAGGCCATCCCCTCGCGGAAGAGGTAGCCGATGTTGTCGAGGATGACCTTGAAATCGAAGCTCATCTTAAGAACTCCTCGGCAAGGATGAACCGATGCCAGGCACGGCCGTCCGGCGAGTGATGAGCTTCATCAGGGAGATGATGATGGTGTTGATGATCAGATAGACGATCGTGACCACGATGAACGGCTCGAAGATCTGGAATGAGAATTCCTGGATCGTTCTCGCACTCGACGTCAGTTCCATCACGCCGATGGTGAGAGCGACGGCGGAGTTCTTGACGATATTGATCGATTCCGAGGTCAGGGATGGCAAGATGACGCGAAAAGCCCTGGGGATCAGGACATAACGGTAGGTCTGGCCACGGCGAAGGCCGAGCGCGGCGCCTGCGGCAGCTTGCGCTGGGGGAATCGAGTTCAGACCGGCGCGGACTTGTTCGGCAATTCGTGCCGCCGTGTAGAAGCCGAGTGAAAGCGTCGCGAGAATCAGCGGGGCGGAGGGCGACTGCTTGAAAAAGGTCTTGAGAGGCTCCGGAAGGAACTCCGGCAAGACGAAGTACCAGAGGAACATCTGCGCCAGCAGGGGGATGTTCCTGAATAACTCGACATAGGCCCGGCCGAGATATCCGGCCGCGCCGCCGATATGGCGCAGTATCCCGATCGGGATGCCGATAAGCAGGGCGAGCGTCCAGGCGCACGCCGCGATGATGATCGTCCGGTTCAAACCGGCCAGGATCATGTGCGCATAGGTCGGTGATCCGTCCGGGGCAGGTTCGAAGAAGATGCCCCAGCTCCAAGCGTAATTCATGGTCCCGGCCGATTCTTGAGCTGCAAGGCGTCGAGAGCGATTACTTGTAGGCCGCGGCCGCGTCGGAATCGGTCGGGTTGGCCATTGCCCGCTTGAGCGAGGGGCTCATGGCGAGGTCTAGGTTGACGTTGTTGGGCGGGATCGGTCCCTGGAACCACTTCTTGTAGAGTTCCTCGGCCTTGCCCCCGGTGAGGAGCTTCGCCACGGCCTCATCCACTGCCGTCTTGAAAGGAGCGTCCTCGCGGCGGACCATCGGCGCATACGCTTCGAAGGATAGCGGCTCGCCGATGATCACGTAGTCCTTCGGCGCGCGGGAGCTCGCCGACAGGCTCGACAGCAAGATATCGTCCTGGACGAGAGCCGAGGCGCGATCGGATTCGAGAAGTAGGAAGGCTTCCGCCAGATCCTTGCCGGCGATGACGTTCATGCCGAGCTTCTTCTCGGCATTGATCTCCGTGATCTGCTTGATGTTGGTCGTGCCTGCGGCCGAGGCCACCGTCTTGCCGCGAAGGTCTTCGAGGCTTTTGATATTCGACGCCTTCTTGACGAGAATCCGGTTGCTCGCAACGAAATATGTGTTGGAGAACGCGACCTGGCGTTGGCGCTCGGCGGTGTTGGTGGTCGATCCGCACTCGAGATCGATCGTGCCGTTGAGCAGCAGCGGGATGCGCGTGGCCGAGCTGACCAGCGCGTACCGGACCTTGGTGTCGGGCTTGTTGATCTTGGCTTTGATGGCATCCGCGACGAGATTGCAGAGTTCGAACGCGTAGCCGACGGGTTTCTGTGACCCGTCGAGATAGGAAAACGGAATTGATGCGTCTCGATACGAGACCACGATCTCTCCCGTGTCGGCGATCTTCTTCAGCGTGCCCGTGAGCTCCTGGGCGAGCGCTCCGCCCATCCAGGCACCGGTCGCGGCAACGACCAAGGTAGCCCTGAACATCGACTTCTTCATGTGATTTCCCTCTCTGATGGGTGTGCCAGCTCATTTCGCTGGCACGTCGCGGCACCTGATGGGTGCTCGTCGATCTTGTGGTAAGTTCCCGGGGCTCGGCTCTTGAAGACCGAGCCTCAAGATCGTCTCGCGACCCGTCCCGAATGGCCGCTCGCGAGTGGGCAGGAGCCGCGCTCAGGCCGAACCCTGGGCCGCCTTCTCAAATTCCCGATCGTGCATTACTTCAACGACTGAACGCCCGGCGCGCACGGCCGCGACCATGGCGCTCTGCTTCCTTGCGATGCGTTCCGCGATATCCAGCACCTCGGCGATGCGATCCGCAGGAACGAAGACGATGCCGCTTCCATCCGCGATGACGTAGTCGCCGGGGGCTACCGATACCGACGCGAACTTGATCGGCTTGTTGTAGTCGACTTGGACGATACGATTGCGGGCGCTGACGGGCACGACCGCCCGTCCGAAGACCGGAAAGCCGAGCTCTTCGCTGGCGTCGATATCGCGGCAGGCGCCGTCGATGACGACGCCGCGGATGCCCTTGGCGATCGAGGCATTCGACACGATGTCGCCCCAACACGAGACGTCCTCCCGCCCGTCGTTCGCGATCACGAGGATGGTCTCGGGGCCGCCTGCTTCGATCGCGGGCGTATTGAGGTGATCGGTGGGCGCCGTGCTCGTCTTGGGGCCGGCCTGGATGGTCATCGCGCGCCCTACGATCTTCGGGCACTTCCAAAGCGGACGCACTCCGATCGTGGCGCCAGCCAGACCGAGGGTGTCCAACCCGTCGGATACGGTGCAAGTATCGAGTTTTCTTAGCCTGTCCAGCATCTTTCAAGCCCATTGAGTGCGTGTTGGCGCACATTTCATGGCTTGAGGGGGTTTTCCCAATCCTATTGACAACCCCAGTCGATATACAAAACATATGGCCCGTGATCGATTTTCGCCTCCTCCGACAGTTGTGGTATTTTCTGGCAGTAGCCGAGATGCGGCATTTCGGTCGAGCGGCCGAAAAGCTCGGTATCTCCCAGCCGCCGCTCAGCCAGCAGATTCAAATTCTAGAACGGGTCCTGGGGGTGCGCCTCTTCGACCGATCGCAGAGAGGGGTTGCTCTCACGCCCGAGGGCGAAGCGATCCTCCCTTCGGTTCAGCGGCTCGCGGATCAGGCGAAGCGGATTGAGAGCTTGGTCCTTGAGGCTCGTTCCGGACGGGCAGCCTCTCTCTCCGTTGGCGCGATCACTTCGGCTATGCTCACCATCCTGCCGGAGGTGACCCGAAATTTTCGCCAGAGATTTGATCGGACAACGCTTTCGATAACGGAACTGGACACCGCGGCGGCGATCGACGCCTTGCGCGGACGTCAGATCGACATCGTGTTCGGACGCATCGGAAATCCGCTTCCCGACATTTCGACCGAACCGATCGTCAGCGATCAGCTCGTCGCCGCCATCCCGTTGGAACACAAGCTCGCTCAGAGGCAGAAAATCGACCTCGCCGACCTGGCGGGCGAGCCCATGGTCTTATTTCCGCGGCGCATTAGCCCATTCTACTACGACAGCATCATAGCGGCCTGCGTCAGAGCGGGGTTCTCGCCGCATATCCTTCACGAGGCCGCTGCCGTCGTCTCTCAGATCGCCTTCGTGACCTGTGGCCTCGGAGTAGCTCTCGTGCCGAACAGCATCAGCAGCCTCAGCCCTGCCAAGGTCGTGTTCAGGCCGTTGATTCAGAACGTGGACGTGGTGACGATCGGCATGGCGTGGAACACGAACGATCAGAATCCCGCTCTCACCGCCCTCATCGAGATCGTTCGGCAACACGTTGAGACTGAAAGGATTGCCCATGCGGCGAAGCCGGCACCGCTCGCCGGATAGCTTAAGGAGGCTTGCGGGATCGCGATGCCGCCGTCGGCTAAGGGGTTCGGTGAAGTCATGGTTAAGAAGGTCCTGAAGCTGGTCGCCGAGAGAGTTATTCTCACCCGCCCGTGATGTTGTACTCCTTTACGACCGCGCCCCATCGCTTCTCCTGGTCACGGTAGAATGTCGCAAAATCGGCATCCCGCAGGAGTGCGAGCTCGACCTGCTGGGCTTCGACCAGAAGCTTCTGAACCTTCGGGTCCTTGAATACGGCGGCTGCATGATCGTTGAATGCCTTCAGAATGGCGGCCGGCGTTCCCGCGGGCGCAAAGATGCCCCACCAGGACTTCGCATCGATCCCTTCGTAGCCAGCCTCCTTGAGAGTGCGGATATCGGGAAGATAGGGTGATCGCTCCGCGCTGGTCTGGGCGAGGATCCTCAGCGTACCGGCCTTCACGTGCTCGGCGACGATCGTTACGGATCCCGCAAAGGCATCGATATGACCCGCGATCGCGTCGTTGACCGCCGGCGCGCCGCCGCGATAGGCGACATGCTGAAGATTGGCGTTCGCGGATTTCGCGAGCAAGGTCATCGCCAGATGCGCCAGTGTCCCGGGACCACCCGTTCCGTAATTGACGTTGCCCTTACGCCCGCGATCAATGAGATCGTCGATGGTCCCAATCTTGCTGTCAGCCTTGGTCACGATGACCATCGGAGCGAACCCGATCAGTAGAACCGGGACGAGGTCCTTGTTCGGATCGAACGGCAGCCGTGGAAGTAGGGCGGGGATGACCGCATGCGTGTCGAAGGTCAGCAGCCAGTTCTTGCCGTCGGGGCGGGACTTGGCGACGGCATTGGCACCGATGCTACCGGACGCGCCCGGCCGATTCTCGACGATGAAGTTGGAACCGGTGCGTTCCCGAAGCCCGTCGGCGACGATGCGCCCCATGGCATCGACTGATCCGCCAGCCGCGAATGGTACGGTAATCTGGGTGACGCCTTCGGGCCACTGCTGAGCACGTGCAGTCACGGGGAGGAGCGTGGCGGACAAGCCGAGCGCGAAGTCCCGCCGGGAAGGAGCGAACATCTGATTTCCCCATCATGCCTCGGACCGTTGGCCCGATTCTCGTTGGCGCCATAGGGCATCCCGCTTCGCGCACGGTCCAATTCGAAGCGGCTCCCGTAGGTAGTCGCTCAAAATATTGGGCTCGGGGGAAAAAGCGCTTTCTTTTCACCGCATGAAAGAGTCCGTCTGGATCACTTCTCACATCGCGGAGCCATCGCTCGAGCGCGCGATTCTGGGCGGAGCCTATGCCCCGCATCGGCATCGCGACATCGAGGTCGCGCTGGTATGGCGGGAACGCGTGGATGACCGCTTCCTGAAAGAGCATCCGAAGCTTCGAGCTGTGATCCGATACGGCGTTGGTTACGAAAACATCGACCTCTCCGCGACGGACCGGCATGGCGTCATCGCCTGCAACAATCCCGCCTATGGTGTCGAGGAGGTGAGCGACACGGCCGTGGCGATGATCTTTGCCTTGTCCCGGGGAATCCTGGCGTATGATGCGCTCGCCGCCGGCTTGCCCTCGACCTGGCAGCAGAACGTGAACCGGGCGATCCGCCGGACCTCGACCTTGACCGTTGGGATGATCGGGGCAGGGCGAATTGGTGGCCGTGCCCTGCTCAAATGCCGGACGCTCGGCTTCCAGGCGATCTTCTATGATCCTTATCTGCCCCAAGGCCAGGAGAAGGTATTCGGCTGTCGGCGCGCCGAGGAGCTCGATGATCTGCTCCGCGAGACGGACATCGTGAGTCTCCACGCGCCGCTCACAACGGAGACGCAAGGCATGATCGATGAAGACTTCATCGAACGGATGCGCTCGGGTTCGATGCTGGTGAACACGGCCCGGGGCGGCGTCATCGCCAACCTCGACATACTTTATGAGCCGCTGAAATCCGGACATCTCGCGGCGGTCGCCCTGGATGTGCTTCCTGACGAGCCGCCGAAAGCCGGCAGATTGATCGACGCCTGGTGCAATGGCGAGCCGTGGTTGGCGGGGCGCTGCCTGATCAATCCCCACACGGCATACTATTCACGTGAAGCGGAAATCGAGATGCGCGAAACGGTCGCCCGCAATGCCATGCGTGTCCTCGAGGGAAAGCCTCCGTGGAACGTGGTCGGGCAGGTCGGGCGGGCGTGACGGCTCTTCGCTGGGAAGGGCGGAGAACCCGGTCTTTCAAACGTAAGCGTCCGGTCATGACCCGGGCTTTTGCCCGCCGCGGTTTTTGCTGTCGCCACGATTGGCTTTGTGCTCGCGGATGAAGTCGGCCAGGCTTTTGATGCCGAAGTCGGTGAAGGCGGGGAGACAGCCTCAGGGCGCCTGACCGGTTCCGGGGCGACCGTCCGCCGCCAATCGATTCCTTCAATGAGCAAGGCCAACATGGCCGGTTCGCATAACTATCGAAGCTGATCGCAGCATTTGGAAGGCGATGGTCGCAGGAGGGCCGAGACCCCTATGAAGTAGGCTGTCGACATCTACGTCAGCAATGCATCAAGCGCATCTCCTCGGGCAACAAGCCGTTCATGAATGATGCGCAGGCCTGAATTTACTAAGGATTCCGCCGCACGCACCGGTGTGGTGATGGTGGGATGAAAGGCGCCGACCAACGCGATAAGATCGCCCGAAGGATCGAACAAGCCGCTGTTCCAGCGCGTATCAACTCCTGGGGTGCTGCTTGGTGTGAGATCGGCACGTAACGCACAAGCCATGGCCAATCGAGCGACATCCTGCTGCTCGTTGAACCAATCGAGATGCATGATCTCATCCATTAGGCGTTGAGACTCGGGGGTGAGTCCAATGCTACGGCGGTCCTGCTCGCTCATTGCTGGACCTCGACGATTTCGGTCCGCCGGCTGTTGATCTTACGGAGCTCATATTCTGCAAGCAGCCGAGATCCAAGTAGCTCACGCGCGCGTCCGCGCCCAACTTCCGCTTCATACACGAGCAGTATGACCTGGCTCGCCATTCGATACAGTCCTCGCAACACGTTGGAGGTGTGTCCATCATCAAGGCGACCGAAAGGCGAGTCCATGACGATAGGCCCGCGTAACGGCGCGTTCTGTTGAAGCGCACCCATCAGCGACAAGGCTACCACGTGCTCAGCTCCCGCCGAACGAGCATCCTCCGGGGTGCCGTCCTGGTGAAGAATGGTGAGGCCGTAGTCCTCGTTGATCCGCAGTCCGGCATAATCGGTACGTTCCGTGCTCATGGCGAGGAATAGTTCGGTTGCACTCTTCTCCACGCGCATGCGGAGATCCTGCTTGTATTCTTGAATCGCCGCATCGAACACAGCTTCGCTGTCGCTGAGCAGCTTCGCACGACTTTCGAGGCCCGCGAGGTTTCCTGGTGAAGATCGCTGCTGGAGTTGCCGATTGAGCCGTTCGACGACGCGCTCCTGCTCCTCTAGTGCGGCGCGCTGTTGTTCGATTCCCTTCTCAACGATGCCAATATGCTTGAGCACCTCTGCATGGTTTGCGCTGGTGCTGCGCACCGACTCCTGATCGGAATCGGCCAACTGCCCGAGAAGCTCGCCTGCTTCTTCGGTCCGGTGCTGTTGTTCGACCTGCAAGGCTTCGATTCGACGGACAAGCTGGCGCACTTCGCCTGAAACGTCCGTGTCGTTAAAACCATTAAGCGCACGCAGCTGTGCCAGCGCAGCTATGCTGGTAGGGGAAGCGGTTTGTTGCAGCCCGGCGCGGAGTTTAGCGCGCGTGTCTTCACCAACCGTCTGCTCGCATACATCGCAATGCCCTGTTGCAATCGCGCGGGCGCGCAAGTCGAGCACGCTGGCATCAAGCAACTCGCCGAGCGACGCGGTCGCTTGTTCGCGCAGGCGCCGGACCGGCGGCAGCACTACTGCGCGCCAACCCTCAGCCATTAATCGCTTGACCTCGGTCCGCAGCGGGCCTTGTTCCTTGGCCGCTGCCACTGCCCTATCGAGCGCATCCTGTCGACGCGCCATCAGATCGGCGGCACGACTGTTCGAAGTTAACCTCTCGTCGAGTTCGATCTTCTTCTTGTTGAGATCGGCCAGTTCCTGCTCCTGCCGCTCGAGCTCACCTCGCTGCGCCTGTCGGATTGTGATCGCTTGGGCCAACGCATTGCCCAGGATGGCGGTATCAGTGTGTCGAGATGCTTCCGCAGCAACATCGCGCTGCGCTTCTTCGGCGAGAGTGCGCAGGTGGCGGCGTCCCGCCTTTAGGATAGGGACGCCCAGAATGCGCTCAATGGCACTCGAAATCTGGGGGCCGCTCTCGCTATCGTTGATAATAAGTTCTTCGTATTCCTGAAGCAACTCGCCATCGAACAGGAAGAAGCGTGAAATCTCCCAGGGAAAGATTTGGGCGAGCACACGCTCAAGATCCTGTTGGCTGAGCACGTCGCGTCCACGCTTAAGCAGTATTTCGCTTTGATAGTCGCTGTCAGTCGAAGGTTGCGCAACTCTTGGACGGTGGCTACGGTACAGTTCATAGCCATCACCATCGAAGTCGAAACTGAGCGTTACGCTGAACCCGAATTTGTTCTGCGCGGCGCGTTCGCGATTCGACAGGACATGGATATGACGCTCGCGCCGGGCGCGGCCCAACACCCGGCCGAAAAAGACATAGCGGATCGCATTGAGCAGCGTGGTCTTGCCGCGCATATTCTCGCCATAGATCACGACAACGCCGTCGCCAGGCGGGAACTTGACGATCTGTCGGTCGGCAAAAGGTCCGAAACCTTCGATTTCGAGCTGGTTTAGCCGAAGCATCAGACCTGCTCATCAAGTTGTGCGACGGCCTCACGGATGCGGCGTTGCGCACCGGCATCGTCCTCGACTGATGTTGCTTCAATGTCGAGTACCGCATCAAGAAACGTCTCGCTCAGATCCGCAAAGCGCTCCGCTCGAACGCGGTGGATTACTGCGCGGATGCCCTCGAGGTCAGTCTTGCGCATCTTCTTCTCCGGCTTGACCCAGCTGCTCCCAATCGATGCCCGCGCGAACCGCGAATCGCTCAAGGTCCGCGCCAGCGGCCGGGTTCGCGGCAAATGACGCGAATTCGATCGCGCGCGCAAGCTCACCCGCGGTCATCACGTCTGCGTCCGCACGGGCGGCGTCTTCTTCTAGGGGCGGCAACACGATAGCATCATGGATATAGGCGAGTGCCTTACCTTCGGCGCGCCGAAGCACCCGCCCGCGGCGCTGGATGAACTCGCGCGGGTTCTTCGATGAGGCAAGAATCAAAGCATGAGTGATCGAAGGCACATCGACTCCCTCGTCGAGGCATTTGATCGCAGTGACGACACCGCCGCGGACCTCAAGCCATCGCAAGGTCGCAGCACGATCGCCAGCCATTGTTGAATGATAGGGAACCGTGTTGATGCCTATTGCCGCAAGGGCGGCGTCGACCTCGGCAAGCTGCCTGCCGTCGTCGCAATAGATTAACCAGCGTTCGCCGGACCGATAGTGTCCACGGAGAATGTCAACGGCCAGACGGACCTTGGAGCGCGCCTGCTTAACGATCCGCGCCCGCGCAAAGAGTGCTTGCTGAAGCCGTTGGCCAAGATTGGGCGATGCATCGCCGGACAACTGACGCGCCCGCAGCCGCGCGATCTCTTGGCTGGCTGCATGCCAGGCCTTCGCTTCATCCGCTTCAAGTTCGACGCCGTGGGGACGATAAAAATAGGGCGTGAGCACACTGTCGCGGATCGCATCGACAAGATTATAGCGCGGCGTCAGGATGGCCTTGAAGAAATCGAGGATCGCGTACGTGCCCGCGGGATCACCGAAACGCTCCGGCGTCGCGCTCAATCCCAGACGCGCGCCAAACCGATCTTCGCACATCAATTGACGATGCTGGACCGATCCAAGGCGATGTACCTCATCGGCGACCAGCATCAGCTTGGGGCCGCCGGCCAGGCGCCCGAGAAAATCTGCACTCGACGCAGTCTTGATGGTTGCAAGAACCAGGCGGGGTTGGTCGCTTGGCTGGGTCCAGTAACTGAGGTTCCTCCGCCAACCACTATGCCCGGCCCCCGCACGCAGGATGCGCGGATCGAGATCGGCGAGTGTCTCTCGCAACTCCTTGTCCCATTGCGCGAACAGCGTGCGGTCAGGCACTACGACCATTATCGCTTCACCAAAGCGAGAGAGCGCCTCGCGGATCGCGGTGATCGCAGTGAAGGTCTTGCCCGCACCCGTTGCGAAAGCCAAAATACCGCGCCGGTCATTGGCTGCCCAGGAGGCAAGCCCGAGCGCTTGGTGCGATTTGAGCACACGACCGCGAGCATCGGCGCTCGAGCGCTCGAGCGCGATCAGCCGATCAATCGCCTCGTCGAGATCGGCAGGCGCTGCGCGGGTGAGTTCCTCGCGTGCAACTTCGGGAAAAGGCCGCACGAGCAATCCCGGATAGCGGCGCGCCCATAGATCGTCGAAATAGGCCTGCTCGACCCGGCAGCGCTCCAGATCGCGCCCGCCGAGCCAGCTCGCCGCAACATCGATCGACTCAAGGTTCCCGTCGGCCGCCAGGCCAGACCAAGTCTCGTTCATCGATCCCTTGAAGACGACGATATTGCCCGCCGCATCATGAAAGAGGCCGAGCTTGTCGTGAAAAATCCGCGCTTGCGCGGATGCTGAGCCCGACGCGCGCAGAATTGCTATTTGGAGTTGGAGAGTCCCGCTCGCCACCAGTCCAGCGAGCACCCTGGCGGGATCGCGGAGCATTGGGTCTCCGAGCATCAAGGCTACTTCCGCGCGCAGTCGGGCGCCGAGTACCGCATCGGCGCGGGCCGTATAGCCTTGCTCGAGCGCAGTAACATCTTCATCTGCAAGCACTTGCGAGCAAAGCACCCGCATTTTTGCATCGCGGGCGATAAAGCCTTTAAGTGCGGGCCAAGCAATCAGAAACGCTGTGCTGCGGAAATAGCCGACCGCCCGGTCATAGCGTATGGTGCGCTTCATGCAAGGTAGATAAAAGTCGCGCGCGATATCATCGCGACCTTTGTGATAAGCGACCTGCAGATTTAAAGCGGCTAGGTCAGGCATTCGCCCTCCATCAGACCGCCAGTAGTCGCGATGCGCCGCCGCAGGGCATCGCGTAGGCCTGTGGATTGACAGGCAAGCACGATTTCACGGGCACCACTGGTCAGCGTTCGGACTGCCTCTGCTCTACCCGCTGCCGCTGCCGTGCGAACAACATCCTCGCGCACCTGCAAATTTCCACCATTCTTGAAACGCGGGTGCAGGCTCGCATCCCACAGCACGAACAGCTCGAGCGCGGCGTCATAACCAATGACGCACGTGAACCGTCCGTCCGAATGGTCGAAGCTGCCATAGGCGCCGACATCCTGTGCCGGAACGCGAAGCACCACTTTATATTCACGTCGCGCTCGCTCGCCTATGCCGCCGACCAGCGAATACATATAGACCCTAAGGCGCAGCGTCTCGGGGGGCTGCAGATCAACTAGCAGCGGTTTCCGCGCGATCTCACTATTGTACGCGATTGTTCCATCTAACGCCTGTAGCAGCGCAGCGTGGAGAAGGCGCGTCCGAGCAGTCATTCCTTGCGCACCGCATCTGAGAAGAGATCCGCCTGCGTCTTGGATTGAGCCTCGTCTTGTGGTCCGTCATCGTCCTGCTCGGCGGCGAAATCATTCAACCAATAGACTTCGGACGAGCGACTGGCTCGCGTTGTCTTAGTCGACGCGAGACCCCGGAACGGCAACCAGTCGGCGCCTTCATTTTCGCAGACGATGGTTTGCCCCTGGCGCGCGTGGCACCATTCGCCAAGTGCGGCATAGTCAATGATCTCGGAACCGAAGCGATAATGGCGCCCGGCGACCTGATAGGGCGGGTCGATAAACCAGGTCGCCTCTAGAGCGTCCGGGCATTCGATATAGCCACTGTTGTGGACCTCCCAATGTCGGATCGCGTCGACTTGGGTTGCGATCGTGTTGCGTACTCGCTCGCCCCAGAATGAGCCCGGACGGATGCCGGCGCGCATCCACGCTGAAGGCGACTTACGTGGGCTCGACACGGCACGGTTTAGCCAAAAGCCGACAAGCCATCGCGCCTCCTGCGCCACATGAAGATCGTCGCAGCTCTCGTCGGGTTTCAAGTCCGGTATGGCCAGGATTTCGCTGGGCTTGACGCCGATCAGATACTTCCAAACCGCGACGACCACCGGGTCGATCTCGTATAGGATTACCGACTTCTGATGGTGACGTAGGCTATAGCCCGCCGAGCCTGCAAACGGTTCGATGATCGTATTATGCTTAGGCGCTGGGTAGAGCTTGACGGCATCGCGCCATTTTCCGCCATAATAGCTAAAAAAGGGGCGCAGCGGTTTGGATTGCGGCACTACTTGCAGCCCCACGCGTCCGAGAGTGGGATGCAGGCAGGTTGCGACGCAGCACGCAGCACCAAATCAACAATGCGGAGGAGCAGAGTAGGCATTTTGTCTCGAATGGCCGCGGTCAATTTTGCATCCTTCATAGATTGCGACAAGCTCAAGGCAACAGGAACAGGCTTTCGGCCTAAGAGTGCAATACCGCAAGTTGCCGAATCCGGAATTGTGCTCGTTCCACTCCGAGTTCTTGGCGCGGATTGCCGCTATAGGCCGGAAGGGCACGCCCAAGGCGGGCTCTGAGTAGCGCCCACTTTTTGGCTGCTTTCGAACGTCAGCGCATGGAGCCTTATGCCGATCGAATCGGGTAGCTGCGCGATCTCACAAACCTATGTGGCAGATCGCGTCATATGCATACCGAATGGAATTCCCACCTTCTCTCCGCCAAGATCGCCGACTTCTGCCGAAAGCGTCTGACGCCTTTCCTGCATGCCGATACCGGGCGCCTCCAATCCTATCTGCTGAGCTTGATCGCCCATCGAGAATACCCGCCCGCCAGGGGCAGGGGTGTCGATTGGAGGGCTATCTCGGAGAATTGCGGCATCGTTCATCCGCGGCT
Source organism: Allobosea sp. GW821-FHT12C12 (assembly GCF_058807355.1). Taxonomy (NCBI): domain Bacteria; kingdom Pseudomonadati; phylum Pseudomonadota; class Alphaproteobacteria; order Hyphomicrobiales; family Alloboseaceae; genus Allobosea; species Allobosea sp. GW821-FHT12C12. The sequence goes on from NZ_JBXAQP010000021.1 coordinate 38,229, forward strand.
GATCGAGATCAAGGAAGAGATTCGGCCGGCGCTCGACGCAATTGTGCGCGCGCTCGATGCCGCAGCCAGAATAGAACTCGAACCTCGCTTGCGCGTCACGGCAGGCAACGACAACGTTACCTCGCCTTCGAGGAAAGAGAAGCGGCTACCGTCTGTCTGCGGGGCTCACCTTCAGCCGGATCTTTTCGGATCGCCCGCGTCCACCCCTAAATCGGAGCCGTTTCGCCAAAAGCAGAAGCGGGGCGCCAAGCCGAAGCCGGTGAAGGAGTTTCCTCAGCCGATAGACGGACGCTGGGACGACCCGGCCACGTTTCGCGAGGCCTTGACCCTGCACATGCAACGTCATGGCGAGAGCTATTGGCACCTGCACCGGGCCATCGTCCGCGCCGACGAGAGCTTCGACGTCAAGGCCATCCGAAGCTGGGTTCAGGGCATGAAGGCGCCGATCAGCGTCGAGAGCATGGAAATCTTGCGCCGCGTCGAGCGACGTTATCGACTTCCCGAGGGGTATTTCCGGGCGAAGTTGCCCCATCAGGGCCGAGCCGTCAGAGGTCACGAACTGGATGATATCAGCCCATCGGAGCGCCGGCGATTGGCCTGGCATCTTCCAGACAACTTCAATTCTCTGCCTCTTGCGGAGCGAGAAAAGATTGTCGAGTGGGTCAGGCGTGTGATCATCAGCGGCGCAACTGACTACCGCCGTTTCCAGGCCGCCACGGTCAAACAGCGCTATGCCATCCGATTCCCGGGTGTCGCGTATGGCCGAACTGAGCCTGTGCGGGGATTCGATCAGAGTGACACGGAGGACAGCGGGATGCCTGAGACCGATCCCGATCTCCTGTCGGGCGTCGTCGATGCGCCGCCGCAACTCACCATGAAGATGGCGGGTCTGATCCGCTTCAAGACATCGACGCTCACGGCATTCGGTCTTCAGCGCAACGGCGTGTGGGGCGAGGAAACCACCTCGCAGAAGATCGAGCACTTGGGTCTGATGTTGGGAGGGCTGGCGGCGTCGCCGAAAGGCGCTATCCGCGGATACGGCGTTCCGCTCCAGCACCTGACCCTCGGTCTACTCGTCTTCCCGGGCGTCTGGGACTGGTACGTCCAGTGGCGCGAGCGCCGCCGTGGCTTCTACACGGCCTGGGAAGTCGACATGCTGCGCATTGCACTTGCCTTGGCGCGCCAGGAGACCGGTTGGCTTCGCCAGCATGGACAACTCGTCCACCGCGTCCGTCCGATTCCGGGCTTGGTCTCGCCCGAGGAGATCGAACGCGCGCGGAACGATTGGGATGGAGCATGTGACGCCTTCTTCAAGCACGCCACCGGCCGGGCCAAGGAGATCCAGCGGGTCGCGCGAGTTCACCGTGATCCGTTCGAGCCGATCATGCCGGTATTGGAGGCGCCGAGCCCGGTCGGGGAGTATCGCAAGATCACCGAGGAGATCCTGAAGCGGATGCCCGATCCTGCTCGCTATCCGCGCGGCGCCGCAGAAGCCGTGCGTGCCTTTCTCCTGCTGCGCCTCGGCCTGCACCTTGGGCTGCGGCAGAAGAACCTACGGCAGCTGATGGTCTGCCCACGCGGCCAGTTGCCACGCTCGGAACGCCAGCTTGAGGACATGAAGCGGGGCGAGCTGCGATGGAGTGACAGGGATGGCGGATGGGAGGTTCTGATCCCGGCCGTTGCCTTCAAGAACGCGAACTCGTCATATTTCGGCAGCAAGCCGTTCCGGCTGGTCCTACCGAACCTTGGTGGCCTCAATGATCATATCGAGACCTACATCACTCTGCATCGCAAGATTTTGCTCTCAGGAGCCGAGGATTCCGGCACCTTCTTCGTCAAGACAGTGAAGCAGACGAGCACGGATCCCGCTTACGACCAGACCACGTTCTACGAGGCCTGGAGGCTGACCATCCAGCGCTATGGCATCTACAACCCGTTCACCGGCCGCGGTGCCATCAAGGGCCTGCTGCCGCACGGCCCTCACAACGTCCGCGACGTGCTGGCGACGCACATCCTCAAGCAGACTGGCTCTTACGAGCAGGCGAGCTATGCCATTCAGGACACGCCGGAGATGGTTCAGAACCACTACGGTCGTTTCCTTCCGCAGGACAAGGCAGCGTTGGCGGCCAAGATCCTAAACCAGGTTTGGGAAGCGGCTTGAGGTCAAGCCAATTGACGATTTCCGCCGAATGAGTAGAGCGGCTCCGCCAAACGGCCTGCACTGTGGCAGGCGGGCCATGTTGCGAAGCGGTGATCTCGGGCAGCAGTAGCTTCTACGCAGCGCTGCGAAACAGTCCACCACAAGACGCCGCAGCCATCTGTGACAAGAGGGAATAATCCTTTGAATAATAAAGCAAGTTGAGATAGTTGCGCGCCCCCGCAACCATTTCAACTTGCGATGCCAAATCAGCCGCCTCTCCAGGGCGGCTTTTTTGCATTCTGAGCGATCCGGTCGCGGCGGCCGCCTTTTGGCCCTTGAGAGACATCGTCAGGATGCCCGCCAGATCGCCGCGAACGTCGATCTGGAGAGCGCCGTCGTCCGGCGTCAGAATGATCTGGGCGCCCGCGAATACCTGGTGAATTTGGCGAGCGGTGGGGCGGCGGATGGGTCGGGAACGCGAATTGGCGTC
>NZ_JBXAQP010000022.1:0-248 GCF_058807355.1 Allobosea sp. GW821-FHT12C12
TTCTCCCGGCAGGCATCTTGAATCACGATCAAGCCGATTTGCGAATCCCCGATTCCGCTAAAAATCAGCATGCTCTAAATCGTCGCGACGCTGCGCGAGCGCCATAGTTGCCGCTGGACCGCGATCTCTGAACTGCTATTCTCCAGACGTCCCCGTCCCGCACCGCGACGCGGTTGCCGCTGGACCGCGATCTCTGAACTGCTATTCTCCCGGACACGAGTTCGCGCGCGCCGGTGTCGTTGCCGCTG
>NZ_JBXAQP010000022.1:347-36933 GCF_058807355.1 Allobosea sp. GW821-FHT12C12
ACTGCTATTCTTACAGCCGGCCGCTGCGTGATCATGATCGGGGTTGCCGCTGGACCGCGATCTCTGAACTGCTATTCTCCCGGACACGAGTTCGCGCGCGCCGGTGTCGTTGCCGCTGGACCGCGATCTCTGAACTGCTATTCTTACAGCCGGCCGCTGCGTGATCATGATCGGGGTTGCCGCTGGACCGCGATCTCTGAACTGCTATTCTTTTGCGGGGGGGTCGCGCGGTGGTTCGAGGAGTTGCCGCTGGACCGCGATCTCTGAACTGCTATTCTCGCCTTCGACGAGCAGCACACGGACGGCGAGTTGCCGCTGGACCGCGATCTCTGAACTGCTATTCTCCGCAGCAAGATCAGCGCCAAGCTCTATGAGTTGCCGCTGGACCGCGATCTCTGAACTGCTATTCTAACCGTCTCCAGCAAGAGCCGCAGCGAGCGGTTGCCGCTGGACCGCGATCTCTGAACTGCTATTCTCGTGAACAGGCGCTCCCGTCGGCGCGTGCCGTTGCCGCTGGACCGCGATCTCTGAACTGCTATTCTTCCGAGATTTACGCCAACGATAGTCGGGTGGTTGCCGCTGGACCGCGATCTCTGAACTGCTATTCTAAAGACCCGAAGCTCCTCGGCAGCGTAGTCGTTGCCGCTGGACCGCGATCTCTGAACTGCTATTCTGTTGCCGACAAGCATATTATCCCACGCATCGTTGCCGCTGGACCGCGATCTCTGAACTGCTATTCTATATGTCGATTGGGGGCCGCTGACGCCGGAGTTGCCGCTGGACCGCGATCTCTGAACTGCTATTCTCGGTCCGGCCGAGCCGTTCGCCTTCGTTCAGTTGCCGCTGGACCGCGATCTCTGAACTGCTATTCTGCTCATGGCGGGCGTTAGCGAGGGCGGGCAGTTGCCGCTGGACCGCGATCTCTGAACTGCTATTCTCGCCGGATCGAACTCCAGCAGGACTGCATAGTTGCCGCTGGACCGCGATCTCTGAACTGCTATTCTCTCTCCGCATTCGAGGCAGATGCGCGGTCTGTTGCCGCTGGACCGCGATCTCTGAACTGCTATTCTGTTCGGCGACGGCTTTGGCCGCCGCCTCGAGTTGCCGCTGGACCGCGATCTCTGAACTGCTATTCTATCGTCGCCCGGCAAGCCGTGGCCAACACGGTTGCCGCTGGACCGCGATCTCTGAACTGCTATTCTTGCCCGGTCCTGCGCTGGCATGGCGGGAAATGTTGCCGCTGGACCGCGATCTCTGAACTGCTATTCTTCGGCCTCCAGCCGCGCCGCAACGCGCGCCGTTGCCGCTGGACCGCGATCTCTGAACTGCTATTCTCGGCGCTCATGTCCGGAATCAGCCGCACGCGTTGCCGCTGGACCGCGATCTCTGAACTGCTATTCTGATGCGCCGGTCGTCGACTTCAGCTCCGACGTTGCCGCTGGACCGCGATCTCTGAACTGCTATTCTGGTTGTCCGCGACGCACCGCTGCACTATCGGTTGCCGCTGGACCGCGATCTCTGAACTGCTATTCTACAATTCAACGCGGCGCTTGGCGGATCAGCGTTGCCGCTGGACCGCGATCTCTGAACTGCTATTCTACCGCCCGTCATCACCCGGCCGTAGATCAGGTTGCCGCTGGACCGCGATCTCTGAACTGCTATTCTGCCGACCATGATCGCGATTGACATGAGAGAGTTGCCGCTGGACCGCGATCTCTGAACTGCTATTCTCAGCGTCAGATACATCCCGTCGCCGGCGCGGTTGCCGCTGGACCGCGATCTCTGAACTGCTATTCTATGCGCAGGTTGTTCGCGAGACGGCTGAGCGTTGCCGCTGGACCGCGATCTCTGAACTGCTATTCTAGAACGCGGCCGAGCACTGGACGCGGCCGGTTGCCGCTGGACCGCGATCTCTGAACTGCTATTCTACTCCATTTCCATGCGCCAGCAGATTTACCGTTGCCGCTGGACCGCGATCTCTGAACTGCTATTCTGCCTGATTGAATGCAGGAACCGTGATGCGCGTTGCCGCTGGACCGCGATCTCTGAACTGCTATTCTTTTCGCGTTTCGCCCGTCAACGGCGACAACAGTTGCCGCTGGACCGCGATCTCTGAACTGCTATTCTTGAACGATCGGCGCGATCGCAAGACTGTCGGTTGCCGCTGGACCGCGATCTCTGAACTGCTATTCTATTTGAATACCAGTTGCAATTGCAGCCGGCGTTGCCGCTGGACCGCGATCTCTGAACTGCTATTCTTTCGCTGAGACCTGCAGCGTTTTCGTTTTGCGTTGCCGCTGGACCGCGATCTCTGAACTGCTATTCTACAGGACCGAACCGATCCGAGAACTCGAACGTTGCCGCTGGACCGCGATCTCTGAACTGCTATTCTCCGGCTCGACGAGGCGCGCCACATCTTCACGTTGCCGCTGGACCGCGATCTCTGAACTGCTATTCTATACAGAGGTGCCGCTCGAATGGTTTGCCGGTTGCCGCTGGACCGCGATCTCTGAACTGCTATTCTCGTCGCCTATGACCTGCGGGGCCGGGAGGGGTTGCCGCTGGACCGCGATCTCTGAACTGCTATTCTACAGGACCGAACCGATCCGAGAACTCGAACGTTGCCGCTGGACCGCGATCTCTGAACTGCTATTCTCCGGCTCGACGAGGCGCGCCACATCTTCACGTTGCCGCTGGACCGCGATCTCTGAACTGCTATTCTATACAGAGGTGCCGCTCGAATGGTTTGCCGGTTGCCGCTGGACCGCGATCTCTGAACTGCTATTCTCGTCGCCTATGACCTGCGGGGCCGGGAGGGGTTGCCGCTGGACCGCGATCTCTGAACTGCTATTCTGACCGCGCAAATTGGCAAACATGAATTACGGTTGCCGCTGGACCGCGATCTCTGAACTGCTATTCTGCAGTCTTTTTCCAGCGTAACACAGTTTCCGTTGCCGCTGGACCGCGATCTCTGAACTGCTATTCTTATGTGTTGAAGGCTGACAAAGCAACGCTCAGTTGCCGCTGGACCGCGATCTCTGAACTGCTATTCTAACCGTGATGCGCTGGCCGGTATCGCTCATGTTGCCGCTGGACCGCGATCTCTGAACTGCTATTCTGCACGACCCGCGCACCCGCGCTGCCCACGCGTTGCCGCTGGACCGCGATCTCTGAACTGCTATTCTTGATGGTTTCCTGGTAAATCTGTTGGCGCAGTTGCCGCTGGACCGCGATCTCTGAACTGCTATTCTGGAGAAGGGCATCGCCATGATCGGCAAGTGGTTGCCGCTGGACCGCGATCTCTGAACTGCTATTCTATTGCGGTCAACCGTCCCGGCCGCGTTACGGTTGCCGCTGGACCGCGATCTCTGAACTGCTATTCTGCGTAATCCGCTGAATTGGATCACCATCGGGTTGCCGCTGGACCGCGATCTCTGAACTGCTATTCTCCGGCGCTGCGACGACGCAGGCCAGCATCCGTTGCCGCTGGACCGCGATCTCTGAACTGCTATTCTCAGGAGCGGTAATGTAGTGTTCTTTGTAGTGTTGCCGCTGGACCGCGATCTCTGAACTGCTATTCTCCACGTTCATCGCGCTCTGGCCGGTATCGAGTTGCCGCTGGACCGCGATCTCTGAACTGCTATTCTCCGTCACCCGGCGCTCATAAGCCTGGAGATGTTGCCGCTGGACCGCGATCTCTGAACTGCTATTCTCCTCGAACCGGAGCTGCGCACGCTGGAGATGTTGCCGCTGGACCGCGATCTCTGAACTGCTATTCTCCCCATCCAGGCCGCGACAGCCTTCGCCGAGTTGCCGCTGGACCGCGATCTCTGAACTGCTATTCTGCCGGGGACCATGTAGCCCAAGAGATCAGAGTTGCCGCTGGACCGCGATCTCTGAACTGCTATTCTTTCGGTGGGCTTGGTGGTCATGTCACCCTCGTTGCCGCTGGACCGCGATCTCTGAACTGCTATTCTCGACCTGCTCTCATCCTCTTGAAAACATGAGGGATAAGGGCAGTCGGGGGTAGCGGTTTTCGTATCGGGTCGTTCAAAAAAGAGCCAGCTGATCCGGATTTTTGCGGCGCTGTCGGCGGCGTTGGCCGGAAAACCTGACGATATTCTCATATTGCCGGTCCGTGAATGTCAGGATGTGGACGTCGCCGCGCTGGGGCAAGTTGGACTCGATCCGGCGCATATAGGCATCGAACTGCTCCTTGCCGTTGCAGAAGCGGGCATAAACGGAAAACTGGCTCTTCTCGAAGCCTTCGTCGAGCAGATATTCGCGGAACTTCGTCGCGGCCCGGCTCTCCGCCTTGCTCGTCACCGGCAGATCGAACATCACGAATATCCACATCAGTCTGTAGCCGCTGAGCTGGGTGGCGGTCATGGTTGCCGCGGTATCTGGTCCATTGGCGTTTCCGATATCGCTTGGGTCAGCGGCAGACCCAGTCCGGCCAGCTCGATGGCGCTCGGCGGAACGGGCAAGAGCAGGGCCGATGCCTCTCCCGTCTCGAAGGCGCGCGCGAGTGATTGCGCCAGCCTCTGCGCCGCCATGGCCACCGTCGTGACGCCGTCCGGGCCAGGCAGGTCGAGGGCGATCAGCCCCGCGAAGGCGCGTTTCGTCGCCGGATCGACATCGCTTTGGCCTCGCTCCGAAAGCTTCAGGGCCAGAAGGTCGACCAGCGGCCGGAACGGCTCGACGAGATCGTCGGCGAGCGCGAAGGCGTTGCCGCGATTGGCGTGGTGGATGCCGATCGAGGGGTGGAGCCCGGCGGCCACGATCGCCCGCGCCGCCAGCGAGCGCATGACCGTGTAGCCGTAGTTGAGCAGGCCGTTGATGTCCGGCGCCTCGCGATCACGCCGGAAGCCCGCTCCCATGAGCAGCGGCCAGTAGCGGCGGGCGGCCTGGGCCTCGACATTGTCGGGATCGCCGGAGCGGACGCGCCGGAGCAGCATGTCGAGCGCGGCGCGCTCGCGCCCGGTCGCTTCCAGAACGGCGGCCTGCCAGCGAATCTTGCTGGCGACGACGCGGCTCCAGAGCTGCTTGGCGAGCGGCCGCCCCGCCTCCCATTGCGCGCGCATCCGTGCATTCTGGCCGTGATGTCCGTCGAGCGGCAGGAAGACGCCGACCGGCGCGTGGTTCGGACCACAGAGAACCAGCGGCGCGCCGCGTTCGGCCAGCGCCACGGCCAGGCTGGTGCTCCAGGTCACGCCATGGGCATGGACGATGACGGCGGCGACATCGTCCAGCGGGACGCGACCCACCTCCTGCTTCTGCTCGCTGACGACCATGAAGCCGCGATGCGCCGCGAGATGGCGGCCGTCGGTCGCGATGTCGACGACGCGCTCCATGTTCAGTCTCCGCTGCCGGGAGGCTTTCCGGTTCGCGGCTTGCGCGCCGGGAAGCCGGGATCGAGCACCCGGCCGAGTTCGTCGATGCGGACCTGGCGCGCCCTCCAGCGCTGGAGCGAGCTGGCCGAGCCGTAGACGTAGCGGAAGGGATCGTCCTTGTCGGCGTCGCGACCCTTGAGGCTGCCGGCCTCCTGCGGCGGCGCCAGAACGAGCGCCCCGGCAGAAAATTTGACGACGCACATCAACTCGCGGCCATTCCCGCGCTCGATCGCGACGACGTCGTTCTGCCGCAGCGAAAGCACCTTGCGGGCGGTCGGATTGGCGGCCCGCAGCGGCGAGGCCCAGTCGCGCCGGTGCGCCTCGAACATCGAGACGACCTCGTCCTTCCATTTGCCGGTCTTCAGCTCCCACATGTCGAAGCGATGGTTCGAATCGCCCTTGTAGGCCTTGAAGACGCGGCCATCGCGGTCCCTGATCGGGATGACCGAAAGCGGCTCGACGACGCGGATGCGGCGGATGCCGGGAAAGGAGCGCGGTCCGAGGTCCGGGTGTCCGAAGGTTCGCATCGCCTGCTCGAAGGCCGGGCCCTCCTTGCCGGCGGTCCAGTCCTTGAGCTTCGCCCTGAGATCCTCGTCGCGAATCGCTTTGAGGTTGGCCGCCTTCTTGAAACTGGACAGCGTCTTGCGCGTGACGACGATGTCGAGCCCGCGCGAATCCTTCTCGCCGGTGAGCCCGTAGGCGGTCTCGTTGTGCAGACGGGCGGCGGTGGCGTCCCTCTGCCGCGAGAGACCCGCCTTGCTCGCGGTGCCGTGGTCCGGCCGGTGGCTGACGGTGACGGCGCGCACGACGCGGCCGACCTCGTCGGAGAAGCCGTCCCACGGCGCGGGGATGTCGGCGGCGACGCGACCCGCTTCCTCATGGCCGTGGCGGCCGGCCTCGCGGGAGATGCGGTTCAGCATGCCACGGTCGGTGACGGCGACGACGATGGCGTCGATGGCGTGGTGACGATGATCCTTGCGGTTCTTCGGCTGGCTGCCCTGGCCGACGAGGTTGTGATCGGGCAGATGGTGGTTGAGGGACCAGGCCCGCCGCAGCATCTCAGTCAGCCGCCCGGGCGAGACCCAGACATGGCTCGAGCCTTCGCCCCGCTCCGGATAGAGCGCCGACAGATATTCGCGCGCCAGGCGCGACAGATGCTGGGTGTCGGCGAGGTGGCGGGCGAGGAAGCCGCCCTGGGCGTCGAAACGGTGTATGGCGTCGGGCTCGAAGCGCCAGCGCTTCTCCTTCGGCAGCCGCGCCGCGCGCGCGGCGATGGCGTCCCAATCCGCATCGGGGCCGAAATGGGCACGCAGGTCGAGACGTGCCTCCCAGGGCGTGCGCTTCCTCTTGATCCGGTTGACCTCGCGTAGGCAGAGGATGCGATTGCCGCCGGAATCGTCCAGGGTCGCGCTGAAGGGCAGGATGTGATCGACCTCGACGGCATCGGAGAACAACATGGCGGCCGAAATCTGCATGCCCGAGTAGACGCAGCGGCGGTCGAGCACGTTGTCGCGGTTCAGTTCCTCCCAGAGCTTGAGCAGCGCCCGGTTGCCGCCCTTGTCCGCCTGCCCGAGTTCGCGGAGCTTCTTCGAGCGTTTCTCGGCGGCCTCCCGGTTCTCGCGATTCCTCGTGTTGATCTCGCGCTTGCGCTCGTCGTCGAGCTTGAGCTCGCGGGCGAGCTCGATCGCGATCTCCACCGGCGGGCCATGGCGACGGATCAGCGCGTTGAGGACGCGGCGAAGCTGGTTGAGGCCGATATGCACGGTCGGATTGGTCAGCCGGCCGATGCGCAGCGCCTCGTCGGTCTCGGCGGGGTCGGCGGTGCCGGGCAGGATGTGCCGATCCAGGATCTTGCCGTAATAGGGCAGGGCGGCCCGGCCTTTCTCGTCCTGCCAGACCTCGCCGCTCCGCCGGTCGGAATGATGGCCAAGCTCCGGGCGCCGGGCGACGGCCTCGCTGTAGACGATGACTTCCTTCTCGAGCTCGGCGATCAGCGCCTTCGTCGCCGTCTCGCCGAAGCGGCCGTAACCGTCCGGCAGATGAGCGCCGACCACGGCCTGCGCCTGCTCGCGCGACAACCCGTGCCGCTCGCGCAGCCATGCCGTGAAATCCGCGACCTGCTCGTCGCTCTCGAGCGTCCGGAGCCGTTCGATCACCTGCCATTGCGTCGCGGCGCTGGCCCCCAGCCAGGTCTTTCCGAAACGTTTCGCATGCGACATCTCGGCTGCGACCTCGTCGCCCTTCATGTCCTTGCGGTTCTCGCTCTCCTTGTTGAAGCGGGCGTCCGGGTCGAGCTTCAGCTTCTTGCGCAGGGAGGCGTAGGCGACGGTCTTCTTGCCCGCCAGAAGCGACAGCAACGCGTCGCGTTCCGGCTTCTCCAGAGGCTTTGCCTGAGCGCCGGGCAGGACGATCCTGAGCGCGTTGAGCTCTTCCAGCAGGCGCCGGCGCTGGAACAGCGGGTGCGCCTTGGGCAGGCGCGGCTCGGGCGGCAGCAGCGTGCAATAGCCGATCGTCGGCTCCTTCAGCGGCCGCTGGTGGAAGATGATCTCGTGGAACTGCTCTTTCCGCTCGGGCGTCAACGCGTCGGGGTGATGCAGCGCCTGCGCATCCCAGATCGCCTCGAACTCATCCTCGAGCATCTGACGGTCGGGATAGAAGTCGTAGACATCCGCCGCCTTGCCGTCCTCCCCGGAGACGGTGACGATGCGGGTGCGGACATGCGGGACGGCGTTGGCGCTCTTCGCTTCGGCGCGGCGCATGTGCAGGAACTGCCCCAGCGTCTCGGCGCCGGCGTCCCGCATCCGCTCGTGCAGCCTTGCGACGCCGACCCTGATCTTGCCGCTGTCGTCGTCGTTCCTGCCGCGATCGGTCTTGCGGTTGGACTTGAAGCCGCGGCGCTGGTTGAGGTGGAAGAGCGCGCGGCCGAGATGGTGCAGCGGCAGCGTCCCGTCGAGCGCCGCCGCGCGCAGCGCGTAGGGGTCGAGCCCGGCGAGCGCCTCGCGCTCCTCTTGGCCGGATGGAAAGAAGCCGGCGAGCGTCAGGTATTTGAGCAGCGCCGCCTGGCGCTGCCGGAAACGGTCGCGGCGGCGGCGCATGGCGCGCGCATCGCGCCGCGCGCCGGCGAGGGAGGCTCCCGATTTCGGCTCGCGCCCGTCGGAAAAGATGCGCGAGCCGGCGGCGACGATACGCTTCGGGCTCCAGGCGCCGTCGACGAGAACGACCTCGATGACGGCCCAGCCCAGTGACTTCGGGCCGAGATCGCCCCCAAAACGCCAGTGTATCAGCTCGGCCCCCTGCCCATGCTTCATCATCGGTTGGCGGCATGCAACCTGTAGATGCAGCCGCCGCTCAATGACGCTAGGGCATGCAAAAGACGAAAGTCAATATCATGTTTGATATGCATAGGAACCAATTTGCTGCGGTGCGCCAATTCTGCGATACGGGCCGCTACGGCGGTTGAGACAGGTACCGATATGCATGTTGCCGCTGGACCGGCGATCTCTGAAACGGTGCTTGACCGCGGTCGCCGAGCCGCTATTCTGACCGCTCAGAGATCGCGGGTCTGGCTGTTAACAAGCAGTCATGTCTGCACCAGATAAGGGCGGCGCTCCGGCGTCGCCTTTTTTCGTCGTGCGTCTCGCTGCTCCGCCTCCCGTGGCATCGCAGCGCGCGCGCAGGCGAAACGATGCCCGGACGGAGAGAGCCGGCCCCCTTCAGGTCGAAAGGGAGCCTGCAGGCCAATGGCGGCGTCAAGGCCCGGCCCGCGCCGCGGCGGCTCGCTCAACTGGCGGTGACGGCATCGCGCCGACCTGGCGGTGGTGACCGATGTCGACGCCGTGATCGCCGCGACCGGCGGCTGAGGCGCGAGAGAACGAGATTCAGGGGCTCCGGCGCGACAGCCGCTGGCCGGCCTGTATGAATCGCAACGGATCGAGCGGCTGCTCGGCCAGCCTTGTCTCGTAGTGGAGATGCGGTCCGGTCGAGCGGCCCGTCGATCCGACCCGGCCGATGATCGCCCCAAAGGGCACGATGTCGCCTTGCTTGACCTCGATTGCGCTGAGATGGGCATGGCGCGTCGTCAGCCCGTTGCCGTGGTCGAGTTCGACGAGATTGCCGTAGCTGCCCGCCATTTCGGCGCGCAGCACCTTCCCGGTGCCGGCGGCATAGACGGGCGTCCCGGTCTCGCCGCGAAAATCCATGCCTGCATGCATCGCGGTCGCGCCCGTGAACGGATCCGCGCGCGGGCCGAAATTGCTCGTCGTGCTGTCGTCGCCGTCGAGGGGTCGGCGCAGCGGCACGAGCGCTGCGAGTTCGCGCCAGCGCCCGAACTGCGTCTGGGCCGATCCGAGCTGCAGCACCGCATGCTCGAAGCTGCCGGGCCGAAACGCGGCCGAGACCGGAATGAACGGCCCGCCCGTGTCCGACCGCGCAGGCGGCAGCTTGAGCTTGGCGACGTCCAGGCCGATCTCCGCCAAGGCCGACTGCACCTCCTGCACGCGCGCGACATATCGCGCTCCGATCAGCGAGATCTGACGGCTCTGCAAGGCCGCGACCCGGTCGAGCGAGGCACTGAGCGCAGCGAATCGCTCCGGCCTCGACAGCGCGTCGGACGCGCGCAGCAGGGTCGCGGCCTGGCCGCGCTGGCGCGCGACGGCCGCGGGATCGAAGCCGTCGAAGATGCTCGACGGCGCGAGCTGCGTGACGCGGCCAGGTGTCGAGCCTTGCGCGCCGCGAGCCGGCGCCAGGGGTTCGACGGCCGGCGCCGTCAGCGCGCCAAGCAACGTCTGGCGCGCCTCCAGCTCGACCTGACGCGAGATCAGGTCGGCGAGCGCGTCGTCCGGCGCCGCTTCGCCACCGCCGCTCTGGGGCATGCGCCGGGTGGTGACGGCGGCGAGCAGCCGACGCGTCCAGGCGCGCTCGCGCTCGGTGTAGGTTGCCTGCAGCAGCTCCTGCTCCTGTTTGAGCGACGCGACGATCGCCCGCTGCTCGATGAGCCACCAGGTCGCCAGCCCGCCCCAGCCAAGGCCGGCCAGAGCCGCCAGCGCGAGCACGGGCACGAGCCAGCCGCGGCGCGGCGGCTTGCGGCGACGCGGGGCGACCTCCCGCTCGGACCCGGCGGCTGGAGCCTCGGGCTGGCGCTCGCCAAGGCGCGACTTGAGGCGAACCGGCCGCATTATCGCAATCTCTCCGCTTTGCCAGACGCCGATGGCCGCCGCGACTATATCGGATGAACGAATTTGGACGCAAAGATCCGGTCGAGCTGCTTGACGGTCAGATGGGCAGGCTTGCCGATGCAGACCGGCGCGTTGCACATCAGGTTCGCGTCGTCGTCGGTGTGCACCGGAGCGAAGCTCGACCCGAGCAGGACATGGCAGACCTCATGCGCCATCGTGGTCTTGTCGATGGCCGTGGCGGCGATCATCACGGCCGGACGATCGGGCGCATGGCCGGCGCAGCCCTGCAGGGTGATGTTCTTGCCCTTCGTGGTCTTGCCCGTCCTGATCACCGTCGCGAAATAGACCGTGATGTCGTGGGGGCCGACGCCCTGCTTGCTGCCGGAGTTCTGCAGGAGCCGCTGCTCGTCCGAGACCTGGTCCCATTTGCAGGCGCCGTCGATGATCTCCAGCGTCAGCGTCTCGTCCGGGCTGAGACCGATGCTCTGGCCGGACAGGACATCGATCCTGATGAAGTACTGCGCGAAAACCTCCTCCATCACCGCGAGCTGGGTGAATTCGGGCACGGTCGGGTTGTCGATCGAGCGCATGTGGATGTTGAGCTTGTGCGTCTTCTTGGCCGGCGGCAGCGGCTGGGCCGGCGGACCCGCCGTCGGCAGCATCTCGTCGAGCTTGGCCAGGATTTCGGGGCCGATGACGCCGTCTCGCGTCAGCCCCGTCTGGGCCTGGAACTGCCAGATCCGGCTTTCGGTCTCGCCGCCGAAGATGCCGTCCGGCGCGCCCTTCTTGGCGGTGATGTTCATGACGAAGCCGAGGTCGATGAAGGCTTTCTGCACGGCCGCGACGTGAGGCCCTTGCGACCCTCGCCGGATGGCGTTGCCCATGCTCGCGGCCGCCTGCTGCAGCCGCTGGTTCGCGGCAAAACGAGGTGATTTCAGTGCCATTGCTCGACCTCCCGTCAACGTTCTCCGATCGGCTTCCCGTCCTGTTATCCCGCCGGCCCCCGGCTCTTCTCAGGCGCAGTGATAGACGAAGCGCCCGTCCTCGACAGCGACCGAGGCCTCGGTCAGTTCCTTCTTGTCGAGCTGCAGGTTGAGGATCTGGCGCGAGAGCGCCGGCAGCATCGCGTTGGTGATGATGTTGTCGATCATGCGCCCGCCCGAATCCGGATCGGCGCATTGCGCCACGATCCGCTGGACGACGGCGTCGCCATAGCGGAAGTCGGCGTTGTGGTTGTCGCGCAGGCGCTTGCCGATGCGGCCGAGCTGCAGCCTGACGATGCCGCCGAGCATGTCGGGCGAGAGCGGATAATAGGGAATGACCACGAGCCGGCCGATCAGCGCCGGCGGGAACACCTTGAGCAGCGCCGGCCTGAGCGCCGCCGCCAGCTCTTCGGGATCGGGCCGGTGCGCTTCATCGCCGGCCATCCGCATGATCTCGTCTGTGCCGACATTGGAGGTCAGGATGATCAGCGTGTTCTTGAAGTCGATGCGCCGGCCGGTGCCGTCCTCCATCACGCCCTTGTCGAAGACTTGGAAGAAGAGCTCGTGGACGTCGGGGTGCGCCTTCTCGATCTCGTCGAGCAGAACGACCGAATAGGGCTTGCGCCGCACGGCTTCCGTCAATCGGCCGCCCTCGCCATAGCCGACATAGCCGGGAGGCGCGCCCTTCAGGGTCGAGACCGTGTGCGCCTCCTGGAACTCGCTCATATTGATGGTGATGACGTTCTGCTCGCCGCCATAGAGCGATTCCGCCAGCGCCAGCGCCGTCTCGGTCTTGCCGACGCCGGAAGGGCCGCACAGCATGAAGACGCCGATCGGCTTGTTCGGATTGTCGAGCTTGGCGCGGCTCGTCTCGATGCGCTTGGTGATCATCGAGATGCCGTGGCCCTGGCCGACGACGCGCCTGTTCAGCGTCTCGGCGAGGTTGAGCACGTTCTCGATCTCGTCCTTGACCATCCGGCCGACCGGGATGCCGGTCCAGTCCGAGACCACCGATGCGACGGACTGCTCGTCGACATGGGCGTAGATCATCCGCCGCGACGGATCGATGGCGCCGAGCGCGGCGAATTTTTCGCCAAGGCTCGCCCGCGCCGCTTCGGAATCGGAGGCCTCGACCGGGGCGGGCTCCGGCGCGGGCTCTCCGGCCTCCGCGCTTTCCCCCGCTCCCGTCTCCGCCGCCGGCGCGGCGGCGCCCGCGCCGGCCGGTTTTCCGGCGAGCTTGGCGCGCAGCGCGGTGATCTCGGCGACGATGGCGCGCTCGCTCTCCCAGGCGGCGTCGAGCGCCGCGAGCTTGTCCTGCATCTGCGCGACCTCGGCGTCGATCTCGCCGACGCGCTTGGCCGTCTCGCTGCCGAGGTCGCGATCCGAGAGCAGCGCCGCCTTCTCCTGTTCCAGCGCGGAAATGCCGACGCGCGCATCCTCGATCGCGGCCGGCGTCGCGCTCTGGCTGATCGCGACGCGGGCGCAGGCCGTGTCGAGCAGGCTGACCGCCTTGTCGGGCAACTGCCGGGCCGGGATGTAGCGGCTGGAAAGCTGGACGGCGGCGACGATCGCGGCGTCCGAGATGCGGACCTTGTGGTGCTTCTCCATCGGCGCGATCAGGCCGCGCAGCATGGTGCAGCAGCGGGCGACGTCGGGCTCGTCGACATTGACCGGCTGGAAGCGCCGCGTCAGCGCCGGGTCCTTCTCGAAATACTGGCGGTATTCCGACCAGGTCGTCGCCGCGATGGTGCGCAGCGTGCCGCGCGCCAGTGCGGGCTTGAGCAGGTTGGCGGCGTCGCCGGTGCCGGCGGCCCCGCCCGCGCCGATCAGCGTATGCGCCTCGTCGATGAACAGGATCACCGGCGTCGGCGAGGATTGGACCTCGTCGATCACGGCGCGCAGGCGCTGCTCGAACTCGCCCTTCATCGAGGCGCCGGCCTGCATCAGCCCGATGTCGAGCGCGCAGACGCGCACGCCCTTGAGCGGCGGCGGCACATCGCCCGAGGCGACGCGCTGGGCGAAGCCCTCGGCGATCGCGGTCTTGCCGACGCCGGCCTCGCCGGTGAGGATCGGGTTGTTCTGGCGGCGGCGCATCAGCACGTCGATGACCTGGCGGATCTCCTCGTCGCGACCGAGGATCGGGTCCATCTTGCCCTCGGAGGCGCGGGCGGTGAGGTCCTGCGAGAAGCGGTCGAGCGCGGTGGTGCCCTTCGCCCCTTCGGCGGCTTCCGCGCCCGGCGTGCCGGCGGCGCGCAGGCCCGAGCCGTCCATCGGGCGCAGGTTCTCCTCTTCGGATTCCTGCCAGATCTTGGCATGGCCGGCCGCGAGTTCGTCGACCGGGATCTTGGCGAACTCCTTCGAGATGCCGGCCAGCGCCCGGCGCAGCTCGAGCGATTTCAGCGCGGCGACGAGGACGTGGCCGGTCCTGATCTGCGTCTCGCCGAAGAACAGCGTCGCGTAATGCCAGCCGCGGTCGAGCAGGTCGACGACGTTGTTGGCGACGCCCGGCATCTCGGTCTCGTTCTTGCGGAAACCGTCGATAACCGCGCCGATATCGGTCGCGAGCCGGGCCATGTCGAGGCCGTATTGGCGCGCCGTCAGGCCGAGATCGGTCGAGGGGCGCTGCAGGATCTGCGCGAGCCAGTGCGCCAGCTCGACATTGCGGTTGCCCGCCCCCTTGGCTTGCCGCAGCGCCATGATGAACGCCTCGTAGCCGATGCGGTTGAGTTTGCCGGTGACGGCTTCGAGGCTGATATCGGCCATGGACTGTCCCCTTGATCAGACTTGGAGCAGCGCCCGTCCGACCGGGAACGACCGGACGGACGAGGCACCGGATCACTTGTTCGAACGTGCTCTTTTCGGGGCGGCTGCGGCCGCCGGTCCGGAGTTGGCGCGGGCTCGGGCGTCGCGCTTCTGGCGCAGGCGCTCGGCCGGGTGAAACCGGGCGTCGCGCCTGTGCGCGCCTTCCCCGACGCTCCAGTTCGGCGCCATCCAGCTCGTCCAGCCGAGATGGCCCGAGCGGCCGAGGCTGACGGGCTCGACCTCGCCGACCGGCAAGGCGAGCTCGACATCCCACTCGAACTGGTCGCCGAGATGGAAGAACACCGCGTCGGCCAGCATCTCGCAACGGTCGCCGCTCGGCAGCAGGCGGCGGAACTCGGCCATGTCGCGGGCGACGATGCAGACGCGGAACTTGTCCTCGACGCTGTGGACGCCGGCCCCGACCAGCGCGTCGCGGCCGAGACTGCAATGGCCTGCCCCGATGCGCGTGCGATCGGCGGGATCGAAGACGAGGCGCATGCCGACGAACTGCTCGATCTCGACATCGGCCTTGAGCAGGCCGGCCAGGAAGCCGCGCAGCCGCGAGGCCGATTTCGCCTGGGCCCCGAGCAACCCGGCATGGGACAGCTTCTCCGGCTCCGGCACCGCGTCGAGCCCGTGATAGGGCGGCGAACCGACGCCGATGGCGCTGCCGACATAGGCCGCGAAACGGTCGGCCTCCGGCCGATCATGCTGTGCGACCGGGCGCGAATCCGCCCAAGCCCGGAAGAACAACTGCAGGAAGCGATGGTTCAGGATGTCGAGGAAGCGGGGAAAGGCCTCGTCATGGGCGAGCTGCCAGTGCAGCGTCTCCTCGGTGGTCGAGAGCGGCAGCGCGCCCTGCGGGCCGAGCAGGCCGAGGAACCTGACGAACAGGCGCAGGCGCCCCTGCGCATCGGTGTCGGCCGCACCGATCGTCGAGGGCGGGAACTCCATATAGGCGGGCTCGCCGAGCGCGACATAGTCGTCGCGCCGCGCCGCCGCGTCGCCGATGCGCGGCTTGTCGGGGAAGCTGCGCTCGACGCGCCGCAAGACCGCGAGGACGTCGTGACGCCAGGGTTCGGCCTCGAGCGCGGCGCGATAGGCGCTTTTCGCCGCGTTGTCGGACGCGGCGCTCACAGGATTCGCCTGCCGCCGGCGCGGGGCGGCCAGCGCGCGATCTCGCCGCGCTCCACGGTCCGGATCACCGTCTGGGTGAAATGGTTCATCGCGGCATACTCCGCGAAGAAGCGGTCGAGCACCGCGCCGAGCAGGAAGGCGCCGCTGCCCTCGAAGGCCTTTTCGTCCAGCGTCACCGTGATTTCGAGCCCGCGCGCCGCGCCGGTGCCGGCCCGCTGCGGGAACCGGCGCACGACCGGGTGGCTGTCGACGCTCTTGATGCCGCGGATGCGGCGCTCGACGGCGCTGTCGGAAAGATCGGCGAAGAGCGAGAGCAGCTCGCGCAGCGCCTCGCCGTTGCGGCCCGCGCCGCGCTGGACGAGGCCGAGCTGGTTGAGGCTGAGCAGGTTGATCAGCCGCCAGGTGACGACGCCGGTGCCTGCGGTCTCCGAGCGCAGCCTGAGCTGCGCGACGATCGGCTCGCGCGGCGGCGTCGGCCCCGCGACGCAGGCGATGTCGAGCGCGGTCGAATCGAGCAGGCGGAAATCCGCGCCGCCCGCCCCGATCGGCAGATGCTCGGTGAGATGGCGGTTCGAGCACAGGGCACGCACGCTCAGCTCCGACACGGACGCGCCCGCGCCGATCGTCGCCGGCTCGTAGAGCGAGACGAACATCTCGGTGCCGGTATAGTCCGAGGCCCTGCCCTGCCGGCGTTCGGCGGAGGAGCGCCGGCGCGGCAGGCGGCGCTGGGTGTAGAGCAGGCCGTGCGTCGGCGAGGCTCCGTCGGGCGAGGAATAGAGCGGGTGCACCGGCTGCTTCTCGCGGCCGCCGACATAATGGGCGTAGACATCGAGGATGCTGTGCGGCTCGTAGTCGAGCGGACGGCCCCGGTCCGGCACGACCTGATATTCGTGCTCGTTGCTGCGGACCGGGATGCGATCCGTGGTCTTCTCGAAGAGGTTGACCGCCGGCGCGGCGTAGAGCGCGAACATCTCGCGCTTCACGGCCGCCGCGAGGCGGGTATTGGTCTCGTCGAAGACGACGACCAGCTCGACCGCCTTCGCCTCCAGCTTCGGCATCACGTTCGCCAGCCCCTCGATCCGGAAGCCGAGGAACTTGCGCGGGAACCAGAACAGCTCGCGCAGCAGGTCGAAGCCGCGGAAGACGCGGGTATCCGGCGGAAGCAGCGCATCGGCCTCGGTAAACCCGATCTGCTCGAGCCGGACCTCCGGCGCTGCCGTGACCACGGGATCACCGAAGGCGTCGAGGTGGCGGAAATAGATGCCGACGCAGTCGCCGAACATCTGTTCGTAGAGCGCGATCGCATCCGCCTCCGCGCCGGTGAAATGGACGGTGAGATCGCGGCATTTGCAGCCGGCGAACCAGCTCGTGGGCTGGCGCGCCGCCTCCGTCGTATCCGACTCGTCCTCGGCCTTGGCCATGATGCGATGGCGCAGCGAGAGCCTCAGACCCGAAAGCGCCCGCGCGTCGATCGGCAGGCCGAGCGCCTGCAAGCCGGCGGGCGCCGCGATGTAGTCCGCCGCCGTCAGCTCGAACGGCCAGAGCGTGACGTCGGAGGTCAGGCGATAGCGGCAGGCGACGCGGCGGTCGCGTTCGAGATAGGTCGCGTCGAGATAGGCGCCGCGGCGGATGCGCATGCCTTCGCGCAGAGCGGGATCGGGATAGGGCGGCCGGATGCTGGCGAGCAAAGCGGACGGCGTCGGCGCGAGGAAATTCGGCAGCAGTTGTTCGATATAATTGTTGGTGAATTCCGGGAACTCGTGCTTGAGCTTGAGCTGCACGCGCGCGGCGAGAAAGGCCGCGCCTTCGAGCAGGCCGCCGATCATCGGGTCCATGCGGTCGCCGACGAGGCCGCCGAGACGCTCGGCGATGCCCGGGAACTCCTCCGCGAACTCCTTGGTGTGTTCGGTGAAATGGCTCAGTTCGCGATTGTAGAGGTCGAGAAACTCCTGGTTCATCGGTTCACCGGCTCCTGATCGCGATCTTGCCGGTGTCGAGCTCGACATCGGCGACGAACTGGATCGGCGTGTTCACGGGCTCGCAGTTCAGATCGGCCCGGACGACGAAGCGCAGCTTGAGCTCGGCGCTGTCGATGGTCTCGTCGCGCGAGACGGCGATCGATTCGCGCAGGAGCCGGGGCTCGAAGGCCATCAGCGTATCCGCGAGTTCGCCCTTGATCGCGCCGACGCGAAACTCGTCGATGGTGCGATGAGCGATGTCGGGGAAACCATGGTTCAGGATCGAGCGGGCGACATGCTCGTGCCCGCTCAGATCGAGCGAGGAGGCGAGGTTGACGGTGTTGACCAGCGCATCGAGATCGATCGCGATCTCCTGCCGCAATTTCTGTTCGGTGATCGCGGCGCGCGGCGCGGCGCGGCGGCCGGCGATGACGCGTTCGCCGCCGGCGTCGCGCAGATCGAGCGAGGCCCGCGCGTCCTTTTCGCGATGTGCGTCGCGGAAGGCGAACATCAGCGGAGGGCGGAGGCGACTGCGCGCTTTCGGGTCCATCATCGGCAACTCCGGTCAGCGCGATCTCCGCCGCCGGGCGAAGGAGGTCCCCGGCCCGGTCGACCCGGGCCGGCGATGAGGCCGCCGCTGACTGGCCGCAGCCTCATGTCGAGCCAGACGCCGCGTCAGGGCTTGTTGGTCTTGAGGTTCCAGGTGCCGGTACAGGCCCCGCCCAGCGAGCCGTCGGGCTTCTGCGGCTTATACTCGAACTTGATCTCGGTGTAGTTCAGCGAGAACTGGTCGGTCGGCAGCGCGCCGCCGGAGGCCGTGTCGCCGGACTGATAGGCCGAGATCAGCAGATCCTTGAGCGTGATGACGTAGTAGTCCTCCTGCTTGCCGCCCTGCTTGCGGACGTAGAGCACCGCCTTGTCGATGTGCTTGCCCTGGGCGCAGGACATCATCAGCACCGGCGAGGACTTGTTCACCGTGGTGGTGAAATGGATGTCCTGGAAGGACACCTTGCCGGCGCCGCCGCCGCCGCCGGTCGCGTGCGCGCCCATGTTGGAGCAGCCCCAGGAGAAGGATTCGATCTCGATCGTCTCATTGTGCTTGGAGTCGCTGCTCTCGCCCTTGATGCCTGTGATCTCGAGTAGAAAATCGCTTGCCATGCCGGTCTCCCTCCTGTGACGGGCTTAGCGCTTTTTGCGCCCGTGCCCGTTGCCCCTGCCTGTCCGCGAGGATTTTCACGCGGCCGCCGCCGGACCCGCGGGCCCGTCGGACGATCACCTGGCGACGCATCGGCCGGACATCTCCGTCGCGTCAAACCCGACTGCCATCCAAGCCCATGAACCGGGGGGCTGTTCCCTGCGGAACCTCGCTGGCGCGACGTTCGTCCGCTTCATGCGCGCTGACCGGCGGCGGCGGAGGCCGACGCCGGCTCGACCGCGATCAGGTCTTGGGCGCCGGCAGGCGCGAGACCAGACTGAGGCCGATATCCATGCCCTCGAGCTGAAAATGCGGCCGCAGATAGAACTTGGCCGAGTAGTAGCCGGGGTTCTCCTCGTCCTCGAAGACGTCGATGCGCGCATCCGCCAGAGGACGACGCGCCTTGGTCTCCTCGCTCGAATTGAGCGGGTCGCCGTCGACATATTCGGTGATCCATTCCTGCAGCCAGCGCCGCAGCGGCTCGCGCTCCTTGTAGGAGCCGACCTTGTCGCGGACCATGCACTTCAGGTAGTGCGCGAAGCGCGAGACCGCGAACATGTAGGGCAGGCGCGACGAGAGGTTGTCGGACGCCGTCGCGGCGACGCCGTCGGGCCCGAAAAAGGCTTTCGGCTTGTAGAGCGACTGGGCGCCGATGAAGGCGGCCTTGTCGGTGTTCTTGCGGTGGATCAGCGGGATCAGTCCCGATTTCGCCAGCTCGGCCTCGCGGCGGTCGCTGATCGCGATCTCGGTCGGGCATTTCAGGTCGACGCCGCCGTCATCGGTCGGGAAGGTGTGCGTCGGCAGGTTGAGCACCTCGCCGCCGGACTGGACGCCGCGGATGCGCGTGCACCAGCCATACTCCTTGAAGGCGCGATTGATGTTCACGGCCATGGCGTAGGACGCGTTCATCCAGGCGTATTTCTCGCCCCTGTGGCCGTCGGTGTCCTCCTCGAAGGCGAACTCCTCGACCGGCTCCGACTTCGCGCCATAGGGCACGCGCGACAGCACGCGCGGCAGGCACAGGCCGACATAACGCGAATCGGCCGCATCGCGCAGGCCCTTCCAGGCGGCGTAGTCCGGCGTATCGAAGACCTTGCCGAGATCGCGCGGGTTGGACAGCTCGGTCCAGGCGTCCATGCCCATCAGATTCGGGTCGGCGCCGGCGAAGAACGGCGCGTGCGCGGCGGCGGCGACCTTCGACAGGTCACGCAGCAACTGGACGTCGTTGGGCGTGTGGCTGAAATAATAGTCGCCGACGAGCGCGCCGAAGGGCTGGCCGCCGAGCTGGCCGAATTCCTGCTCGTAGATCTGCTTGAAGAGCGGGCTCTGGTCCCAGCGCGCGCCCGGATAGGTCTTGAGGTTGCGCGAGAGCTCCGTCTTCGAGACGTTCATCACCTTGATCTTCAACTGGGCATCGGTCTCGGAGTTGAAGATCAGGTAGTGCAGGCCGCGCCAGGCGCTTTCGATCTTCTGGAATTCGGGCGCGTGCAGCACCTCGTTCATCTGCTCGGTGAGCTTGGCGTCGAGCCGTGCGATCATCTCCTCGATCGTGTCGAGCACGTCGTTCTTGATCAGGGTCGAGTCGGAGAGCGCCTGTTCGACCAGCGTCGCGACCGCGTTCTCGACCTCGGTCGCGGCGCGCTCGGTCTTGGGCTTGAAGCTCTGCTTGAGGATCGAGGCGAACTCGTCGGCCTCGCGGGTTTCGACGGCCGCTCCCGCGGCCTGCCCGGTTTGCGTTTCCGCTGCCATTGCCGCCTCGTCCTCAGCCGTTGCCGGAGTTCGTCGGCTCGGCCGGTTTGCCGAGCTTGTCCTTCAGGGCCGCCATCAGCTGCGGATCGGCGAGAAGGGCCTTGATCTGATCGTTCGCCGCCATCTTGCCGTCCATGTAGCGCAGCAGGTTGGCGAGCTGCTCGCGCGCCTCGAGCAGCTTGGCGACGGCCGGGATCTGCCGCGCGACGGCGGCCGGGTTGAGGTCCTCGAACTTCGAGAACTTCAGCGCGACCGACATCTTGTCGCCGCCGTCGCCGAGTTTGTTGGGCACGTTGAAGGCGACGCCCGGCTCGATCGCGGCCATGCGCTGATCGAAATTGTCCATGTCGACATCGAGGAACTTGCGCTCGGAAATGTCCGACTTGTCGACCGCCGAGGCGTTCCCAGAGAGATCGGCCAGCACGCCCATCACGAAGGGCAACTCGACCTTCTGCTCGGCGTTGTACGGGTCCTCATAGGTGATGTGGACCCGCGGCGGCCTGTTCCGGCGAATGAACCTTTGACCCGAATCACCAGCCATGGTTGTGCCCCCGCACTATCGACCTCACCTTGAGTGAGGTCACCCTACAGCTCCCGAAGCGGCACACTACTACATTCGCGCGGCTTGTCGACTGTGCGTCACCATCTGTAAAACTGTCGCGATCGTCTACTCGCTCTCCTGCGGAAGGCCGATCCCGGGCAAGATCGCGTCGAGCAGCGTGACGAAGTCCTGCTGGGCGAGAACGCAGGCCTTGTCCATCAGCAGCGGCGTCGGATGGGACGGCTCGACGCGGCGGTAGAAGCGCGCGACGGCGCCCATCATCGCGATGGCCTCGCCCCGTGTCGAGACCCGGGGAACGGCCGACGGCTCGCCGCCGGCGGCCGTATCCGAGGCGCCCTCCCGGCCGCTTTCGTCGCCGTCCCGCTCGCTCCGCCGCGCGCTGCCGTCCTCCGCGTCTTCGTCTCCTTGCGTCTCGTCCCGCCAGCCGTCGTCCGCGTTCTCCTCGGCATAGGCCTCGTCATCCACGGCCTCGCCCGCGCCCGCCCCGTCCAGCGAGGCCAGCCGCTCCAGCGGCAGATGGAAGCGCACCGTCTGGCCGAGCTCGATCACGGCCCGCTCGACCTGCTCGGGGAACATCGCCCGGATCACCTCGAACAGCGACTTGCCGATCAGGTCCGTGGCCTGCGCGATCAGCAGCACGGCGGGGCTGGAAGGCTCGGTCCGGCGGAAATAGCCGAGGCAGGCGGCAAGGTCACGACGGACATCGGCGACGGTCGCGCACTCACCGGCCAGAACCCGCGCCGGCTCCTGGCCTGTGCCGACCGGAGCCGCGTCGGCGGCGGCGCCCGGCATCTGGACGCCTGCGTCTCCGGGCGAGCGGCGCGCGACGCCCGCGCTCAGGAAGGCGAGGATCTGGTCCACCAGGCCCGCCAGCCGGGGACATTGCAGCGGCATGCCGCCGGTCTTCTCGGCCCAGACCGTCGCGATGCGCCTGAGCGCGTCCTGCGCCGCGGCGATCCGGTCGCGCGCGGCGACGAGCTCGGCCGGATCGACGTCATTGACCGCCGCCTGGATCGTGCCGCTGTCGGGATGCTGCTCGCCCTCGACCAGCCGGACCTCGCCCGAGGCGACGAGCTGGCTCCGGAACGCGAGGTGGCCGATGCGCCGGCTGACGAAGAGCGGCGCGTGCTGCAGCGGCAGCACGGCCGTCGCCAGATCGTCGAGGCTCTGCAGCGCGACCTCGCGCAGGATCGCGTCGCCGTCCATCGGCCTCGGATGGACGGCGTCCCACTGTCCGGCCAACAGATCCGCGATCTGGCCGAGCGCGTCGGAGAAGCCGGCGACATCGCGGTTGAGCAGCGCGTATTTCGCCGCCAGCACGAAGAGCCTGACGTCGCGGGTGCGCGCCAGCATCTTGCCGAGATCGGCGAAGGCGACGTTGAAATCGATGCTCGACTTGTCGAAGGCGATCTGCCGGCCATCGTCGTCGCGGCGGAAATAGGAACTCGGCAGCGCGACTTCGAGCCGCGCGACCACGTTCTGGAAGTCGAGATCGTCGTCGAGATCGGGGCCGCAGGGCTCTTCCGGCGTCAGCGGACCGGCCAGGCCCGCGAAATTCAGTCCTGCCATCGGCCCCACCCATATCCGTGACGCGCCCGCTCGCGGCCCGGTCGCATCATCGCCGCGCCGGCCGTCGCCGGCCTGACCGCATGCCCGTCCTTGTTGCACTCGGCTTGCGCGCCGACGCACAGGCCGCGGGTCTGGCCGAGACCTCGGGTCGACCCGAAAGCCGGTTCCGCCGGCTTGAAATGATTGACGATGTCGTCGGCGCGGCCCCGCTGCCGGCGGAACCGCAAATCAGCGCGCCGGCCAGACAGGGCGTGACGCGGACAAGGGCTTGCCTGCGCACCAAACCGCTCCCATTCTAGCGGGCGGATGGCCCCATTCGACGCCGTAACGTAATGCGGCTATCATCGGTCGTCAACCTATTGAATAATAGATCAGCCGGGGTGGGCGAGATGGCGGCAGAACTTCGGCAATCCGAAAGAATAGCCTCGTTCCAGATTCTGGGCAGGACAGACGAATACGCGCTGCTGAATTTCGAGGCCGAGGAGGGCTTGAGCCAGTTATTCTCCTACCGCGTCGAGATCGCAAGCAAGATCGAGAATGCCGACCTACAGTCCCTGATCGGAGAAAAGGGCCATATTTCCGTCGCACTGAAAGACGGCACGCCACGGCATTTCGACGGAATACTGATTAGCGCGGAATGGATCGGTAAAAAAGAAGACCTCCATATCTACAAATTCACGCTCAGACCCTGGCTCTGGCTGCTCTCGCAGCGCTCCGACTGCCGTATCTTCAAAGGCAAGACCGCGATCGATATCATCAAATTGATCTTCAAGAAGGAGGGCAAGGCCGATTTCAAGGAACCGGCGACGGAGTCGCTACCCGAGCTCGAATACTGTGTCCAATACCGCGAGACGGATCTGGATTTCGTTTCAAGGTTGATGGAGAAGTACGGAATCTACTATTATTTCCAGCATAGCGCCTCCGGTCACAAGCTCGTCCTGTGCGATTCCCGTTCGGCCCACGACCCGGTCCTGCCGACGCCCGCCGGCAAGGCCTTCCCCTTCATGCCGAAGACGGGCGCGCTGCGGCCTGTCGAGCACCTCGAGGACTGGTCGGCGGAGCGCCGGCTGAGGACAGGGGTCTTTCAGCTCCAGGACTACGATTTCAAGAAGTCGGAATCCGACCTGACCAGCCGGGCCGAGGAGGGGCCGAACAAGGCCAAGTCCTATGAACGCTACGACTATCCGGGGGCTTATCTCGAGCGCAACGACGGCGAAAAGCTGGCGCGCATAAAGGTCCAGTCCGAGCAGGCGCGCGACGGGCGCCGCTTTTCGCATGGCGACGCGCCGAGCCTGTATCCGGGCGCGCTGATGACGCTCGGCGAGCATCCGACACGGTCCGAGAACGGCGAGCATCTCGTGCTGTGGGCCCGGCACCGCATCGGCGGGCAGCGCTATCGCTCGGCGCAGGGGACCGATCAGACGGTCTATGAGGGCCAATACGAGTTCCTGAAGACCGACAAGCGCTACCGCGCGCCGCTCTCTGCCCCGACGCCGCTGATCCTCGGCTGCCAGACGGCCAAGGTCGTCGGGGTCGGCAACGCCGGCGAGGAAGGCGATATCGACGTCGACGAATACGGGCGCATCCTGCTGCGCTTCCACTGGGACCGCGAGGACAAGTCGACCTCGGCGCGGGTGCGCGTCGCGCAGCTCTGGTCGGGCAAGAACTGGGGCGGGCAGATCATCCCGCGGATCGGCCAGGAGGTCGTCGTCGATTTCCTGGAGGGCAATCCGGACTGGCCGCTGGTGACCGGCACGGTGGTCAACGACCGGCACATGCCGCCCTACGAACTGCCGGGCAGCAAGACGCAGTCGGGCCTGAAGTCGGAATCGACCAGCGGCGGCGGCATTTCCGGCGCCTATAACGAGGTCCGCTTCGAGGATGCCGACGGCAAGGAGGTGCTGGGGCTGCGGGCCGAGAAGGACCATGAGATCGAGGTCCAGCACAAGGAGACGCGCACGATCGGGCGCAAGTTCTCCGGCGGAACGTCGCGTCAGACCGAGATCCACCATGGCGACGACAAGCTCGACATCTTCGACGGCAAGCTCGCCATCACCGCCTCCAAGGAGATCGTCATGACGGTGGGCCAGAGCGTCATCCGCATGCTGCCGGCGAGCATCGAGATCAGCTCGCCGACGATCACGGTGACGAGCATCAGGAAGACCGAGGTTCTCAGCAGCGCGGAGGTCGTGATCAACGGCGGGATGGTGAAGATCAACTGAGGCCCGCCAGAGCATCGGCCCGAAAAGTGGAATGCGGTTTTCGGGAAGCCGAGGCACAATCAAGGAGCTGGATCATCGGACCGAATACGATGTTCGGTCCGATGGTCCAGCCGATCGGGGACGGCAGAGATCCGACTGGAGACCGTATGTCGAGACTGCGCTTCAACACCGCCGAGGAAGTCTTCGAGGCGTTTCCGGCCGCCCGCAAGCTGATCGCCGCGCCGCCGACGCGGGAGCATCCGCTCGCCTTCCTGTCGCGCGTCGCCCGCGCCGGAGCGGCCAAGGATGCGCTCGGCTTCGCCGCCTTCGTCCTGCCGCGGCGCGAGGCGGTGTGGTGGGCCGCGCAGGTCCTGACGATCATGGACCCCGCCGCCGCGAACGATCCCGGCGTCAGGGCCGCGGGGGCGTGGGCGCGCGAGCCGGGCGACGCGGCGCGGCGCGCGGCGCTGGCCGCCGGCGACGGCGACAACGAGGCGCCGGGAACCTGGGCCGCGTTCGCGGCCGGCTGCTCCGGCGGCAGCATGAGCGACGGCCATGCCGTGCCCTTCCCGCCGGACCTGACCGCGAAATCGGTGCGGATCGCCGTCGCGCTCGCCTATGATCGCGTGCCGGCCGCGGCGCGCGAGGCCGCATTGCGTCGCAGCGTCGAAGCGTGCATTCGTCTGGCGGAGGACGAGGGTGCGACGGCAGGTGCGTAAACAGCAGGCACATGACATGGGTGGCGGACGATGGCGCTGACGCTGACCATCGAGAACGCGACGTCGCTGCCCGATGGCGGGCCGCTCAGCGTCTCGCTCAGCGGCGGGCGCGGCATCGATATCGGCCGCGACGAGCATCTCGACTGGACGCTGCCCGATCCGACGCGCGGCATCTCGAAGCGGCATTGCGAGATCCGCTTCCGCGACGGCGGCTACTGGCTGCGCGACGTCTCGACCAACGGCACCTTCGTCAACGGCGCGAGCAACCGCGTCCAGTCGCCCTACAGGCTGCGCCAGGGCGACCGCATCGAGATCGGCCAGTACATCATCGCGGTGGCGGTCGATGCGGGCGGCCAGCCGGAAGCGGACGCGCCCGTCCTCGAGCCGACGCCCGAGCCGCCGCGGCCGGAGCGGATCTGGGACGCGACGGAGGAGGCTGCGCCGCCGATCCCCCGGCGCGACCTGCTGCCGCCGAAGCAGCACAGCCCGGTCCATGCCGGCTTCATCGACTGGGCGGCCGATATTCCCGTTCCGGTCGAGCCGTCCGCGCCCTCCCCCTCGCCGTCCGCGCCCTCGCCGTTCCTGTCCCCGCCGCCTCCGGCCGACGATTTCGCCTGGGCGCCCGCGCAGCCCGCGCCGCCGGTCTCCCAACCCGAGCCGCCGCCGCCGATCCCGACGCCGCGCCGGCCGGCCGCGCCGGGCGCGGCCGCGCCCGATCCGTGGGGCGAGGCCCCGGCCGGATCCGGGCCGGCGGCGGCGCCTTTGCCGCCCCGTTCCGGACCTTCGATAGCGCCTGGCGAGTTCCTGCAGCGCTTCGCGCGCGGCGCGGGCATTCCGGCCGAGGCGCTGGCCAGCGACGATCCCGGCGCCTTCGCGGAGGAACTCGGCGCGCTGATGCGCGTCGTCGCGCTCGAGCTCAAGCAGCTTCTGGCGGCGCGCGCCGAGAGCAAGCGCATCGCCCGCAGCAGCAGCCAGACGATGATCCAGGCGCAGGACAACAACCCGCTCAAATTCTCGCCTACGGTCGAGGACGCGATGAAGCTGATCCTCGGCCGGCCGACGAGCGGCTACCTGACCGCGCGGAAGGCGTTCGAGGAGAGCTTCCGCGACCTCAAGGCGCACCAGATCAAGACCTATTCGGCGATGCAGCACGCGCTGCGCCTGCTGGTCGAGGATCTCGATCCGCGGGCCGTGACCGAGAGCATGCCGGCCGAGCGCGGGATCGAGGCGCTGATCGGCTCGCGCAAGGCCAGGCTCTGGGACGCCTATGTCGCGCGCTGGGAGGCGAAGACCGCGCCTTACGAGGACGGGCTGGTCGACGCCTTCATGCTCTACTTCGCGGAATGCTACGATCGCGGCGGGCGCTGACGATAGCCGTCAGCCGCCGATGATCACCGTCGGCAGCCCCTTCGCGATCTTGTTGGGCGGGCCCAGCGCCTCGACGATCGTGTCGCCGACGCGGCAGGCGGCGAGCCCGTTGATAAGA
This sequence comes from Allobosea sp. GW821-FHT12C12, assembly GCF_058807355.1. NCBI lineage: Bacteria > Pseudomonadati > Pseudomonadota > Alphaproteobacteria > Hyphomicrobiales > Alloboseaceae > Allobosea > Allobosea sp. GW821-FHT12C12. The sequence goes on from NZ_JBXAQP010000022.1 coordinate 27,276, forward strand.
ACGGTGCGCGAGCCGTCGACGACGACGCCCGGCCCATGCGGAGGCACCGGCAGGGGCCCGAGCGGCGTCTGGCACATATGGATGTCGGCGCCGCCGGCCGCGCCCATGATCATCGAGCCCATCGCGGCCGCCGCCGCCCCCTTGGCCGCCTCCTCGGCCGCCTTGGCGGCCGGCGCGCCGGGCGTGCCGCTGGCGGCCGTGGTGGCTGCCTTGGCGACATCGAGCGCCGCGTCCGAGGTCTTCTTCGCTGCCTGGATCGCCTCGGCCGCAGCGGCGGAAACCCCGCGCCAGGCCTTCAGCTGGCCGATCAGGACGTTCATGCTGGCCGGGCCGGGCTGGAGGACGCCGGGCAAAGGATGGATCACATTGTCGGTGATGCGCGCCGCCGGTCCCTTGGGCATGCAGGCCTCCGTCCCACGACTTGCCGCCGCGGCAGCATCGCGTCCCGTCAGCCTGGAAGTCAACCGTTTGAAGCGATCGGATAAGGGTGACGCAACGGCGGCTTTGCGTATAGGGTAGCGCGTCGCCCCTCAGCAGAGACTACCGGATGTCCTGGTACAGCAAGGTCGTGTGGTCGGAAGGCCTGTTTCTGCGGCCTCATCACTTGCAGCAGGGCGATCGGTACCTCGAAAACCTGCTCGAGGCCCGGGTCCGCCACGTCACCCCCTATCCATGGGGCTTCTCGGTGCTGGAGATCGACCGCGACCTCGCCCAGCAAAGCAAGATCGGACTGCGGCGCGCCGTCGGCGTGATGCCGGACGGCACGCCCTTCGCCATGCCCGACACCAGCCCCTTGCCGGCCGCGATCGACGCGCCGGAGAACGCTGCCGGGCAGATCGCCTGGCTGTTCATGCCGCTGGCGGCGGCCAATACCCGCGAGGTCGAGGACGGGCTCAACGGCAGCGCCAGCCGCTATGTCCCCTCGACCGAGATGCTGGTCGATTCGACCGCATCGCTGCGGATCGAGGAGGAGATCGACGTCGCCCATCCGCGCATGACGCTGGAATTGCGGCGCACGCCGAAGGCCGGATTCGTCGGCCTCGCGCTCGGTCGCGTGCTGGAAGTGCGCGACCGCGCCATCCTGTTCGACGAGCGCTTCGCCCCGCCGGTGCTGGTCTGCAGCGCCTATCCGGTGGTGGACGGCTGGCTCGACCGGGTGATCGGCTGGATCGACAACAAGCTCGAGGAACTCGCCCGCTACGCAGCCGATCCGAGCGCCGGCGGCGGCCTGCAGAGCGCCGACTACTTCGTGCTGCAGATGCTGAACAGGCACATCCCGGTGCTGAAGCACATGCGCGCCTCGCGCTTCATCCATCCGGAGCGGCTGTTCACGACGTTCCTCGCCATCGCCGGCGAGCTTGCGACCTTCACCACGGCCGAACGGCGCGCCCGCGACTATCCGGCCTACGACCATGACGATCTCGACGGCTGCTTCTCGCCGGTGATCCGGGACATCCAGGACTTCCTGTCGGCGCATCTCGGCCGGCGCGCGATCCGTCTGGAGATCACCGAGCGCGCGCCCAACGCCTTCATGTCGACGATCCGCGACCGCGCGCTGATGCGCAACGCGACGCTGGTGCTGGAGGTCGCGGCGCGCCGGCCGCTGACCGAGATCCAGTCGCAGTTCCCGCAGTTGTTCAAGATCGGCCCGAACACCAAGATGAACGAGATCGTGCATGCCCATCTGCCGGGCATCAACCTCGTCCATCTGCCGACGCCGCCGCCGCAGATCCGCGCCCTGACCGACCATGTCTATTTCTATCTCGACCGCACATCGGCGCTTTGGCCGGAGTTCAGCACCGCGAGCTCGATCGGGATGCACTTCTCCGGTGACTGGCCCGATCTCGAAATGGAGCTCTGGGCCGTGCTGGAGGGCAGGCGATGAGCGATTCCGGTTCGCCGTCGGATCCGTTCGGCCGCTCGGACCGGACGATCATCAGGCCGAACCCGGCCGGCAGGCGCCCGTCGCAGCCCGGCTCGCCGGCTCCCACCGCCGCGCCCTCGCCTTTCACGCCGCCGCCACAGGCCGCCTCGCCGGGCTCGACCGACGACTGGCTCTCCAGCCCGGCGCCTCCGCCGCCACGCCCCCTGCCGCGGGAGCTGCCGGCCGGCTCCGCGAACGCCGCTCCCGTCAGCGCCGCGCTCTTCACGCCCAACGCCAATCCCCTGCTGAAGGCGGCAGGACCGCTGCTGCTGCTGTTCGGCCGGTTGCGCGCCGCGATCAGCAGCGCCCCGCCGGCGCAGCTGATCGGCCAGGCCAGCGACGCGATCGAGGCGTTCGAGCGCGAGGTCCGCGCCGCCGGCCTCTCCGCCGAGCAGTCGCGCACGGCGAAATACGTGCTCTGCGCCTTCGCCGACGATATCGTCCAGAACATCCCCGGCGAGGGCCGCAACGTCTGGACGCAGTACAGCATGCTGTCGCGCTTCTTCGGCGAGCGCGTCGGCGGCGTGCGCTTTTTCGAGGAACTGGACAAGGCCAAGGCCGATCCGAGCGTCAATTACGACCTGCTCGAACTGATGCATGCCTGCCTCGCGCTCGGCTTCGAGGGCATCCACCGGACCTCGGCCGGCGGCGCGGCCAATCTCCAGATGATCCAGCGCAACCTGTTCGAGACGTTGCGGCGGGTGAAACAGGCCGACCCCGAACTCTCGCCGCGCTGGCAGGGCAAGGCGCTGGCCTCGCAGGTCGCGCGCTTCAAGGTGCCGGTCTGGTCGGTCGCCGCGATCGCGGGCGTCGCGGTGCTCGGGCTGTTCTTCGTGCTGCGCGCGCTGCTCGGCGGCAGTGCCGAAGCCTCCGCCTCGGCATTGCTCACGGTTCATCCCAAGGGTGAACTCGGGATCGTGCGCCGCGTCTTCGCCGCGCCGCCGCCCTTGCCGCCGCCGCCTCCCGAAGAGATCAAGGTCTGCGCCACGGTGAAGCCGCCGATCGTCTGCCAGGTGACGCCGAACCTGATCGTGGTCCGTCTCATCGACATCACCCTGTTCGAGCCGGGACAGGCCGAGGTCAGGGCCGAGTTCCGCCCGCTGATCGAGCGGATCGCGGCGGTGCTGAACGAGGAAGGCGGCGCGGTCAAGGTGGTCGGCCACACCGACAGCCAGCCGATCCGGACCGCGCGCTTCCCCTCCAATGTCGAGTTGTCGCAGGCGCGGGCGAAAGCTGTCGGCGAGTTGCTCAAGAGCAAGCTCGCCCAGCAGGACCGCATCACCAGCGAGGGCAAGGGCGCCGACGCGCCGATCGCGCCCAACACCACGCCGGACGGACGCGCCAAGAACCGCCGCGTCGAAATCCTGATCCAGCGGGCGAGTTGAGGAGCCGGCCGGCATGACGACGAAGGACATGACGACGAAGGACTTGACGACGAAGGACTTGGCACGATGAGCGGCGCGACATGGCTGAGGGCAGGCGCGGTCGCGCTCGGCGCGCTCGCCGTGGCGCTGATCGTCTGGTTCGGGTTCCCGTTCATCGCGATCGGCGAGGTCCGGCCCTTCGACCCGCTGTTCGTCCGCATCCCGCTCGTCGCGCTGATCGCGATCGGCGCCATCGCCTGGATCGTGCTAATGATCCTGAAGCGCCGGCGCGCGGCTGCGGCGCTCGGCGAGGCGATGACGAAGACCGAGGAGCCGACCGGCGACGGCGCGATGCTCTCCTCGGCGATGCGCGACGCGCTTTCGACGCTGAAGCGGGCGCGCGGCAAGGATGGCGGCGATTTCCTCTACGACCTGCCCTGGTATGTCATCATAGGCCCGCCCGGCGCCGGCAAGACCACGGCGCTGGTCAATTCGGGCCTGAAATTCCCGCTGGCGCGCAGCGCGACCCCGGCCGCCGTCGCCGGCGTCGGCGGCACGCGCTATTGCGACTGGTGGTTCTCCGAGGATGCGGTTCTGATCGACACCGCCGGCCGCTACACCACGCAGGACACCGATTCCAAGGCCGAACGCGCGAGCTGGCTCTCCTTCCTCGACCTGCTCAAGACCAACCGGCCGCGCCAGCCGATCAACGGCGTCATGGTCGCGATCAGCGTCGAGGATCTGCTGACCGCGACGCCCGAGCAGATCGCCGCCCATGCCGACGCGGTGCGCACGCGCCTGCTCGAACTGCACGAGCGGCTGAAGATCGACTTCCCGGTCTATGCGATCTTCACCAAGGCCGACCTCGTCGCCGGCTTCAACGAGTTCTTCGGCGGGCTGACAGAGCCGCAGCGGCGCATGGTCTGGGGCCACAGCTTCCAGACCACCGAGAAGACCCGCAACATGATCGGCGATGTCGCGCCCGAATACGACGCGCTGATCGAACGCCTGAACGAGCGTCTCCCCGACCGGCTGCAGGAGGAGCACAACCCGACCGCCCGCGCCCAGCTCTTCGGCCTGCCGAGCCAGATGGCGGCGCTGAAGCCGAAGGTGACGGATTTCCTCACGCGCGTCTTCGAGCCGACGCGCTACCAGGCCAACGCGACCCTGCGCGGCTTCTATTTCACCTCCGGCACGCAGGAGGGCACGCCGATCGACCAGCTGATCGGGGCGCTCTCGCGCAGCTTCGGCAGCGAGCATGCCGATTCCGGCGCGTTCTCGGGGCGCGGCAAGAGCTATTTCCTGACCGACCTGATTCAAAAGGTGATCATCGGCGAGGCCGGCTGGGTCTCGACCGATCTCGGCGCGGCGCGCCGCGCGACGCTGCTGCGGGCGACGGGCTTCGCATTCGTCGCGCTCGTCTGCGCGACGCTGATCGGGCTGTGGTGGACGAGCTATTCGCGCAACGAGGACCTGATCACCGCGACCAATTTCGGCCTGTCCGACTATCGCCAGACCGCCGCGCCCGTGCTGCAGGAGACGACGATCGCGGAACGCAATTTCAGCCGCGTGCTGCCGCTGCTGCACAAGCTCCGGAACATGCCGGCGGGCTACGCGACGAAGGACGAGCCGACGCCTCTGCTCGCGACCTTCGGACTGAGCCAGCGCGAGCGCCTGAAATCGGCGTCGCAGATCAGCTATCAGGAGGCGCTGGAGCGCATGCTGCGCTCGCGCATCATCTTCCGGCTGGAGGAGCAGCTAGAGGCCAACGCCAACAATCCGGGGTTCGTCTACGAGGCGCTCAAGGTCTATCTCATGATCGGCGCGCAGGCGCGGATGGAGCGCGACCTCGTCATCGCCTGGATGCGGCAGGACTGGGCCGAGAACCTGTTCCCCGGCGCGGCCAACGCCAAGGGCCGCGAGGCGCTCGAAGAGCACCTGACCGCGATGCTCGACCTCGACGAGGGGGCGGAGCCGGTCGTCAAGCTGAACCAGACCCTGATCGAGAACTCGCAGCGGACGCTGCGGCGCATGAGCATCGCCGAGCGCGCCTACGAGCTGCTGCGCACGCAGGGCCGCCTGCCGGCCAAGGACTGGGTCGCGGCCTTGCGCGGCGGAGGCGATGTCCGCCTCGCCTTCGAGGGGGTGGGCGGCGAGGATCTCGATGCGATCCGCGTGCCGTATTTCTACACCTACGAAGGCTTCCAGAGCGCCTTCGTCGACCGGCTCGGCGATATCGGCGAACGCATCGAGAAGGAGCGCTGGGTTCTGGGCGAGAAGACCGACCAGTCGGCGATCGTCGCCCAATACGCGACCCTGTTCCAGGATTTGCTCAGGCTCTACACCCGCGATTTCGTCGCGACCTGGCAGAAGTCGCTGGCGCGGCTGAAGCTCAGGCCCCTCAACGCCGACAAGCCGAAATATGTGGCTCTGAGCGCGATCGCGGCGCCGACCTCGCCGTTCAAGCAAATCCTCGAATCGGTGCGCGACGAGACGCAGCTGACCAAGGAGCGTCCGCTCTCCAAGGCCGCCGTCGCGAAAGCCGCGGGGCAGGCGGCGGGGCAGGCGCTGGAGAAGCGCGCCAACGAGGCGCTCGGCCGGCTCGGCGCGAACCTGCCGCTCAGCGCGCCCGGCGTCGAGCGCGTGCTGTCTGGGGGAACGGATGCGCTCGGGGCCAATATCGAGAGCCAGTTCAAGGCGCTGCATGTGCTGGTCGACGGCGAGCTCGGCCGCCGGCCGGTCGACCAGCTGCTGCAGGTCTTCTCCGAGATCAACCAGAACCTCGCCACCGCCGCGACCAACCCCGCCCAGGCCAGCGCCGCCAACGCCGCGCTGGTGCCGCTGATCGCGGCGCTGCGGGCCAACTCCTCGCGCTATCCCGCCCCCTTCGACGGCATGGTGATCTCGGCGGTGAACGATTTCGAGGGCGATGCGACCGGCGCGACGGTCGCCCTGCTGCGCCAGGCGCTGGCCGATCAGGTCACGCGCGTCTGCGGCGAGATCGTCACCAACCGCTTCCCCTTCGCCAAGGGCAGCACGCGCGACGTGCCGCTGGCCGATTTCGCGAGATTGTTCGCGCCGACCGGCATCATGGAGACCTTCTTCAAGGAGCGGATCGAGCCCTATGTCGACAAGTCGAAGGCGCAATGGGGTTTTCGCGTCGACAGCCGGGTGGCGCGGGCGCTGTCCGCGACGACGCTGCGCGAGTTCCAGCGCGCGAGCGAGATCCGCGAGGCCTTCTTCCCGACCGGCGGCAATCTGCCCTCCTTCCAGATGATCGTGACGCCGACCGCGCTGTCCTCGGATGCGTCGGCCGGCAAGCTCGAGATCAACGGCTTCACCGTGGCGAGCCAGCAGGGCGTCGCGACGCCGGCGCCGGTGATGTGGCCGGGCGGCGGCGTCGGCAGGACCGCGATCACGCTGACGCTGGGCGGGGCGGCCGGTGGAGGCGGCGTCTTCGGCGGCGGCTTCTTCTCGAGCGGATCGACGCCCGCCCAGAGCGAAGCCAAGCTGTTCGAGCGCGACGGCGTCTGGTCGTTCTTCCGCCTGCTGGATACAGGCTCGGTGCTGCGCCAGGGCGACAACATCGTGCTGACGCTTGCCGCGGGCGGGCGGCAGGTCGGCTACCAGTTCGGCGTCGGCTCGCTCAAGAATCCGCTGGTCTTGCCGGCCTTGCGCGAATTCCGCTGCCCGGCGGGGATCTGAGCCGATGGCGTGCGGACTCTTCGGCAAGATTCCGGCCAAGCGCGATTTCATCGCGTTCGACGCGCCGCAGGCCTTTCTCTCCGTCTACGAGCCTTGGCTGCAGGGCGGCCTGACGGCGAGCCGGCTCGCGCTCGGCGGACACTGGCAGGAGGCCTTCCTGCAGGCGCCGATCTGGCGTTTCTGGCTCGGCGCGGGTTATTGCGGGCAGCCCGTCGCGGGCGCGTTCATGCCTTCGGTCGACGGCGTTGGGCGCTATTTCCCGCTCACGGTCTTCTCGTTCGGCGAGGCGGAAGCCCCGCTCGCCCCGCCGGAACTCGACCCGCAGGAAGCCTGGTTCGCCGCGATCGAGGAGTTCCTGCTGCACGCTCTGGAGGCCGGGACCAGTTTCGAGGCGCTCTCGCAGCGGCTGAAGGCGCTGCCGCCGCCCAATGCGCCGGCGCTGCCGCCGCCGAGCGAGGCGGCGAGGCTGTCCGACGGGACCATCGTCGCGGCGCTCGCGCCCGGCACGCTGCCGGTCAGGCTGCCGGCGCTGCGCGTCGAGGATCATCTGCGGGCGCAGGCGCGGGCCTGCTGCCTGTGGACGATCGGCGGCGAGGAGTTCGAGCCGCTGCTGCTCGCCGGCCAGGCGCTGCCCGACCCGCACCTCTTCGCCGGACTGCTCACAGGGCGCTTCGACGCCTTCGTCCATGGGGAGGCGTCATGACCGCCACCGAATCCTCCACCGAGACCGACGTCTACGAGACCGGCGCGATCAGCCATGTCGGACACGTTCGCAGCCAGAACGAGGACGCCTTTGTCGCGCGGCCCGAATTCGGCGTCTGGGCCGTCGCCGACGGCATGGGCGGGCACGAGAACGGCGCGCTCGCCAGCGGCACGCTCGCGGCCGCGATCGACGCCATCGGTCCGGCTGCGTCGGCGGCCGACCTGCTCGCGCGGTTGGAGGCGGCCGTGCTCAAGGCCAATGGCGAGTTGCGCGCGCTGATCCGGGACAGGCGTGGCGTCGCCATGGGTTCTACGCTGGCCGCGCTCCTGGTCTTCGAGCGCCATTTCGCCTGCGTCTGGTCCGGCGACAGCCGGATCTACCTGCTCCGCGACGGCAGGCTCACGCAGGTTTCGCGCGACCACACCGAGGTCCAGGACATGATCGAGAGCGGCGCGATGACGCCCGAGGAGGCGAAGCATTCGCCGCGCCGGCACGTCATCACCCGCGCGATCGGCGTCGCGGACACGCCCGAGCTCGATCTCGACAGCGGCGAACTCGGCGAGGCCGATGTCTTCCTGCTCTGCTCGGACGGGCTGACGGGCCACGTCGCCGACGCCGAGATCGAGGCCGCCATCCGCCATGCGGGCGCTCAGGCCGCCTGCGACGCGCTGCTCGCGCTCGTGCTGGAGCGCGGCGCGAGCGACAACGTCACCATCGTCGTCGTCCGGCGCAATGGCGGCGGCGATGACGGCGGGACCATCCGCTGGCTGCCCAATGCCCGCGCCGCGAAGAGGGCCGACCCATGATCGGACAGGACGGCGGCGATCAGGACCGCACGGTCTTCCAGGGCTCCAGCCTGCCGGTCGGCACGCAGCTCAACGGCATCTACGAGGTCGAGCGGCTGATCGCCGTCGGCGGCATGGGCGAGGTCTACAAGGGCCGCGCCATCCAGACCGGCGACGCCGTGGCGATCAAGATGATCAAGCCGGACATGGCGCGAAACGCCGCGGCCGTGACGCTGTTCCGCAAGGAGGCGGCGTCGCTGCACAATCTCTATCACGAGGCGATCGTCCGCTATTACGTCTTCACCGTCGATCCGGCGACGCAGGTCTCCTATCTCGCGATGGAGTTCGTCGACGGCCAGCCGCTCTCGGACCGGATCAGGCAGGGGCCGCTCGGCGTCGACGAGGTCGACGTGCTGCGCCGGCGCATCGCCGGCGGCCTGCATGCGGCCCATCTGCTGGGCATCGTCCATCGCGACATCTCGCCCGACAACATCATCCTGCCCACCGGCCGGATCGAGCGCGCCAAGATCATCGACTTCGGCATCGCCCGCTCGACGCAGTTCGGCGAGGGCACGGTGATTGGCTCGGGCTTCGCCGGAAAGTACAATTACGTCTCGCCCGAGCAGCTCGGACTGGAGGGCGGCGACGTCACCGGCCGCTCCGACATCTACAGCCTCGGCCTCGTCCTGGCCGAGGCGCTGACCGGACGCGCGATCGACATGGGCGGCACTCAGGTCCAGCTCATCGACAAGCGCCGACGCGTGCCCGATCTCGCCGGCATCGATCCGTCCTACCGGCCGCTGCTGAACGCGATGCTCGCGCCCGACCCGAACAAGCGCCCGGCGGACATGGCGGCGGTCGCATCCTGGGAGCGCGCCGCGCCCGCGGCCCCGCGCCGGAGCGGCGGCGCATTGCGCTGGGTCGCGGTCGCGGCCGGAATCGTGCTTCTGGCCGGTGGCGGCTACGGCGTCTGGACGGCGCGGAAGCCGGCTCCGGGGCCCGCCATCGCGCCCGCGCCCGAACTCGCAGAGAGCAGCGAGAGGCCGGCTTCCGGCGCCACCGGCCAGGCGCCCGCGCCACCGCAATTGTCCGAGCCGGCGCCGACGCCCGCACCCACGCAGCAGGCGGCCGCACCGCCGGCGCCGCCGCGCCTGCCCGATCCGCCACCGCCGCGCGT
>NZ_JBXAQP010000023.1:0-34418 GCF_058807355.1 Allobosea sp. GW821-FHT12C12
CTCCAGAAAGCCGACCACCCATGAATCACGCAAACCACGCCGCGGGAATCCCAAAAACGCCAAATGTCCTAAAAATCTGCCAAAGTAGTGTTAGCCGGGATCGCCGTCAGGAATGGATGCACAGCTATTGTTGCCGACGCTTGATCGCTTCCGTGAGCAGCCTGACCGCCGCCTCGGCATTCCCCTTCGGACCCCCGAGGCCAACAACAACATATTCACTGCCTACGATTGCTCCGGCCTGCCAATCGCCACCCATTTTCCGGCCCATTATCTCCATCACCGGGGTACGGGCGACATAGGCTTTCGCGCCGATATTTGGCACGGACCGGAAGCCTTCCCAACTCTCGAAACCCCAATTCTTGAGCTGCAAGGCATTGCCCGCCGGAAATACACTGACGCTCAGCTTGCGGTTCTCGGCTTCATTCGACCAGGAGCATCCGGACAAGCCCGGCAACAGGCCGCTCTCGGCGTTGCCGACCGATGCTCCGACATAGTCGGAGGCCTCCTTCTGCGTGAACAGCTTGCATAGGGGGCTCTCGGTCGCTTGCGCCGCCAGGCGATCGCTGGACACCGCGAGCAGGACAGCCGCCAAAACCGGGAGCATCGATTTGCGCATTGGATCAGCCTTCCGCTTCGACCCGGAATGGACTATTGCCGCGCGCCAGCCGCGTCCCGATGATAGTGCATGATCGGTGGCCATCTGTCATGGGCGATCATTCGAGACGGGCGTAGCCATGACCGACCGGCCCGCGCGCGGCCACTCACCGCCCCGGCTTGAACGGCGCCATGCCGGCCCGCGCCAGCGCGTCGGCGCGCTCGTTCATCGCGTCGCCGGCATGGCCCTTGACCCATTTCCACTCGATCCTGTGGCGACCGAGCGCGGCATCGAGGCGCTTCCAGAGTTCCTCGTTCTTGACCGGCTTTTTGTCGGCGGTCTTCCAGCCGTTCCTCTTCCAGCCATGGATCCAGGCGGTGATGCCCTGGCGCAGATACTGGCTGTCGGTGTGCAGCGCGACCGTGCAGGGCCGGGTCAGCGTCTCCAGAGCCGAGATCGCGCCCATCAGCTCCATGCGGTTGTTGGTCGTCATCGCCTCGCCGCCGGAGAGCTCGCGCTCCTTGCCCTTGAACGAGAGGATCGCGCCCCAGCCGCCGGGGCCGGGGTTCCCCGAGCAGGCGCCGTCGGTCCAGACGTCCACGACGTCGGTCATCGCCTCAGCCCGTATTCGCCCGCATCGCGCACGCGCTGGTGGAAGGCCATCTTGCGGTCGTATTCGAGCGGGTCGTGCGGCTTGACCAGCGCGCCCGGCGGCACGTTCAGCCAGTCGACCAGCCGCGTCAGCAGGAAGCGCAGGGCCGAGCCGCGGCAGAGCGCCGGCAGCGCCGCGACCTCGGCAGGCTCCAGCGGGCGCACGCTCTCGTAGCCCGCGAGCAGGGCCCGGCCCTTGGTCAGGTTGAAGGAGGCGTCGGCCTCGAAGCACCACGAGTTCAGGCAGATGGCGAGATCATAGGCGAGCGCGTCGGTGCAGGCGAAATAGAAGTCGATCAGCCCCGACAGCCGGTCCTTGAGGAAGAACACGTTGTTGGGGAAGAGGTCGGCATGGATGACGCCGCGCGGCAGGCCTTGCGGCCAGCAGCGCTCATGGCTCTCGATCTCGGCCATGAGGCGGCCGGCCAGCCCCGGCGACACGGCATCGGCCTCGGCGCCGGCCTTGACGGCCAAAGGCCGCCAGTCGCCCACCGAAAGCGAGTTGACCCGCTCCATGGCGAAATCCGCGCCGGCCTGGTGAAGAAGCGCGAGCCCGCGCCCGGCCTCGCCGCAATGGGCCGCGCTCGGCCGGCGCACCGAAAGCCCGTCGAGGAAGGTGACGATCGCCGCGGGCTTTCCCGCCAGCCGCCCGACCGCGGAGCCGTTCAGGGCCTTGACCGGCACGGGGCAGATCAGCCCGCGCCTGGCGAGATGCTCCATCAGGCCGATGAAGAAGGGCAGGTCGGCGGCGTCGACCCGCTCCTCGTAGAGCGTCAGGATGTAGAAGGCCCTGGTGGTGTGCAGCAGGAAATTCGAGTTCGAGACGCCCTCGGCGATGCCCTTCACCGACAGCAGATCGCCGATATCGTAGCGCGCCACGAACGCGGCGAGCTCATCGTCGGGCACTTCGGTGTAGACGGCCAAGGATTACGTCCTGCTCACTCGGCCGCGGTCGGGGCCGGCTCGCCGCGCAATTCGCGCGGCAGCGGGAAGAAGACGCTCTCATCCGCCGTCGAGACCGTCTCGACCCGGACCTCGTAGCGCTGCGCGAAGGCATCGATGATCTCCTCGACCAGAACCTCGGGCGCGCTCGCGCCGGCGGTGAGGCCGAGCCGGCGGATACTCCCGAAGACCGACCAGTCGATCTCGTCGGTGCGCAGCACGAGGCGCGCGGCCGGGCAGCCGGCGCGCTCGGCGACCTCGCGCAGGCGCTGCGAGTTCGAGGAGTTGGGCGAGCCGACGACGATCAGCGCATCGACGCCGGGCGCGACCCGCTTCACCGCCTCCTGGCGGTTCGTGGTGGCGTAGCAGATGTCTTCGCGATGCGGCCCGACGATGCCGGGGAAGCGCGCCCGCAGCGCCTCGACGATCCCGCGCGTGTCGTCGACGGAGAGCGTCGTCTGCGTGACATAGGCGAGCGGCCGGCCGGCCGGCGCGTCGAGCCCGGCGACATCGTCCAGCGTCTCGATCAGCGTGATCGCGCCCTGCGGCAGTTGTCCCATGGTGCCGATCACCTCGGGATGGCCGGCATGGCCGACGAGCAGGATGTGGCGGCCGCGCTTGTGGTGGACCTCGGCCTCGCGATGCACCTTCGTCACCAGCGGGCAGGTCGCGTCGATGGCGAAGAGATTGCGCTCGTTCGCCTCCGCCGGCACCGATTTCGCGACGCCATGGGCGGAGAAGATCACAGGTCTGGACGCGTCCGGCACCTGCGACAGCTCGGAGACGAAGACCGCGCCCTTCCGCTTCAGCGATTCGACCACGTATTTGTTGTGCACGATCTCGTGGCGGACATAGACCGGCGCGCCATGCAGCATCAGCGCCTTCTCGACCGCGTCGATGGCGCGCACGACGCCGGCGCAGAAGCCGCGCGGCGCGCAGAGCAGGATGTCGAGCGGCGGTTTCACGCGCGAGGGTGGCTCCCGGAAAGGATTGCGTCTTCTTTCGGAGTGGAGGGGCCCTTGTCAAGGAAACCGCGAGGCCCGGAGGGAGGCGGCCGCGGGTCGACGACCGGTTGGGCGGCAAGGCGGTCCTCGACGGCGGCCTCGACGGCGGCGACCTGATCATGGCCGCCGTCCCGCGGACGGCGCCGGACGAGATCGTCGCCGATTTCCCCATGTCGGGCGCTATCGCGAGCTGCCTGGCGCGGCCGGCCTTCGCGCGCGATCCGGCCTTCGCGCGATCGAGGCGCGGATGCAGCGCTTCCAAATGCGCCGGCGAAGGCCTGATCGGACTCGATCCGAGCCGGACCGCCCCCTGCATGCGAGGCTGCGCCGGCAGCCCTCGCATCATCGCCAGCGACCGCCTAGATTGGGCGCTGTCGGCCAGGAGCCGGCCCTCCAGCCGATGAGCGCTCCATGGCAGATCCCTCCCAGACCAGCTATCTGCCGCCGATCCTGACCTTCTGCGCCGGCGCGGTGCTCGCCGTGCCGATCTTCCGCAAGCTCGGCCAGTCGGCGGTGCTGGGCTATCTCGCGGCGGGCATCGTCATCGGCCCCTCGGTGCTGGCGGTGATAAAGGATCCCGGCGCGATCCGCGGCACGGCCGAGATCGGCGTCGTGCTGCTGCTGTTCCTGGTCGGGCTCGAACTGCAGCCGGCGCGGCTCTATTCGATGCGCAAGGACATTCTCGGCGCGGGCCTCGCGCAGATGGCGCTGAGCGCCTTCGCCATCGGCGCGGTCGGCTGGTTCTCCGGACTGTCGGTCGGCGGCGCGGTCGCGGTCGGCCTGGCGCTGGCGTTGTCGGCGACCTCGATCGCGCTGCAGTTGCTGGAGGAGCGCGGCGACGGCCACGAGGATTACGGGCGGCGCACCTTCTCGATCCTGCTGTTCCAGGACATCTCGATCGCGCCAGCGCTCGCGATCCTGCCTCTGCTGGCGACCACAGGCGCAGCGAGCGGCGGCGCGGGCGCGGCCATGGCGGGGCTCGGCGTCGCCTTCCTCGCCATCGCGGCGATCGTGCTGGCCGGGCGCTATGTGCTGAACCCGTTCTTCCACATCCTCGCCAAATCCGGCGCGAAGGAGGTGATGACGGCGGCCGCCCTGCTGATCGTGCTGGGAGCCGCGCTGCTGCTGGAGCATGTCGGCCTGTCGATGGCGATGGGCGCGTTCCTCGCCGGCGTGCTGCTGGCCGATTCGCATTTCCGGCACGAGCTGGAAGCCGATATCGAGCCGTTCCGCGGCGTGCTGCTCGGCCTGTTCTTCATGGCGGTCGGCATGTCGCTCGACCTGAGGCTGGTGCTCGACAACTGGCTGCTGCTGGCTCTGGCCGCCCCGCTTTTGGTGCTGTTCAAGATCGCGGTCGCGGCCTCGATCCTGCGGGCTTCCTGCTCATCGACCACCGAGGCGATCCGGGCCGGCGCGCTGCTCTCGCCGGCCGGCGAGTTCGCCTTCGTGCTGCTGCCGCTCGGCCTGTCGCTCGGCCTGCTCAACAGCCAGCAGAGCGCGATCGTCACCGCGCTCGCCGCGCTCTCCATGCTGATCGGCCCCGTGCTCGCCAAGCTGATCGACGGCCGGCTGCTGGCGCGGGTCGCGCCGGAGACGATGGAGGAGGATTTCGACGGGGCCGGCGCGGCCTCCGTCATCGTCGTCGGCTTCGGCCGCTTCGGCCAGATCGTGACGCAGGCGCTGCTCTTGCAGCATGTCGACGTGACGATCATCGATGCCGATGTCGAGCGCATCCGCTCGGCGGCGAATTTCGGCTTCAAGATCTATTACGGCGACGGAACGCGGCTCGACGTGCTGCGCGCGGCGGGCGCTGGCAAGGCCCGGGTGATCTGCATCTGCGTCGACGACAAGCAGGCGGCGCTGCGCATCGTCGAGATGGCCAGGGCCGAGTTCCCGCAGGCGCGGCTGCATGCGCGCGCCTATGACCGCGTCCACGCCATCGACCTGATGAAGGCCAATGTCGACTACCAGATGCGCGAGACGTTCGAATCGGCGCTGGAGTTCGGCCGCGTCACGCTGGAGGGGCTCGGGCTGAACTACGAGGAATCGAGTCTCGTCATCGACAGCGTGCGCGACCGCGACGCCCAGCGCATGGAGATCCAGTACCATGAGGGCATCGCGGCGGCGCTGGACAAGGTGCCGCGCGTCACGCCGGAGCCGCTGGTCAAGCCCAGGGCCAGGTCGAAGGCGCTGACGCAGGAGACGCAGGAGCTGATCGAGGATGGCGGGGCGGAGGTCGCGATCGGCGGCGTCGGCGAGCCCGAGCGATGAGCGTGGCCGACGGCGGCCAGCGGGCGGTCTTCGTGACCGGCTCGCTGATGCGCCATGTCGCGGTGATGACCGCGACCGCCTCGGTCGGGCTGATGGCGATCTTCGTGGTCGACCTGCTCTCGCTGCTCTACGTCTCCTGGCTCGGGCGGCCGGAGGCGACGGCGGGCGTCGGCTTCGCCACGATCGTGCTCTACCTGATGGTCTCGATCAATATCGGGCTGATGATCGCCGTCTCCGCGATGACGGCGCGCGCGCTCGGGGCCGGCGATCGCGAGGGCGCGCGGCGCATCGCCGGCTCGACGCTGGCGCTGATGGCGCTGGCCTCGGGCGCGCTGTCCCTCGTCGCCCTGCCCTGCCTGCCCTGGCTGCTGCGGGCGCTTGGCGCGCATGACGAATCCTACCGCGTCGCGCTCTCCTTCCTCTGGATCGTGCTGCCCTCGAATGTGCTGATGGCGCTGGGCATGGGCTTTTCCGGCGTGCTGCGCGCGGTCGGCGACGCCAGGCGCGCGATGTTCGTGACGCTGGGCGGCGGGCTCGCCACGGCAGGGCTCGACCCGCTCTTCATCTTCGGCCTCGGGCTCGGGCCGGACGGGGCGGCCTATGCGATCGTGATCTCGCGCATGATCATCGCAGGCGTCGGCTTCCATGGCGCTGTGCGGGTGCACGGCATCGTGGCGCGGCCGTCCTGGGCGGCGATCGGCGGCGACACGCCGCGCGCCTTCGCCATCGCCGGGCCGGCGATCCTGACCAATCTCTCCAATCCGATCGCCAATTCGGTCTTCGCCGGCGTGATCGCGCGCTACGGCGACGAGGCGGTGGCGGCGATGGCGATCATGGACCGGCTGGTGCCGGTCGCCTTCGGCGCGCTCTTCGCGCTGACGGGCGCGGTCGGCCCGATCCTCGGCCAGAACTGGGGCGCCGGCCGCTTCGACCGAATGCGCCGCGGCCTGACCGATTCCGCGATCTTCGCGATGGGCTGCGTGCTCGTCGCCTGGCTCGCGCTGGTGCTGCTGCGCCACGCGATCGTCGCCGCCTTCGGCGCCACCGGGCTGACCGCCGAGCTGGTCGAATTCTTCTGTCTGATCGCCGGGCCGATGTGGATCTTCGTCGGGCTGCTCTTCGTCGCCAACGCCGCCTTCAACAATCTCGGCATGCCCTTGCTCTCGACCCTGTTCAGCTGGGGCCGGGCGACGCTCGGCACCATGCCGCTCGCCTTCGTCGGCGCGCATTACGGCGGGCCGAAGGGCGCGCTTCTCGGGGCTGCGCTGGGCGCGGTCGTGTTCGGCGTGGTCGCGCTCGTCTTCGCCTATCGCGGCATCGCCAGGCTGGAGCGGGAAGCGTCCGCCGGCGGCTCGCTTGCCTCGAAGCCGGGCGCTGTTATCGTCCCCGAACATGCGGCGGCAGACCGCTGAAACGCCGGAGGCGCGCCAATGACCAACCTCTACGAGATGATGCTGCAGGCCCAGAACGGCCAGGCGATGCAGAACCTCAGCCGGGCCTACGGGCTCTCGCAGCAGCAGACGCAGAGCGCGATCGAGGCCCTGCTGCCGGCCTTCTCGATGGGATTGCAGCGCCAGACGCAGGATCCCTACGCCTTCGGCAACCTCGCCCAGATGATGACCGCCTCGCCATTCGGGCGGATGTTCGACGCCAATGGCGACGGCATCCCGGACAATGCCCGGAGCGCCGGCAACGACGTGCTGAGCCAGATCTTCGGCTCGCGCGAGGTCAGCCAGGCGGTGGCGGCGCAGGCCGCGGCGACCAGCGGCGTCAGCCAGGCGATCCTGAAGCAGATGCTGCCGGTGATCGCGACCATGGTGATGGGCGGGCTGTTCAAATCCGCGAACAGCAGCGGCATGGGCGGCATCCTCGGCCAGTTCGCCGAGATGATGAAGGGCCAGATGCCGGGCATGCAGCCGGCCTCTCCGCCGCCTCGGCCGACGCCGACGAACCCGCTGGAGGCGATCTTCGGCCAGATGTTCGGCAACGGCCAGGTCGCCGGGCGCGGCGAGACGCAGGGCGGCGGCCCGTTCGGCGGCGGCCAGACTCCCGGCGGACAGGCGGGCATGGACCAGATGGGCGGCGGCATGCTCGGCCAGATCCTGACCGGCATGTTCGGCGGCGGCCGCGAGCCGGCGTCCGAGCCGGCTCCGGCCCCGGCCCCGCGCGGCAGCGAGTCAGAGCCGCGGGACGACGAGCCGCCCTCGGGCGAGACCGGACCGGGCTCGATCGGACTCGATGCGCTCAACCGCATGTTCGAGACCGGGCGACAGGTGCAGGAGAGCCATCAGAGCGCGATGAAGGACATCTTCGACGGCATGTTCGGCGGCCAGAACCGCCGCTGACGACAGAGGGCGGCCGCTCGCGCGGCCGCCCTCATGCAAGTCATTACGGTCGACTTAGGCGGCGCGGCGCGTCATCGCGGCGGCGAGGCCGTGCAGTTCCCGGTCGCCGCCGCTGGTGCGGAAGCTGGCGACGAGCTCGTTGAGCCGTGCAATCTGGGTGCTGAGCTGCGTGGCGCTGGCGGCGCTTTCCTCGGCGAGCGCCGCGTTCTGCTGGGTCATCTCGTCCATATGGGCGACGGTCTGGCTCATCTCGTCGATGCCGTTGGCCTGTTCGGCCGAGGCCGCCGAGATGTCCGAGACCGTGCCGGAGACCTTGCGCGAAGCCTCGACGATCTGATCGAGCGCCTGACCGGCGGAGCGCACCAGAGCCACGCCCTGCGCGACCTCGTTGCCGGATTCGCCGATCAGCGCGGTGATGTCCTTGGCGGCGTCGCCCGAGCGCTGCGCCAGGGTGCGCACCTCGGAGGCCACGACCGCGAAACCCTTGCCGGCGTCGCCGGCGCGGGCCGCCTCGACCGCCGCGTTCAGCGCCAGCAGGTTGGTCTGGAAGGCGATGTCGTCGATCACCCGGATGATGTCGGAGATCTTCTGCGACGCCGCCTCGATGCGCGCCATCGCCTCCACCGCGTCGCTGACGATCGCGCCGCCCTTGCGCGCGACCTCCATCGCCTCCTGCGCCAGCGAGACGGCCTGCCGCGAGGCGTTGGCCGAGGCCTTCACGCTCGCCGCGAGTTCCTCAGTGGTGGCGGCGGTCTCCTCCAGCGACGAGGCCTGCTCCTCGGTGCGCTTCGAGAGATCGTCGGCGCCCATGTTGATCTCGCGCGCCGAGTTGCCGACCTCGGCCGAGGTCGCCTGGATCGTTCCCACCGTTTCGGACAGCTTCGTCACCGCCGCATTGAAGTCGTCGCGCAGCTTCTCGTATTCGGCCGCCACCTGCTCGTCGATCCGGTAGGTCAGGTCGCCATGCGAGAGCAGGTCGAGGCCGGCGCCGAGGAGTTCCATGACCTGGCGCTGCTCGCCGGCAAGCCGCTCCTGCTCGCCGGCCCTGGCGGCGCGCTCGGTCTCGATCTGGCGGCGCTGCGCCTCCGACGCCTCGCGACCCTGCGCCGTCTCCGCTTCCAGCCGCTGCACGGCCAGCGCGTTGTCCTTGAACACCTGCACGGCGCGCGCCATCGCGCCGATCTCGTCCTTGCGCGACTGGCCCTCGATCGCGATGTGGTAGTCGCCGGCGGCCAGACCATCCATCCTGCGCTTGAGCTGATCGAGCGGCCGGGTGATGGTGCGGCCGGTCATCAGCATCGCGCCGAGCAGGCCGAGCAGGAGGCCGATCCCGGTCAGCGCCAGCGCCAGCTGGTTGAGGCGCGCGCCCTTCGCATCCAGCGTGTTGGCCTCCGCGATGGTGTCGTCCCTGATCTGGATATTGAGCTTCACCGCGTCGGCGACGATCTCCGAGATGGAGCGGTCGATCTGGGACATCACCGACAAGGCCGCGAGATCCTCGTCGCGCGAGGCCTGCTTGACGATGTCGTCGATCGAGGACTTCAGCTCATTCAGCCGGCGCCCGAGCGCGTCGAAATCCGCGCCGCGCGCCGGCAGCGAAATCTTGGCCTCGACCAGCTGGGCCTGCGCCCTGGCGTAGGACTCCTCGACGCTCTTCAGCGCGGTGTCGAGCTGCTTCATGTATTCGGGATAGGCGATCGCCTTGTAGAGATCGCGCAGGATCGCGCCCATCGTGTTGGTGGCGCGCCCTGAATCGAGGATCGCCGTGGCGCGCTGCTCGATCAGGTCGGAATAGACCGACTGGATCTTGCGGTATTCCATGCCGCTGTAGAATGCCGTCGCCCCGCTGACGCAGCCGATGACGAGCAAGGGAATGGCGATCTTGGTGCGGATCGGCAGATTCTGGAGGCGAAACTTGAATCGCATGGCGATATCCCGTCGCAGGCGCCGCGGACAGGAAGTCCGCTCAGTGCCAGGACAATCGATCGGGCTTGGTGAATTTTTGGTTAGACCATGACGCAATACGCCAAATTTTACGCCATACGCACCGGCTTCCGGCAGTCTTGCCACGAGAGCCCAGCCCAGGATCGACCAGTTGATGCAGAACAGACGGAAAAAGGGCGGAGGCACGAAGCCTCCGCCCGCAGGGACGCGCAGCGCCAAGGGGTCAGGCGCAGCACGCAACCGAATTGGCGGCAGAGGCCTTCGCGCGCGGCGCGGCGACCGGCTTCAGCGACGCCTGCCGAAGGCCCTCCTCGCGGCGGGCCGAGGCGACGCCGGCGCGCGACGACGAGCGGGCGGCGAGAACGCTCGACGGGTCGTTCAGCCAGGAGCTGGCGAGCGCGCCTTCGACATCGGAGCGGACGAGGCCGATATCCTTGAGGCCGCGTTCGTCGAGTTCGCTCAGGCGCATCACCTCGCGGCGGTGAACGAGGGCTTTCACAAGCGACGTCATTCTGGCGGCCCCACGGACGGCAAGACGCGTGAATCCGGCCGGGACGGGCGAGAGCGACTTCGTGGCGAAGGTCATGATCAGCATGACGACATCCTTGATGAGTACGGCCTGCAGTCTGTTCCCGGGCATGACAGGACACGGCGGGCGCCCGGGAGCGACATTAAGGTAGGATTGTTCTGGCCATAAGCCAAACGAATGCTTATGATGCTTCACAGCACAGATATTGATGAACATGACCGGAGGCCGCCATGGCGCATGTGCTCGATGCCGACCAGCTCAAGACCTTCGTCGCGATCGCCGACACCGGCTCCTTCACCCGCGCCGCGGAGATCGTCTTCAAGACGCAATCGGCCGTCTCGATGCAGATGAAGCGGCTCGAGGAACGCGTCGGCCGGCCGCTCTTCGGACGCGACGGCCGCCATGCCAAGCTGACCGAGGACGGCGAGCGCCTGCTCGACTATGCCCGCCGGATCGTCCGGCTGAACCTCGAATGCGTCGCGAGCTTCGCCGACGCCGACCTGAAGGGGCGCATCAGGCTCGGCGTGCCGGACGACTATGCCGACCGCTATCTGCCGGAGATCCTGGCGCGCTTCGCCCGCTCCAATCCGCGCGCCGAGGTCACCGTGGTCTGCGAGCCGACGCCGATGCTGGCCGAGCGCATCGCCACCGGCGACATCGACCTCGCCATCATCACCCATGTCGAGAGCCGCGGCCAGGGCGAGATCATCCGGATCGAGCCGCTGCTCTGGGTCGCCTCGGCGCGCCATGGCGTGCATGAGGAGGATCCGCTGCCGCTGGCGCTCGGCCGACCGACCTGCAACTGGCGACAGGCCGCGGTCGAGGCGCTGGAGAAGAAGGGCCGACGCTTCCGGGTGCTCTATGCGAGCTGGAACTCGACCGCGGTCGGCGCCGCCGTCGTGGCGGGGCTCGCGGTCTCGGTGCTGCCGGAAAGCGCGGTCAGGCCGGGCATGCGGATTCTGGGGCCGGCCGAGGGCTACGCCACCCTGCCCTCCTGCAAGATCGGGCTCTTGCGCACGCGCTTCGACCCGTCCCTGCTCTCCAACGCGCTGGCCGAGCACATCATCCAGAGCCTCGACAATCTGGCGAGCTTCAAGACGGCGGCGGAGTGACCCCGGCCGCGCCAGCCGCGCGCGCCGCGTCGGGCGTCCAGGTCGGGATCAGACAAGAGCCGCGGCGAGACGCTGGAAGATGCCGTTCAGCGTGGCGCCCATCCGCGTCGCCGCCAGCACGACAGCGACCGAGATCAGGCCGCCGACGAGGCCATACTCGATCGCCGTGACGCCGCGCTCGTCGCGGAGATAGCGG
Organism: Allobosea sp. GW821-FHT12C12; assembly: GCF_058807355.1. Taxonomy (NCBI): domain Bacteria; kingdom Pseudomonadati; phylum Pseudomonadota; class Alphaproteobacteria; order Hyphomicrobiales; family Alloboseaceae; genus Allobosea; species Allobosea sp. GW821-FHT12C12. The sequence goes on from NZ_JBXAQP010000023.1 coordinate 11,590, forward strand.
ATCGCCAGAGGAACGAAGCGGTTCATGGACCGCGTTTTACCAGCCGATCCTTGCAGAATCCGTTAATCCGATCGCGGAAAAGCCTGATGAAAGCCGGTTTCCGTCAAGGAGCCGCGCTAGATCCGCGCCTCGGCGAAGAGCGGCGCGATCTCGCCTCGCCAGCCGGTCCGGAAACGTCGGGTGAGATCGTCCGCCAGCGTCCGTCCGCTCCCGGCGATGGCGAGCACGGGATCGAGATAGCCGGTCTCGTCGCGACCCGAGGCGTCGAGACGGGCGCGCCGGGCGAGGCCGGCGCGGGACAGGGCCAGCACCTCGCCGGCGAGATCGCGCAGCTTGCGGCCGGCGATCGGCGCGTTCAGGCCTTGCGCCGGCACGGCGTCGCGCAGACCCTGCCGCTCGGCGGCGCTCCAGGGCCTGACGAGATCCCAGGCGGCGTCGAGCGCGGTCTGGTCGTAGAGCAGCCCGGTCCAGAAGGCCGGCAACGCGTTCAGCATCGCTTCCGGACCGGCGTCGGCGCCGCGCATCTCGAGGAAGCGCTTCAGTCTGACCTCGGGGAAGAGCGTGCCGAGATGGTTGGCCCAGTCGGACATGGTGGCGCGCTCGCCGGGCAACTGCGGCAGTCTGCCGGCAAGCAGGTCGCGGAACGAGCAGCCGGCGACGTCGTGATAGGTCGCGCCACGCTTGACGAAATACATCGGCACGTCGAGGGCCCAGTCGACATAGGCCTCGTAGGACATCGCCTCGTCGAAGGCGAAGGCGAGCATGCCCGAGCGGGCGTTGTCGGTGTCGCGCCAGATCTCGGAGCGCATCGACCGCATGCCGTTGAGCGCGCCTTCCGTGAAGGGCGAGGAGGCGAACAGCGCCGTCGCCAGCGGCTGCAAGGCGAGCGAAACCCTGAGCTTCCGGACCATGTCGGCTTCGCTGGCGAAATCGAGGTTTGCCTGCACGGTGCAGGTGCGGAACATCATGTCGAGGCCGCGCGCGCCGACCTTGGGCATGTAGTTCGCCATGATCCTGTAGCGGCTCTTCGGCATCATCGGCGTCCGGTCTCGCGTCCAGAGCGGCGAATGGCCGAGCGCGACGAAGCCGATGCCGTGCGCCTCGGCGACGGCGCGGGCGTCGGCAAGATGGCCGGCGAGTTCGGCCGCGGTTTCGTGCAGCGTCGCGACGGGCGCGCCGGAGAGTTCGAACTGGCCGCCGGGCTCCAGCGAGATCGCGCCGCCGCCCTCGGGACCGGCGAGGCCGATGATGTGGCCGGCGTCGACGATCGGCTCCCAGCCGAGACGGTCGCGCATGCCCTCGAGCAGATGGCGGATGCCGCCACGGCCGTCACGGCCCTCATAGGGCACCGGCGAGAGGTCATGGAGGTAGAACGGGAACTTCTCGTGCTCGGTGCCGAGCCGGAAATCCGCGGCCGGCTTCTCGCCCGCCGCGATCCAGGCGATCAACTCGGCCTTGCCTGCGACCGGGGTCGAATCGGATACATCGCGAGCCATGGGCGCTCCGGCAGCAGAGAGTTCGGCCGAAGCACCGCGACCCCGGACGGGGCGCGGGTCAGGCGCGGATCGCGCCAGACATAGGCGAGCGCCGGACGCTCGACAACGACCTCGGTCGCGCGTTGGGCGAAGAGTGATCCTTGCCTCAACGCACGACGAGGCGAGGCGCTGCGTAGGCCGCGCCGCGCAATGGCGGCGACGTGGCAGGCGATGCGGCGGCCGGAACCTCGCCGCTCCGGCGCGTTTCCGCCGCGATCCAGTCGACCACCGCCGCGAGCGCCGAGCCCGCGTTGGCGCCGCGGGCTTGCGCGGCGTCGAAGACTTCGAGCTGGCGGTCGGCGCTCGTCCCCCTGCTTGCGATGGCGCGGCAATGCGCCAGCTCGGCCGTGCATGCGAGCGCCTCGGCGTCGGCAGCGAGTTCCGCGACGAGTTCGTCCACCAGCGTCGCGACCGGCCGCATGGCCCGGCTCGCCGGGCAGATCAGCCCGCCCCGGACGCCATGACGCTGTGCGAGCCAGAGGTTCTCGATCGCGAGCGCGCGCCCGGTCGAGCCGATTTCGGCATTGCGGCGCGGGTTTTGCCGCAGGTTGCGCAGCAGGCAGCGATAGAGCGCCGCGATCGCCAGCGTATCGTCGAGGCGCGTGCAACTGTCGGCGATGCGCAGTTCCAGCGTCGGGTGATTTTCCGACGGCCTGATCAGCCACCAGAGATAGCTCGCATCCTTGATCGCCCCGGCGGCGACCATGGTCTCGACGTAAGTCCGATACTCGGCGAGGTCGAAGAAGAGCTCCGGCAGCCCGGTGCGCGGCATCTCGGCATTGGCCGCGAGGCGATAGCTCATCAGTCCGGTCTTCCTGCCCTGCCAGAACGGCGACGAGGTCGACAGCGCCAGCAGCAGCGGCAGATCGGGCAGGATGCGCCGCATCAGCGCGATGCGCTCCTCATCGTCCTCGATCTCGACATGGACATGCAGTCCGCAGATCTGGTTGCGGCTGCCGAGGATCTGGAGTTCGTTCATCAGCCGGTCGTAGCGGGCGGCCTGCGTCACGCTCTGTCGCGACCAGGCGGCGCTCGGATGCGTGCCGCAGGCGAGCAGCAGCATGTCGTGCCTTGCCGCGATGCCGGACAGGCTGCTGCGGAGCCGGGACAGCGAGCGGCGGGCCTCGGTCATGGTTTCGAGGACCGGCGTCGCGATCTCGATCTGCGACTGCAGCATCTCGCGCTGGACCTCGTCGGGATGCGCCTTCCGCACCTCGGCGAGAAAGCGGCGCGGCATCTTGCGGACGATGCCGCGCGTCGCCGCATCCGACAGGAAGTACTCCTCCTCGATCCCGAAGCGCAGCGTCTCGATCATGACATCCCCCGAAGCCCAGGCCCGAAGGCGAAACGCCATCCGCGCGTCGGCGTTCCCTCGACGTCAGCGCGACCAGTCGCCGAGCGCGGCCTGCACCAGCGCCAGCGCGGCGACCGCGGCCGTGTCGGCGCGCAGGATGCGCGGCCCTAGCGACAGCCGCAGCGTGTTGGGACGCGCCAGGACATGCTGGCGCTCGGCCTCGTCGAAGCCGCCTTCCGGCCCGATCAGCAGCGCGAGCGGCCCCCGGGTCGCGCCGGCCAGCGCGGCGAGCGGACTCTCCTGCCCGGCCGCCTCGTCGCAGAACACCAGCAGGCGCCGCGGATCGAGCCCGGCCAGCGCCTCGCCAAGCCCGCATTCCGGCCTGATCTCCGGCAGCGAAAGGATGCCGCACTGCTCGGCCGCCTCGATCGCGTTGGCGCGCAGCCGATCGAGATTGAGCCGCGAGACCTGCGTGCGCCGCGTGAGCACGGGCAGGATCACGCCCGCGCCCATCTCGACCGCCTTCTGGGCCATGTAATCGAGCCGGGCATGCTTGAGCGGCGCGAAGAGATAATGCAGGTCCGGCGCCGCCGGCTGCGGCCGCAACCGGCGAACGGGCTGAAGGCTCGCCTGCTTGCGGCCCTCGACGGCGATGACGGCGAGCCACTCGCCGTCGCGGCCGTTGAAGACGAGAACGGCGTCATCGGTCTTCAGGCGCAGCACGTTCAGCAGGTAGTTGGCCTGCTCGCGGGCGAGCTGCACCGCGCTGCCCATGGCGAGATCGGCCGCCAGGAAGAGCCTGTGCCTGGGGAGATCGGCTTGGGGCATTGTCGCGGCGGTCCACGGTTCGCACGTTCGGCCTTGCGCATAGCCGGTCGGCAGGAAAACCGCCACATTTCCATCGCATTCGGCAGGGGGCGGGAGCAGGCCGCGATCACGGCGCCGCCGCGCCTGAAACGCGAAACTTGGCGCGAATTCGGCAAGCTGTTATGAACGCCCACGATCGCGCGGGGCATGTCCGTCGCCGATCGCAAAACCTCAAGGGGAGCAAGACGACCATGCGGCGCAAGACGGCCACTGGCTTCATCGCCACGCTCGGATTGGCAGCGGCGGCCTATCTCGATGCGAGCCCTGCCAGCGCGCAAGCCTCCGGCTGCGAGCAGATGCAGAAGCTGCTGCAGGAGCGACAGGCCATCGTCGCCTCGCTCAACTCCACCGCCCAGGCCAAGAAGAAGCTCTCCCCGCAGCAGGCCTGCAGCACGCTCGGCCGGCTGGTCGGCAACGGCTCGGCCGCGCTGAAGTTCGCCGCCGCCAACATGGACTGGTGCCAGATCCCGCAGACCTTCGTCGACGGCATGAAGGCCGACAACGACAAGGCCGCCGGCATCCGCAACCAGGCCTGCAACGCCGTGAAACAGCAGGCCGCGCTGCAGCGCCGGGCGCAGCAGCAGGCCAACCAGCAGGGCGCCAACCCCTTCGGCGGCTCCGACGCCGTCACCGGAGGGGCGCTGCGGGTTCCCCAGGGCGCGCTCTGACCAGCCGCGATGGCGCTGGCGCCGAACCCTGACGCGCCGCTGCCCGACGCGCTGACGGACCATTGGGTCGACACGCGCGCGCCGATCTGGGCGCGGCCCTATCTCAAACTGGCCCGGATCGATCGGCCGATCGGCTGGCAGCTCCTGCTGCTGCCGTCCTGGTGGGCGGCGGGGCTGGCGGCCATCGCCGGCGGACAGGCCTTTCCCGACGTCTGGCACTGCCTGCTGTTCCTCGTCGGCGCGATCACGATGCGCGCGGCGGGCTCGACCTTCAACGACATCGTCGACCGCGAGCTCGACGCCCAGGTGGCGCGCACGCGCGGCCGGCCCCTCCCCTCGGGCCAGGTCACGGCGACGCAGGCGGCGCTGTTCATGGTGGCGCTGTCGCTGGCCGGGCTGCTGGTGCTCGTCCAGTTCAACCGCTTCACGATCCTGCTCGGCATCGCCTCGCTGGCGATCGTGGCGGTCTATCCGTTCATGAAGCGCATCACCAACATGCCGCAATTCGTGCTGGGGCTCGCCTTCTCATGGGGCGGGCTGGTCGGCTGGAGCGCGGCCTTCGGGCGGCTCGACGCGCCGGCCTACCTGATCTACGCCGCCGCGATCGCCTGGACGATCGGCTACGACACGATCTACGCGCTGCAGGACATCGAGGACGACGTCATCGCCGGCATCAAGTCAAGCGCGCGCTATTTCGGCCGATTCGCGCGCGAGGCGGTGGGTTTATGCTTCGCGCTGGCCGTGCTGCTGGCGGGGCTGGCGATCCGGGCTGCCGGCGGCGGGATCTTCGCCTGGCTCGGGCTCGCGGCCTTCGCGGCCCATCTCGGCTGGCAGGTGACCCGGCTCGGCGGGGCGACGCCGCAGGTCGCGCTCAAACTGTTCCGGTCGAACTGGCGCGCCGGACTTCTGCTGGCGGCGGGGCTCGCGCTGGATTGTCTGTGGCGGGCCTGGGGTTAAGGCGAGCGGTCGTCTTGAATGTAAAATGACGTTGCTCCCCGGCGGGTCCGCGCTACAGTCCCATGGCGCTGTAGCCGGCGGGGTTGTTCCGCAGTCCGGATCGGCATCCGAGATCGACGCGCGTAACGACAAGGCGCGACCGAATGCCGATCTCCAGACGATACCTGATCACGTCGACCCTGATCTTCCTGCTCGTCGGGGCCGCGTCGCTGATCTGTCTCGTCGGCGCGACCGTGTGGTTGAGCCAGCGGGCGCAATCCGACGCCGTGCTCGTCGATCATCAAGGGCTCCAGCGGAGCCAGGCCGTGAGCGTGCGGGAGGCCTTGCTGGCGGCGGAATCTAGCCAGAGGGGCTACCTCCTCAGCGGCAACGAAATCTATCTGGCGCCTTACGAGAACGCCAAGCTCGTCGCGAGAAGCGAACTCGCCCAGTTGACCAGCGCCCTTGGGCCGAGCGGACGCTTTCAGACGATGATGCCCCGGTTGCGGGCGTTGGTGGATGAGCGCCTGAGCGATCTCGATGCCGGCATCGCGCTCAAGAACGCGGGGAGCGCCGACGATGCGAGCGTGATCGGCGGCAATCAGGGCAAGGCGCTGATGGACGAGGTGCAGGTGTTCCTCTCGGCCATCGTGATCGAGGCCGAGGACGCCTTGAAGATCAGCCTGCGCGAGCAGACGACGAACATCCTGGCGCTGAGGATCGGCACGGTGCTGGCGAGCCTTCTGATCGTCGGCGTCATGTTCGGCGTGGTCGTGACGTTCACACGCTACGCCCGGGAGATCGTTCAGGCGCGCGACGAGCTTTCGCAAGCCAATACCAGCCTCGAATTGAGGGTCGCCGAGCGCACCGAAGCTCTCGTGCGGGCACGCGATCGCGCCGAAGTTCTCCTGACGGAGGTCAACCATCGCGTCGCCAACAACCTCTCGTTCGTCGGCGCACTGATACGCCTGCAGCGCCAGGCGATACAGGACAAGACCGCAAGGGACGCGCTGGAGGAGACCGGCACTCGTATCCAGGCCGTCGCCGAGATCCACAAGCATCTCTACACGTCCGGGGACGTCACCTCGGTTCTGCTGGATCAGTATATGAGCGCCTTGCTCGCGCAGCTGGAGCAGACCTTGACCTCGGAAGGGCATGGCGCGTCGATCAAGCATGACATCGAGTCCGTCCGGATCCCGACCAGCGCCAGCATCAGCCTGGGCATCGTGATCACCGAATGGGTCACCAACGCCTTCAAATACGCCTATGGCGGGCAGAAGGGCGAGGTTCGCGTCCTGGCCCGGAAGATGGAGGATCGCCTGCTCGTCGCCGTCGAGGACGATGGAGCCGGCATGAGCGCGGGCACGCCCGTCCGCGGCACCGGGGTCGGCTCCAAGATCGTCGCGACGATCGCCAGATCGCTGGAGGCGGAGGTGAACTACCTCGGTCGAAATCCGGGGACGGAAGCGCGTATCGTGCTGCCTCTCTCGCCGGCATGACGATCGCCCCGAGAATGCCTGTTCACCACGACATGGTCGGAGATGCCGGATGAGACTTTCGCGCCGGGCGTTGATGGGAGCGATCGGGCTTGCAGCGGCTGCTCCCGCGACGAGCCGATCACAGGAAGCCAGGCGCGGCATCACCAGCCCGCGGACCTTCGACGCCTTCAATCGCGATGCGCCGGCCTGCAACCCGCCCGCCGGTCTCAGGAAGGCTCTGGTTTTCGCGCAGGACAACCAGCGCGAGTTCATGCAGGGCGCGTCGCGCGGGGCCGCGCTCGCGGCACGGCATCGCGGCCTCGCCTTCGACATCGCTCTGGCCGACAACGATCCCGCGGCGATGGTCGAGCATGTGCGCCGGGCGCTGGCGGACAGGACCGGCGCCCTCATCGCGGCTCCGATCGATGTCGCGACCCTGGCGCCCGTGATCCGGCGGTTCATCGCGCAGGGCGGCTATGTCGGATCGATCGTTCCGCCGCCGGCCACGACGATCCTGAATGCCCCGCAACTTGCGACGGGCAAGGCATTGGGCGAGGCGGCGGCGACCTATATCCGCACGAAACTGGGCGGCGAGGCGCGCGTCGTGCTCTTGACGCACGACACCAATCAGTTTCTGGCGCAGCGTTTCGTCGGCATCCGCGCGGCGCTGAAGACCGTCCCCGGCGTTCGCGTGATCGCCGACATCTCGCCGAGGACGGTCGACAAGGCGGGAGGCTACGCCACCATGCGGACCATTCTGCTGGCCCACTCCCGCATCGATGTCGTGCTTGGCGCGGACACCGTGGTGCTTGGCGCCCTGGCCGCGTTGCGCGAAGCGGGGCTTGCGCGCAACGAGCAGTTCCTGGGCGGGATCGACGGCGAACCGGAGGCCCTGGCGGAGATGCGCAAGGGCGGCCCGTACAAGGCCAGCGTCAGCCTCGCCTCGCCGATCTTCGGATATGCGCTCGGCCAGCATGCCGCCGATTGGCTCGAGGGACGTTCGGTTCCGCAGGGGCTGGATATCCTGCCGAGCCTGCTTTCGCTCGAAAGCCTGAGCCAGTTCGAGCTCGACGCCAGCAATCCGGCGGCGGTTTTCGAGGATCCCGGCCGCCGGAGCATCTATCTGCGGGCCTATGGCAACAGTTGTTACGACAGCCGGGCCGAATTCGTCGATTTCGGCTGGTCTTCGGAGTTGAAGCTCTGATTGGTCGCGGGCGCCGGCGTTGAGTGGGGCGCTCGGCGAGGGTCGGCTGCAAGCCTCGCGATGGGACGCCGCAGCTCGCGGTGAAAGTGCTGGACTTCAATCCGTGAACCGCTCCCCCGACACCACCACCGGCCGGTCGCCCAGCTTGGTCGCCTTCCGGCGCGTCAGAAACCGCGGGCGCCGGTTGTTCAGCAGCGCGTGGCGGCGCCTGATGCGGATCGGGCCCAGCGCCAGCCGTCCGAGCTGCGGATAGGGTTCGGAGACGACGCCGTCGTCGGTTTCGAGCAGCAGCGGCAGGCCGCTGGTCCGGCCGCAATCGCGCCAGAGCGCCACGGCGTCCTCGCTGTCGACGAGCGCGACCGCGATCGAGCGGCCGTCGCCGGCGGTCAGCGCCAGCTCGAAGCGCTCGTCGGCGTCCTGGCCATGGCCAAGGCGCAAGGCGAGGCCGCGCCAGCCCGGCCCGGCCCGCAGGATCCGCACCGGCCCGATCCGCTCCACGCAAGCGCGCTCGGCCCGGGCGGGCATCGGATTGCGCGCGACGATGCTGGGGGTTGTCGTGCCGCCGGAGAGGCCGAACATGACCTCTCCGGCAGCCGGCGTGACGCTGGCCATCTGTAAAACGCCTCTCTGTAATCCCTGCCGCTCCGGAGCCCTCTGTGCGTTGCGGGGCTCTCGTGCTTGCCCTGCGAGAGTGCCGGCCGCGCCTTCCCGAGCGCTTAAGGGGCTCGGTTAAAAGACCGTGTTTTCCGGTCCAAACGGCCGGGGATGGCCTGTTTCATGCATGATGCTTGACGGAATCTTTCGGTGCGCGGCGGCTTTTTCGGCTTGTCGTTCCAGCCCGGCGGGCCGATAGGGAGAGCATCATGAGCACGCCCCCGATGCCGATCGCGTCCGATTTGCTGCCGGCGATCCGCGAAAGCTGCCTCGCGGCCGGCGAGATCGCGCTCGCGCTGTTCCGCCCCGGCGAGAAGACGGCCGCGAAGACCTGGGCCAAGAGCGGCGGCTCGCCGGTGACCGAGGCCGATATCGGCGTCGACACCTTTCTGCGCATCCAGTTGTCGGTGCTGCTGCCGGACGCCGCCTGGCTCTCGGAGGAGACGGTCGACGACGCGCTGCGCCTGTCGCGGCGCTTCGTCTGGGTGGTCGATCCGATCGACGGGACGCGCGCCTACATGGCGGGCTCGCCCGACTGGGCGGTCTGCGTCGCGCTGCTCGACGAGGGCCGGCCGATCCTCGGCGTGGTCCATGCGCCGGCCTCGCACGCGACCTACACCGCGATCGCGGGCGGCGGGGCGCAGCGCAATGGCGAGCCGATCTCGGCTTCAAAGCTCACCGCTCTCGCGCAAGCCCGCATCGCCGGGCCGAAGCCGATGCTGGATGCGCTCGCCCGGTTCGAGGCCTTCACGCCCGCCGACAAGATCCCCTCGCTCGCGCTGCGGCTGGCGCGGATCGCCGACGGCACGATCGACGCCGGCCTCGTCTCGCCCGATGCGCGCGACTGGGATCTGGCGGCGGCCGACGTGATCCTGCACGAGGCCGGCGGCACGGCCAGCACCGGGGACGGCTCGCCTGTCGTCTACAATCGCGAGACGCCGGTGCATGGCATGCTGGTCGCGAGCGGCGCGGGGCTGTCGGCGCCGCTGCTCGGCGCGCTGCAGCGCATGCGCGACGGCCAGACGCAGCGGACCTGAGCGTTTCCGCTTCATTCCGCCGCAAGAGCGCATTCGGCACTCGCGCGGCCGAATCTTATGGCCTATTGAGCGCCGGGACAGATCAGCCCACATCGGAGGGATCGATGGCCGCGGAACCCGAAGCCAAGCAGCTTCTCCATCTCGTGATCGGCGGCGAGCTGAGCGCGCTCGACGGGGTGACCTTCAAGGACCTCTCGAAGGTCGATATCGTCGGCGTCTATCCGAACTATGCCAGCGCGCACGCGGCCTGGAAGGCCAAGGCGCAGGCGACCGTCGACCAGGCGCAGACGCGCTATTTCGTGGTGCATCTGCACCGCCTGCTCGATCCCGAGACGGTGCATTCCTGAACCGCGCGCGGTTCCGGACAGGACTTCATGGGCTTTTCACTTCTCAAGACGCGCGCGGCGCAGGAGACGATCGGCCGCCTGCTGGCCGGCTATCTCAAGCTCGTCCGCCGCACCAACCGCATCGTCGTCGAGCCCGCCGACATCTATGAGCGGGTGAGGCCCGGCCTGCCGCTGATCATCGCGATGTGGCACGGCCAGCACATCATGATCCCGTTCGCGCGGCCCGACTGGATGCCGGCCTCCTCGCTGGTCTCGCGCCATGGCGACGGCGGCTTCAACGCGGTGGCGCTGCGCCAGCTCGGCATCGGCGCGATCCGGGGCTCGGGCGCGCTCGGCAGGAAGATCCGCGAGAAGGGCGGGGCGAGCGCCTTCCTGGCGATGCTGCGCCATCTCAGGGCCGGCGACACCATGGTGCTGACCGCCGACATCCCCAAGCGCGCCCGCATCGCCGGGATCGGCATCATCCAGCTGGCGCGGGCGTCGGGCCGGCCGATCCATCCGATCGCGGTGGCGACCAGCCGGCGGATCGACTTCAGGAGCTGGGACCGCGCCTCGATCGGCCTGCCCTTCGGGCGCGGCGCGATCGTGGTCGGCGACGCCATCACGGTCGCGCGCGACGCCGACGAGGCGACATGCGAGGCGGCGCGGCTGGCGCTGCAGGACGGGCTCGACCTAGCCCATGCCCGCGCCTATGCGCTGGTCGGCGCGGTCGACCCCGGCGCCGGCCTGAGGCAGGCGCGGCTCGATGCCGAGGCGGCGGCCGTTTCGGGGCAGGCGGCATGATCGGCCAGGGCGCATTGCTAAGCGGCTACCGGCTCGCGACCGCGCTGCTGGAGCCGGCGGCGGCGGGGCTGCTGGTCTGGCGCAGGCGGCGCGGCAAGGAGGATCCGACGCGCTTCGCCGAGAGGCGCGGCTATCCGGGCGTGCGCCGGCCCGACAAGACCCTGGTCTGGCTGCACGGCGCGAGCGTCGGCGAGACGGTGACATTGCTGCCGCTGGTCGAGAAGCTGCAACGGCGCGGGCTCGCCGTTCTGGTGACGTCGGGCACAGTGACCTCGGCGAAGCTGCTCGCGGCACGGCTGCCGCCCGGCGTGATCCACCAATACCTGCCGCTCGACGTGCCGCGCTATATGCGCCGCTTCCTCGACTACTGGCGGCCCGAGATCGGCCTGATCTGCGAATCCGAGATCTGGCCGAACCTGATGATCGAGGCGAAGAAGCGCGCGGTGCCGCTGGTGCTGGTCAATGCCCGCATGTCGGCGCGCAGCTTCAGCCGCTGGTACAAGGCGCCGCGGACCTCGCGCTACCTGCTCTCCTGCTTCGAGTGCTGCCTCGCCCAGTCGCAGGGCGACGCCGAGCGGCTGGCGCAGCTCGGCGCGCCGCGCGTCAGCGTCGCCGGGAACCTGAAGTTCGACGTGCCGGCCCCGCCCGCCGACGCCGACACGCTGGCGATCCTGGACGGGCTGACCACCGGGCGGCCGGTCTGGATCGCGGCCTCGACCCATCCGGGCGAGGACGAGATGGTGCTCTCGACGCATATGGGCATCAGGCCGCACCTGCCGACGCTGCTGACCATCATCGCGCCGCGCCACCCGCAGCGCGGTCCGGAGATCGAGGAACTCGCCGAGGCCAACGGCGTCTCCGTCGCGCGCCGCGCCGCCGGGCGCGCGCCCGACCCCGATGTCGAGCTCTATGTGGCGGACACGGTCGGCGAACTCGGCCTGCTGTTCAGGCTCTCGCAGGTCGCGTTCCTCGGCGGCTCGCTGATGCCGGTCGGCGGCCACAACCCGATCGAGCCCGCCAAGCTGGGCTGCGCCGTGGTGCACGGGCCGCACATCCAGAATTTCGCCGAGATCTTCGCGGCCTTCGACGGCGACGGCGGCTCGCGCGGCGTCGCCGACACGCAGGAGCTGGCCGGCGTGGTGCATGGCTGGCTGAGCGAGCCGGCGAGCGCAAGGCAGGCGGCGCGCGCCGCGGCCCAGACCAGCGCCCGGCTCGGCGGGGCGCTGAACCGGACCATGCAGGCGATCGAGCCCCTGCTGATGCGCGTCGCGCTCGGCCAGCGCGACGCCGCGTCCTGATGCGCGCGCCGGGCTTCTGGTGGCGGCCGGGGCCCGACTGGCGGGCCTGGCTGCTGTCGCCGTTCGGCCAGCTCTACGGCGCGATCACGCTGCGGCGGATGCGGCGGACGGGCGTCGGCGTCGGCATCCCGGTGATCTGCGTCGGCAATTTCGTCGCGGGCGGCGCCGGCAAGACGCCGACCGCGATCGCATTGGCGAGGATGCTGGCGGCGCGTGGCGAAAAACCCTTCGTGCTGATGCGCGGCTATGGCGGCGGGCTCGCAGGCCCGGTCGCGGTCGAGCCCACGACGCACAAGGCGGCGGATGTCGGCGACGAGGCGCTGCTGATGGCCGGCCATGCGCCGACCATCGTGGCGCGCGACCGTCCGAACGGCGCTGCGCTGGCGCGGACGCTGGGAGCCAGCGTCGTCGTGATGGATGACGGGCTGCAGAACCCCTCGCTCGCCAAGACGCTGAGGCTGGCCGTGGTCGACGGGGCGGCCGGCGTCGGCAACGGCCTGTGCCTGCCGGCAGGGCCGCTGCGCGCGCCGCTGGCCGGCCAGCTCGGGGCGACCGACGCGGTCATCGTGATCGGCGACGGCGCGCCGGGCATGGCTGTGGCGGCGCAGGCCAGGGCGGCCGGGCTGTCCGTCCTGCGCGCGCGGCTCGCACCGGAGCCGGCCATCGCGGCCGCGTTGCGCGGACAGGCCGTGATCGCGGTCTCGGGTATCGGCCGGCCGGAGAAATTCGCCGCCAGCTTGCGGCGGATCGGCGCGACGATCGTCGCGGAACGCCGTTTCGGCGACCACCATGCCTATACGCCGGCCGATGTCGCCGGGCTGATCGCGGAGGCTGTGCGGATCGGATGCAGGATCGCGACGACCGAGAAGGACATGACCAAGCTCGGTCCGCTCTGGCCGCAGGCCGAGCGCGACAGGCTGGTCGTGCTGCCGGTGGCGCTCGTCCTCGACGATCCGGATGGGGCCAGCCGCCTGCTGGAGCGCCTCTCGGCGGCCTCAGCGCTTGCCGGCGCGGCGCAGCCTTAGCCGCACCGCCTCGGGCGAGACATAGGCCTCCTGCCAGTCGACCGACCAGTAGCGCAACTCGTCGAGCTTGATCGGCGCGCCGGTGACGGCGCAGCGCACGAAGACGCCGGGCCGCACGACGCGGAACTCGCCGTGACCGTAATCCAGGGCCGCCTCTGGCCCCGGCAGCGGGGGACGCTCGCTGATATTCATTCTAGTTCATCGAAACCATTGATCGGGAAGCGGATTATCTGGATAGTCATCCCTGTGATAGCGCCCCTGCCCATGATGTCCAGTCTGACGCGTCTCGCGACCTTCCTGACCGGCCTCGTTCTGCTGCCGAGCCTGGCTTGCGCCGGCGGCTATGAGCGCGTGCGCATCCCGATCGAGGAGGGGCAGCTCGACGCCGTGCTGTATCGTCCGGCCGGAACCGGACCGTTTCCTGCCGTCGTCGCGATGCATGGCTGCGGCGGGCTCTGGCGCGACAACGGCCAGCTCTCGACGCGCCACTCCGACTGGGGCGAGCGCCTGGCGGCGGCGGGCTTCATCGTGCTGATGCCCGACAGCTACGGCTCGCGCAAGCTCGGCTCGCAATGCGGCGTCAAGGAACTGACCGTGCGGCCGAGCCGCGAGCGCGTCGCCGACGCCGCCGCCGCGCGCCACTGGCTGCAGACGCGCGAGGATGTGGCGGCGGGCGCGATCTCGCTGCTCGGCTGGTCCGGCGGCGGCTCCGCCATCCTCGCCGCCGCGCGCACCGACCGGCGACCGGCCGACGCCAAGCCCGATTTCGCGCGCGCGGTGGCCTTCTATCCAAGCTGCCGGCTGCAATCGGAATCGGCCAGCTTCTCCGCAAGGCTGCCGCTGATGATCCTGATGGGCGACGCCGACGACTGGACGCCGCCGGCACCCTGCGACTTCCTCGCCAAGGCGGCGCAGGCGCGGGGCGAGAAGGTCGAGCTCGTGCTCTATCCCGGAGCGCTGCACGATTTCGACCATCCGCGCCTCGAGGTGCGGGAGCGCACCGACATCGCCTATTCCGCGACCGGCACCGGCAAGGCGACCGTCGGAACCAACCCGGCCGCGCGCGAGGACGCGCTGAAACGGGTGAAGGCGTTCCTCAAGGGGCTTTGAGGCCGGCCGGCGCTCACCCTTCATCGTCACTGCGAGCGATGACGGCAGGGGACGCTCAAGCGACACCAAGGTCAGAACAAGTCACCCTGCCCCGGCCTGGCGACATCGCGGCGGACCGGACGCGCGGGCCGGGCATGCCCTTCCCCGCCGCCCGCGACCACGGCGGAAAAGCGCCCGTCCGACACCTGCACGCTGAGCGCCTGTCCCGGCTTCGCGCCCGCCACGCCGCGCACCAGATCGCCTGCCTCATCGCGCACCAGCGCATAGCCGCGCGCCAGCACCGACTGCGGGCCGAGCGACGACAGCAGCGACCAGCGCGAGTCGAGCAGCGAGCGGCGATGGGTCACGCTCTGCCCGAAACCGCGCACGAGACGCTCCGCCAGCGCGTCGCGCCGCTCCCGCCGCCGCAGGACGAGATTCGTCAGGGCGCGCCCGGCGCGCGCGCCGAGATCGGCGAGCTGGCTCCCGGCGCGAGCGATGTGGAGCCGCTCGGCCCGGAGCAAGGCCTCGCGGGACGCGGCGAGACGCCTCGACAGGCCCTCCAGCCGCGCGCCGTATCCGGCGAGCTTGACCGAAGGCGACTGCCGGCCGAGACGCCGCGCCAGCGCCGCCAGCGCCAGTTCATGGGCGCGGGCATTGCGCGCCAGAGCGGGCGCCAGCCGCGCCGCCGCGAGATCGAGCCGCTGGCGCGGGCCGGACAGCACCGCTTCCGGACCCGGCAGCGCGCGCGCCAAGGCGCGCAGGTCGCCGCGGCGGCGGTCCGAGAGGCGGGCCATCGCGCCGGCCTGACGGCGCGACAGATCGGCGACCTGCGCCATCAGCTCGGCCCGGACGGGAACGACCTTTTCGGCCGCGCCGGTCGGCGTCGGCGCGCGCAGGTCGGCGGCGTGATCGATCAGGGTCCAGTCGGTCTCGTGGCCGACGGCGGAGACGAGCGGGATCAGCGAGGCGGCTGCCGCGCGCACCACGATCTCCTCGTTGAAGCCCATCAGGTCTTCAAGCGAGCCGCCGCCGCGCGCGACGATGATCACGTCGGGACGCGGGAGGCGGCCGCCTTCGGGCAGCGCGTTGAAGCCGGCGATGGCGGCGGCGACCTCGGCCGCGCTGGTCTCGCCCTGCACGCGCACGGGCCAGACCAGGACATGGCGCGGAAAGCGCTCCTCGAGCCGGTGCAGGATGTCGCGGATGACCGCCCCCGTCGGCGAGGTGACGACGCCGATGACGCGCGGCAGATAGGGGATGAGCTGCTTGCGCTCCTCGGCGAAGAGGCCTTCCGCCGCCAGCCGCTTGCGGCGCTCCTCGAGCAGCGCCATCAGCGCGCCGACGCCGGCGGGCTCCAGCGAATCGACGATGATCTGGTAGCTCGACTTGCCGGCGAAGGTGGTGATCCTGCCGGTGGCGATCACCTCCAGCCCGTCCTGCGGACGCGTCTTCAGACGGCCGAAGACGCCCTTCCAGATCACGGCGTCGATCTTGGCGTTCTGGTCCTTCAGCGCGAAATAGACATGGCCCGAGGCGACCGGGCCGCGATAGCCCGAGATCTCGCCGCGCACGCGCACGAAGCCGAACGCGTCCTCCAGCGTGCGCTTGAGCGCGCCGGAGAGATCGGAGACCGACCATTCAGGCGCGTTGGAGACGGGGGCGTCGAGCGATTCGGTTTCCATGGCGCGAACATTAGCGGTGGAGGCGCTGCGGCAGAAGCGTTGCCCCGACACGACCCGGCAGCTATTGCGGCCGGGTAGAACGCGGAGACGGCGATGAACATCCTCCTGATCGGATCCGGCGGCCGCGAGCATGCGCTGGCCTGGGCGATCTCGGCCTCGCCGCTCTGCGACAGGCTCTACGTCGCCCCGGGCAATCCCGGCACGGCGCAATGCGGCGAGAACGTCGTGCTCGACATCGCCGACCATCAGGCGGTCGTGGCGTTCTGCCGGCTGATGACAATCGGCCTCGTCGTCGTCGGGCCGGAAGGCCCGCTCGTCGCCGGCATCGCCGACGATCTCGTGGCGGCCGGGATCAAGACCTTCGGGCCGTCAAAGGCAGCCGCGCGGCTCGAAGGCTCGAAGGCCTTCACCAAGGAGCTTTGCGCCGAATTCGGCATCCCGACCGCCGGCTTCGGCCGCTTTTCGGACGCAGCCGCCGCGAAGGCCCATGTCGCCGCGCAGGGCGCGCCGATCGTGATCAAGGCCGACGGTCTCGCAGCCGGCAAGGGCGTCGTGATGGCGCAGACGCTGGCCGAGGCGAACGACGCCATCGAGATGATGTTCTCGGGCGGCCTGGGCGCGGCCGGCGCGGAGATCGTGATCGAAGAGTGGATGATCGGCGAGGAGGCGAGCTTCTTCGCGCTCTGCGACGGCACGCATGCTCTGGCGCTGGCCTCGGCGCAGGACCACAAGCGCGTCGGCGACGGCGACACCGGCCCCAACACCGGCGGCATGGGCGCCTATTCGCCCGCGCCCGTGATGACGCCGGAGATGGAAGCGCGCGTGATGGCCGAGATCGTGCGCCCGACGCTCGCCGGTATGGCGCGGCGCGACACGCCGTTCAGGGGCGTGCTCTTCGCCGGGCTGATGATCACCGCGCAGGGTCCGAAGCTGATCGAATACAATGTCCGCTTCGGCGATCCCGAATGCGAGGTGCTGATGCCGCGGCTGAGGAGCGACATCGTGCCGGCGCTGCTGGCGGCCTGCGACGGCGTGCTCGACCAGATCACGCTGCGCTGGTCGGAGCAGGCGGCGCTGACGGTGGTGCTGGCGGCGAAGGGCTATCCCGGCAAGCCGGAGACCGGCAGCGCCATCAAGGGCGTGGAGAAGGCGCAGGCGCTGGACGACGTGCTGGTCTTTCATGCCGGCACGAAGCAGAGCGCGCTCGACCTCGTCGCCAGCGGCGGACGCGTGCTGAACGTCGTCGGCCTCGGCGGGAGCGTCGGCGAGGCGCAGGAACGCGCCTATGCCGCGGTCGACCTGATCGACTGGCCGGGCGGCTTCTGCCGCCGCGACATCGGCTGGCGGGCGGTGAAGCGGGAGCAGGGCTGACAGGCGAGGCACGAGCGTCGTAGGCTCGCCCCGACGCGGAGTGCACCCCGATGGCTTTCGAGATCGACGACGCGGAAACCGAAGCGATCATCTGGCAAGTAGTCGCGCCGACAGGTGAGCCAGTTGAGGTCGCCATCCGGATTGCCGTCGAAGAACGACTCGCGCGCCTGATTGCCGAGGAGGATGCCACAGCGCCGACCGAGCGCGCAAACCAGCCGGGAGCCTCGGCCGGTGCCCCCCCGCAATGAGCAATCTCGACGCCCTCTTCCCCGGCTTCGAGGCGCGCTGGATCGACGGGCCGGTCGGCAAGATCTTCGCCCGCGTCGGCGGCGAGGGGCCGCCCGTCGTGCTGATCCACGGCTTTCCGCAGACCCATGCCGAATGGCACAAGCTCGCGCCGGAGCTCGCCAAGACGCATATGGTCGTCTGCCCGGATCTGCGCGGCTACGGCTGGTCGGCCGCGCCGCATGGCGACGGCGGCAAGGCGCTCTACAGCAAGCGTGGCATGGGCGAGGACATCGTCGCGACGATGGAAGCGCTCGGCCATGTCCGCTTCGCCGTGGTCGGTCACGATCGCGGCGCGCGCGTCGGCTACCGGCTCGCGCTCGACCATCCCGGCCGGGTCGAGCGGCTGGCGCTGCTCGACATCCTGCCGACGCTCTCGATGTGGGAGGGCATGAACGCGGCCCGCGCCATGCAGGTCTATCACTGGACCTTCCTGGCCCAGCCCGAGCCGGTGCCGGAAAACCTGATCAAGGGCGATCCGCTCGGCTGGCTCGACCGGACCATCGCGAGCTGGACGCGGGCGAAGAACCTCGACCTGTTCGACCCGCTGGCGATGCGGGCGTATGGCGAATCCTTCAACGACCCGGCGCGCATCCACGCGGCCTGCGAGGATTATCGCGCCGGCGCGACCACCGATCTCGATCATGACAAGGCCGACCTCGCGGCCGGCAAGACGATCCTCCGCCCGGTGCTGGCGCTGTGGGGCGAGGCCGGCATCCCGGCCGAGGGCGCGAGCCCGCTCGAGATCTGGCGCGCCACCTTCGCGCCGCGGGCGCAGGGCCATGCGATCGACAGCGGCCATTTCCTGCCGGAGGAGAACCCGGAGGCGACATTGGCCGGGCTGAAGCCGTTTTTGGCCGCGCCCGGACGCTGAGCGAGCCATCGCTCGAGACTGTCTGGGAACGACGCTGTCCGCCCCCCCACCGCAAGCGGGGGGAAGGGGATGCGTTTGGCCTGCGGCCGGTTGCCCGGAAAGACCGGAGCGCCCACATTCCCGGCATGGCCCGCAGCCGGACAGACCCCACCAAACAACCCGACGCGACGACGCCGGACCTCGTGCTTGTGCTCGGCGCGGGCGGCGCGCGGGGCCTGAGCCACATCCTCGTGCTGGAGGCGCTCGACGAACTCGGCGTCAGGCCCGCGCTGATCGCCGGCTGCTCGATGGGCGCGATCGTCGGCGCGGCCTATGCGGCGGGGCTTTCGGGCCGCGATCTGCGCGAGCATGTCGCGATCACCTTCAAGGATCGGGCGCGGGTGATCGCGAGGCTGCTCGACGCCCGCATCGGCAAGTTCACCGACCTGATGCGCGGCATCGGCAACCCGGTGCTGATCGACGGCGAGCGCCTGCTCGACCTGTTCTGGCCCGAGGCCGTGCCCGACCGTTTCGATGAGCTCGCCATCTCCTTCCTGGCGCTGGCGACGGATTATCATCTGCACTCGGAGGTCGCGCTGACGAGCGGACCGCTGACGCCCGCGGTCGCGGCTTCGCTCGCGATCCCGGGGCTGGTGCGGCCGGTCGCGATCGAGGGTCGCGTGCTGGTCGATGGCGGGGCGATCAACCCCCTGCCCTATGACCGGCTGATGGCGCCCGGCCGCATCGTCATGGCGGTCGACACGAGCGCGCCGGCGACGGTCAGCGACCGGCGCATTCCCGAGCCGCTGGAGGCGATGGTCGGCGTCAGCCAGATCCTGACCCGGACAATCGTGCAGCGCATGATCGAGCGCCAGCCGCCCGACATCCTGATCCGCGCCGGCGTCGATGCCGTCGGCGGGCTCGATTTCTTCAAGGCGCGGGCGATCCTGGAGGCCGCCGAGCCGGTGAAGGACGAGGTCAAGCGCAGGCTGGCGCAAGCTCTCGAACAGGCGGCCCGGGCGGCTCCGCCTCCTCGCAGCGGAAGCCGGGCAGAGCCGCCGCGAGCGCGGCGCGGCCCTTGTCCGTCAGCGTGACGGCGCGGCTGTCCTTGCGGCGCAGCACCCAAGCCATCTCGAAACAGCGGCAGGCCAGCGCGGCGGCGAGCGATCCGGCGAGGTGCGGCCGGCGCTCGCTCCAGTCGAGGCAGGGGCGAAGCGCGGCGCGGCGGCCCTTGCGCTCGGCGGGATCGACCCCGAGGTCTGCGAAAACCGCCTCGCCGGCGGCGGTGAGCCCGTAGCCGCCCTCGCCGACCGTGAGATGGCCGGCCGCGACCAGGGCGTCATGGATGGCGATGCCGAGCCGGCCGGCGAAATGGTCGTAGCAGGTGCGGCCCTGGCTGAGTTCCGCGCCGACGCGCGACGGCAGCCGGCGTGGCGTCTCGGGCGCGCCGGCCAGCACCATCAGCCCCTCGATCGCGGCTGCGACCTCCGGCCCGGCAAGCCGGTAATAGCGATGGCGGCCCTGTACCGCGACGCCAAGCAGGCCGCCCTGCATCAGGCGGGCGAGATGGCCGCTCGCCGTCTGCGGCGCGACGCCGGCGAGCCAGGCCAGTTCCTTGGCCGTCAGCGCGCGGCCGTCCATCAGCGCCTGCAGCATGTTGGCGCGGGCCGGATCGCCCATCAGATGCGCGATCTCCGCGAGATAGGGGCCGGATGCGGACATGGCGATGCTCCTTTGGACAGCACTCCGACGGCTTCACGCGACGTTGCCGTCATTGCGAGCGCGGCGAACAATCCAGGAGAGGTGGAGCGCGTGGCTCTGGATCGCTTCGTCGGACGCGCCTTCTCACAATGACGATCCAATCTCACGGCCCTTCGACAGGCAAGCGGGAACGCTACGGCCATCGCCGTAGCATCCGGTCGCGACAGAATGCGGCGGGGCTGGCACAACGCCGCCCATGGAAACGCACATCATCCTCTTCATCGCCGCCACCCTACTGCTCGCAGGCTTCGTCAAGGGCGTCATCGGGCTCGGCCTGCCCACCATCGCGGTCGGCATCCTCGGCGTGATCATGGCCCCGGCGCAGGCCGCCGCGCTGCTGGTCGTGCCGAACCTGATCACCAATGGCTGGCAGATCGCGGCGGGGCCTGGTCTCAGGACGGTCCTGCTCAGGATCTGGCCGATGCTGACGGGTATCGTCGCCGGAACCTGGGCCGGCGCAGGCCTGCTGGAGCAGCAGAAGAACGGCGCGGCCACGCTCTGGCTCGGCGTCGCGCTGGTGCTCTATGCGCTGGTCGGCCTCAAGGCCGCGAAGCTGCGCGTTCCGGCCGGCTCGGAACTCTGGCTCGGCCTCGTGATCGGCGTCGCGACCGGCGTCGCCACCGCCGCGACCGGCGTCTTCGTGCTGCCGGCCGTGCCCTATCTCCAGGCGCTCGGCCTCGACAAGGACGAACTCGTCCAGGCGCTGGGCGTGTCCTTCATCGTCTCGACGCTGGCGCTGTCGTTCGGATTGGTGGGGGCGGGCGCGCTCGACCTCACCGTCGCCTGGCACTCGCTGCTGGCGCTGGTCCCGGCGCTGGCGGGCATGGCTGCGGGCGCCGCGGTCCGGGCGCGGATCTCGGCGGCGGCGTTCAAGATGTGCTTCTTCGCCGGGCTGCTGGCGCTGGGCGCTTATCTGGTGCTGCGCGCGGCCGGGTGAGGCGTCACGTCGAGCCGGTCGCGCAACCAGAACGCCTTTTCATCTCTCGATGCAATCCCGGCAGGCGCCTGCAAGATGTGCATCGTGGTCGATACAGGGATGATTGTGCGAAATCGGTTGACTACCGGCTAACCGACCAGACAGCCGGCCGGCACCACCGCCTTTAACCTATGGTAACCTCCCTCGATCCTGAAGGCTTCGCCGTGGAGGCATGAATGGCCGACGAGGTGCAGGGCTATCTGACGTCGGAGATCGAGACGCTGCGCAGCGCCGTCCTGCGGGCCGGCGCGCTGAACGCCAAGACGCTCGGACGCCGCGCCGAGGCCCATCTCGACAACGTCCTCAGCTTCGTCGCCGTCTCGCCCGAGATCGAGGAGGCGACCTACCAGGCCCTCTCTCACACCACGGTCTTTGCGCGCGCGCTCTATACCCAGGCGGAGATCGGCGAGATCGAACAGGCGCGAAGGGAGGCGCTGGCGGCGATCGACGGGTTCGGGGTCGTGGTGGAGGGGGCGGTGCGGGGCGAGACGGGCTCGGTCGCGGGGCTTGGCGGTGCCGGCGAGATGCCCCCATTGCCGCAGATCGTATAGCGCCGAGCATTTGGCTTTGCTGGGCTTAACGACGACGGCGCCCGCTTCTACCTCAGCCCCCTGAAAAACCCCCGCAGCAGTTCACCCGCCTCCCCTTCCCGCAAGCCGCCATAGACCTCCGGGACATGGTGGCAGGTCGGGCTCCGATAGAGTCTGACCCCGTTCTCGACCGCGCCGCCCTTTGGGTCCGCCGCGCCGAAATAGAGGCGGCGGATGCGGGCGAAGGAAATCGCGCCGGCGCACATCGGGCAGGGCTCGAGCGTGACGTAGAGATCGCAGCCGGTCAGGCGCTCGCTGCCGAGCGCGGCAGCCGCCATGCGCAGCGCCAGCATCTCGGCATGGGCGGTCGGGTCGCGGTCCTCAAGCGTGCGGTTGCCGGCGCTGGCCACGACCGCTCCGCCCTGCGTCACCACCGCGCCGACCGGCACCTCGCCGCGTGCGGCCGCCGCGCGCGCCTCTGCCAGGGCCAGCGCCATCGCGTCCGCGACCTCGCTTTTCGCCTCGCCTTGCGCTTCGCCGCGTATCCGGTCCATCGAAAACCCTGCTTTGCCGCTCGCGAGCGGGCGGACGCTCTGCTACAAGCGCCGGCTACGAGCCGCCATACCCGCAGCGCGTCCATGCCGGCGGGACATTTGGCGACACCACCTGTTCAGCATGCGCCTCGCGCGAAAGCGGCTATCCGCTTTTGCCGGCCATGCGCCGGAGCGATCATGAGCGACGACGACAACCGGAACAACCGCGGTTCGCGCAAAAGCGGCGGCGGCAAGGACGGCACAGGCAAGGGCGGCGGCCGCGATGGCGGCAAACGCGGCGGCCCTCGTGGCGGCGGCTTCGACCGTGGCGAGGGCGGCGGTGGCCCGGTCCGTTCCGGCGCGCCCAGCGGCGAACGCAAGCCCTTCAGGGCGCGACCCGAAGGCGGCGAGCGCCAGCCCCGCGCCAGCACGGAGGGCGGCGAGCGGCCGGCTCGCGGGTTCGACAAACCCGCAGGCCAGCGCGATGGCGCGCCGCGTCCGCCGCGCGCCGGCGGCGAGCGTCCGCCCCGCCGCTTCGACAAGCCGGCTGGCGCACGCGATGGCTCGCCTCGCCCTGCGCGCGAGGGTGGCGAGCGCCCCTATCGCGCGCGGCCCGACGG
>NZ_JBXAQP010000024.1:0-33807 GCF_058807355.1 Allobosea sp. GW821-FHT12C12
AGTCCCTCGGACAGACGGTCGACCCAGATGCGACCATCCGGATTCAGCATCACCTCGACGACGGCCGGGTCTTCCAGGAATCGGGCGATGGCGGGCCCGAGCGCCGTGCGCAACATGCGTGAGCTGCGCGCGCGCCCTTCCGTGTTGGTGTGCGAAGCCGCCATCTTGCCCCCGATTTGGTCGGGAACCGTTCAGACGGCCCCCGGACGGGGTTGATTAAGAGAGCCCGAAATCCAGCCAGTTCAACATGTTTTAGACGGAGGAGTAGCCTAGCGTGCAAATACAAGAGAAAGGCGGAAGCAGAGCTTTCAAAAAGAAGCCCGCGGCCGCCGAAACGGCGCGGGCGGGGTTGGGAGGAGCCGCAAGGAATTCGACACATAGGACGTGCTGACCTGCGCTTGCCGCGAACCAAACACCGTCGCCACCTTCGACGCCGCCCCGTCTCTGGCATGCGGAACGGCCACGACCTCGCCGGCCTGCTAGGCTGCGGGAATAACTGCTGAAGCGGACATTCCCATTGTCAGCTAGGGGTGATCAGCGATCATGAACTGCGACTGATCCCGGTGCACCGCGAACTCAACCAACATCCTCGTCACATCAAGGTGCGATAGATCGTGAGATCGACGCATTTTGCCGAGTGCATAACCACGAGGCTCGGCAGAGACTCCACCTGGGCAGGCCACCGAAGTGCATCCGGTGGCTCTCGCGCATCTATAATGGCCGCAGGATTGAAGCTGGCGATCCCCGCGCGCGCTATGCCGTCCTAGGCGAGCTGCGGATGGCGCCGCGCGCGATAGAAAAGAGAAGAAAAGTGGAACATGCGTGCACAAATTTTGCACACCATACCAAATTAACTATTTGAAATAATTGGATAATCTATCCAATCCATCAATAGCTGGATATTAGACCGGCCAATCTCCATGCAGGTGCCCACTACGTCTGGCCGCGCTAGGCACCGGGCACCTTGTCCCTTGGAAGTCAGCCGTCCTGCCGTTACCGTCCCGGGCATCGACAAGACATCATTTAGCGATTCCCTTATCGTGGCCCACGGACCAATCTATCTCGACGGTTTCGCCACTCAGCCTCTGGCCCCTGAGGCACGGGCGGCTATGCTGGCCGCTTGGGACCTGCCCGGGAATGCGGGATCTCCAAATGGCGCTGGCGAGGGGGCGGCCGCGATGGTGGCGACGGGCCGCGCGGCGGTGGCCGAGCTCATCGGGGCAGCGCCCGCGGAAATCGTCTTCACCTCCGGAGCCACTGAGGCGAACAATCTGGCGCTTCTCGGCGTAGCGCAGGCCTTGCGAACCTCTGGATCGACGCGAAACCGCTTGGTCGTCTCGGCGATTGAGCACAAGTCGGTGCTTGAAGCCGCGCGCTCCCTGGCCGACGCCGGTCTCGAAGTCATCCACGCGCCGGTGGATGCGGCCGGTCGCCTCGACCTTGCCGCCTTCGCCGATCTCGTCGATGAGCGGCTCCTGCTGGCCTCAGTCATGATGGTCAATAACGAAACGGGCGTGGTTCAACCCGTCGCCGAGGCAATCTCCCTCGCCCACCACTATGGCGCCCTTTTCCACACCGACGCGGCGCAGGCGGTCGGCAAGCTGCCCTTGGATGTGGTCGATCTCGACGTCGACTACCTCAGCATCTCCGCCCA
The DNA here is from genome assembly GCF_058807355.1 of Allobosea sp. GW821-FHT12C12. Taxonomy (NCBI): domain Bacteria; kingdom Pseudomonadati; phylum Pseudomonadota; class Alphaproteobacteria; order Hyphomicrobiales; family Alloboseaceae; genus Allobosea; species Allobosea sp. GW821-FHT12C12. The sequence continues at coordinate 1,655 of NZ_JBXAQP010000024.1, forward strand.
TAAGTGCTACGGCCCGATGGGCGTTGGCGCGCTGTATCGCGCCTCAGGGGTTCCTGACCCGCGTCCTCTGCTGTTCGGCGGCGGCCAACAGCGCGGTTTACGGCCTGGAACCGAACCGGTCGCCCTGATCGCCGGCTTCGGCGCAGCCACGAAGTCCGCAGCCAAGAGCCTAGCGCAAGGCGCGCTTGCGGCGGAGGCGCTATTCGACCTGTTCCTCGACCGTCTCGCCGCGCAGCAGCTTCGTTTTACCCGAGTCAGTAACGATCATGCGACGGTGCCGGGCGGTGGCGCAATCAGTATTGAAGGCGTCGATGCCGACGCTTTATGCGCCGCGCTCGGTAAGAAGGTCGCCATCTCTACTGGATCCGCCTGCACGTCTGGTCAACTCGTGACGTCACATGTCCTTGATGCAATGGGATATTCTCGTCAAAAAGCTAATCAGGTCGTTCGACTATTCTTTAACCGATATCTAGATGAACGCGCTGTATCCCTGGCTGCCGACGAATTTTCTGCAGCCGCAGCACGCTGTCGGCTTGCCACTGGAGGGTTTCACCAGTAGCCTTCCCTCAATGAGACGAGAAGCAATCTACGCCGATTCCAGAGGGCAGTTCACGGGGCACGAGACCTTCCCGTTGCGCCTCCTATGGCTGAAGAAGGTCTTCGATGATGTCGGCGACGGCGCCCCGTCGAGAACATTCCAAGAACAAGATGCTATTGCACGCTTTGGCGTCGGCCGCAACATGGCCGTCTCGATGCGCCACTGGGCTTTGGCCTCTGGATTCTTTGAAGAAATCGACCGCATCGTGTCGCCGACCCCGCTGGGCCGACTTCTATTGGCCGACGACGGGCTCGATCCGTTCCTGGAGCGCCCGGCCACTGTCTGGCTCTGTCACTGGCACATGGCCGCGACCCCGGAGATGACTACGACGGCTTTTCACGCCTTCAACGCCCTGACAGCGATCGAATTCGATCCACCGACCTTGGTCGACGATCTGCTCGAGGTCGTGACTACTAAGGGTTGGCGAGCGACGCGAGGCACGTTGAAACGAGACGTCGAGGTCTTCCTGCGCAGCTATGTGCGCCGCGGCGACGCGCTCAACGAGGATGCGGCCGAGCCGCTGCTGGCCGAGCTCGGCCTCGTCCGCGAGGCGCGATTGGGCGGCTGGTACGAGTTCGTTCGCGGGCCGAAGCCGAGCCTCGATGACGGCGTCTTTGCCTATGCCCTAGCCGATTTCTGGCGCCGCCAAGGCGGAGCCAGCACGCTAGCGGCCGAGCAAGTTTGCTTCGCGCCAGGCTCGCCAGGACGGGTTTTCAAGCTCGATGAGGATAGTGTGATCACCCGGCTAATGCACCTTCACGAGCTGACCGATGGCGCTTGGCAATGGACCGACACGGCCGGCCTTCGACAAATTCAAAGCCGCGGCGATGTCGAATCCTTGGCCTTGGTGGCGGGGGCTTATGGCGCGACCATAAAGGTCGAGGCAGTAGCGTGAGCCTGCTCTCCGAGACCATCTCGATCGATCGCCGATTCGCCCGCTCTGCGCGCATTGACGCAGACCTCAACGGCACGCCGCCGCTGGTCGGCTATGTGCTGCAGGCCAGCGTTGCCAAGTCCCTTACGGCCTTGGCGCAAAGCCAGGCAGAGCATCGCCAAGGCGCCTTTACTTGGACAGGCCCCTACGGCGGCGGCAAATCCAGTGCCGCCCTCCTCCTCGCCAATCTCGTGGCCGGGAAGACGACGAACCGCTCAATCGCGATCGGGATCGCCGGAGAGGACTTGGCGGCCGCCTATGCAAAGGCTTTCCCGGAGGATCATGGGCCGTGGAAAGTGGTGGCGGTTACTGGCAGCCGCGTCGCCCTGCGTGACACTCTCGCCGCGGCGGCGGCTGTCACTTTCGCGTGGACCGACCAACAGCGGGACGATGCCGCTCAATCCGACGCGGCCCTGATCAGTGCGATAAAGCGCGCCGGAGCCTTGTGCTCGAGCGGAACGCTGATTGTGCTCGACGAACTCGGCAAGCTCCTCGAACACGAGGCACTGGGCGGTGGCGACATCCACCTGCTTCAGGATCTCGCCGAGCACGCGACCCGCAGCAAGGGCCGCTTGGTCATCATCGGCATTCTCCACCAATCGTTTGATCAATACGCTGCTCGGGCGGCGCGTGACGCTCGTCAGGAGTGGGCTAAAGTCCAGGGCCGTTTCCACGACATCGCCTTCCTGAGCGGTGCCGATGAGACCGTGGCTCTGCTCGGACGTGCAATCAGCAGTCCGCCGCCGCCCGCCGGATTCCACAACCTGGCGGCCGCGACGGCGGAGGCCGTGGCGCGCCGACGCCCCACAGAGGTGGAGACGCTCTCGGCGGCTCTCGCGGCGACCTGGCCGCTGAACCCGGTCACCGCTCTTCTCTTGGGTCCGGTTTCACGCGCCCGGTTTGCCCAGAACGAGCGCAGTGTCTTCGGCTTTCTGAGCTCCGCCGAACCGGCCGGTTTTCAGGAATTTCTTGCCACGACCAAACGCGGCGCCACGACCTATGGACCCAATTGCCTGTGGGATTATCTGGCCTCCAACTTCGGGATGGCACTCGCGGCCGGCCACGATGGCGGGCGCTTCAGCCTAGCCTTCGAGGCGATCGAACGCGCCGGGGCCAAGGGAGGTGCGCTCCATGTCGCCCTGACAAAAGCCGCCGCCGCCCTCGAGTTCTTCCGAAACGGCTCGGGCTTGGCGCTGTCCGATGACTTCCTCTCCTTGTCGTTCCCCGAGACTAACGATGACGCGCGCGGCCGCGCCATCGCCGACCTTCTGGATTGGGCGGTACTCATCAAGCAGCCCCGACTTGGGGGCTATGCGCTCTTCGCCGGCAGCGATTTCGACCTCGAAGACGCGATAACGCGGGCGACCCTACCCGTCGACGCCACCTCGCTCGGCAGCCTGCCACAGCGCGTTGGGTTCGGCGTCGCGCCGGCCAAGCGTCATTACTTTATCACGGGAGCCCTCAGGACGTTCGCCATTTCCCTACAGTTGGCTAGCGAGGACGTGACCGCAGAAGACATCGCCAACGCCGCGGCGGCCAAGACCGGCCGTGGAAGCGGCCAGATTGTCCTTGTGCTCGGTGACGGCAGCGTCGATCCCGGCAAGGTCGAGACCGTTTGCAAGGTCGCTGCCAAGATTTTGAAGAAGGGCGGACAGGTCGTCGCTTTTGGCGCGGCGGCGAATAGTTATACGCTTCGGGACAGCGCTGCGGAGCTTGCAGCCGTTGAGCGTGTCCTTCGCGACCATCCTCAATTGGAGGGCGACCGCATCGCCCGTCGCGAACTGGCCGCTCGCCATGCCGCTTGCATCGACCGTCTGCACCGCGCGCTTGAGATCTCGCTGGAGAAGGCGAAGTGGTGGCTGGCGCCAGCCCCTGCAAAGCCGGTTCGCGATTCCCTCTCGATCGTGGCCAGCGCCTTAGCGGATGCGGGCTATCCCGCCGCGCCCATCCTCAAGAGCGAATTACTGCAGCGCGACCGGCCATCATCCAACTCGATGGCGGCGTTGCGCGAGCTCTGCCATGCGATGGTCCTTCGGGCCGATCAACCGAACCTCGGCATCACCGGGTTTCCCGCCGAGCTCGGCCTTTATCTGACCGTGATCAAGCCGTTCGGCCTGCACAGTGAGCTTGAAGCGGGCCGCTTTGGATTCACCGACCCTCTGACCGAGGGGCAAGGCGCTTCCCTGTGGCCTGCCTGGCGTGTTTTGACAGCGGAAAGCGAAGTCAATCTCGGCGAGGTCTTCCGTATCTGGTCAGCGCCGCCATTCGGCATCAAGGCGGGCGTCATGCCCGCCTTGGCGCTCGCTTATATGCTGGCGCACCGCGAGACGGTCGCGCTCTATGTCGACGGCGTGTTCCAGACGGCGATCGACGACGTGACCGTCGACCGCCTGCTGCAGCGGCCGGACGATTTCAGGTTGAAGGCCATCGACCGCACAGTCCGAGAAGCGGCCTTCCTCGGCGGGCTCGCAGCTTTGTTCGGCGTCGAAGACGCCTCAACCTCGCTGCCGATCGCCCAGGCGCTGTTCCAGCGCTTTGAAGCTTTGCCGCCGCATGCGGTTCGCACCGGCCGCGTCAGCGACCTCGCCCAGACGGTCCGCCGCACGGTCCTGAAGTCTCGGGATCCGGAGGCGCTGCTCTTCGATGCGCTTCCGAACGCGCTTGGGGAGGCACTCTCGGCTGAGATGGTTTTCAGCGCCTTGCTGGAATGCGAAGTCATCTATCCGGAGCTTCTAGACGAGATGCGGGTCGCCATCGCCAAGGCACTGGGAGTCTCGCCGGAAACGTTCGCCGGCCTAACCGAGCGAGCGGCGACGATCAAGGGCCTGACCAACGACTACGCTTTCGAAGCTTTCGCCGACCGGGTGGCGCGGCTTGAAACGGGAGGCGACATCGAAGGCGCCCTGAGCGTATTGCTGCACCGTCCGGCATCCAGCTGGTCAGACCGCGACCGTCAGCAGGCGCTCACCGAGGTGGCCCGCTATGGACGCCGCTTCCGTGAACTTGAGGCCTTGGCTGTCGTCCGGGACCGCCGGTCGCATACCGAGACCCTCGCGCTCGTGGTCGGCCTCGATCCATTGACCCAGCCCATATTGCGGAGCTTCGAGCTAACCGACACGGAAAAGGAGGCTGCGGCCGGCTTGGCTGAACGGGTCCTCAAGGTGTTGCAAGCCGAGCCAGACGGCGAGCGTCTGCAGCTGGCGGCTTTGGCGCGCGCCATCGCAGCCTTGGCCGCCGACAGCGAGGCGGAGGCGGCATAATGGAGCGTCATATTCTTGGGTTATCCGGTGGGCGCGATAGCGCCGCTCTCGCGGTCTATATGCGCCAGCACTTCCCCGAGCTGCCGCTCGAGTACTTCTTTACTGATACGGGCAAGGAGCTGCCAGAGGTCTACGGCTTCCTCGACCGGCTCGAAGGCTTCCTTGGGCAACCCATCGCCCGGCTCAATCCTGACCGCGATTTCGATTTCTGGCTCAAAGAGTACAACAACTTCCTGCCCTCGCCCCGGACGCGGTGGTGCACGCGCCAGCTCAAGCTCCGGCCGCTGGAGCACTGGCTGCGCGCAGACCTCGAGGATGGCGTTACGGTGCATTCCTACGTCGCGATCCGAGCCGATGAGCCAAGCCGCGAGGGGTATCAGTCGACCCATCCCAACATGAAGGTCCATCTGCCGCTTCGCGATGCCGGAATCGACCGGGCCGGCGTAGTCGAGATCCTCGACCAAGCCGACGTCGGCGAGCCGGCCTATTATCGGTGGAGATCTCGCTCCGGCTGCACCTTCTGTTTCTTCCAGCAAAAGATCGAATGGGTGCGGCTGGCGGAAAACCATCCCGATCGGTTTGCTGAGGCCGTCGCCTACGAGAAGACCTCAATGGATGACGGGTCTCCATTTACCTGGAGTTTTGGCGAGAAGTTGACCGATCTTGCGGCGCCAGCTCGCGTCGAACAGATCAAGGCTGACTACGAGAAGCGGCGCGAGCGGCTGCACCGGAATCGCCCCGCCAACCCGCTTTCTGCGCGCCCGCTTGAGACGGTGGACGATGTGTACGGGATCGATGAGGCCTCCGGCGGATGTGTGATCTGTCACAAGTAGGCCGACTTAGTTCGAGGATGGGATGGCGCGCGAGAGATTAGATTGGAGCGGAGTTGTACGGTCCGTTCGTGGGAATCGCGCCGGTAGAGCGACCTACTACAAGCCGGTTTGCGTCATAGCTGCCATCGACTTGGCCGACATCGGGCGGCTTGATAGCGCACTGCTCCACTCCGAACTCATCGTCCGGCGCTTTGGCGAATACGTTGCTGTGGCCTTTCCTGACCGCGCCTCGGCAGGCTGGCAGCCCCTGTGGTTTCTTGCCAACGACGGCCTGTGGAATTTTAGCAAGAAGGGACATCGCCTAACTCGCGACAAGATCCGAGAGGCGCCCTCCAGCAAGAGTAAGGCGTTCGCGCGTTTCGACACCCACGCAATCTCGCCGGAATATCGAGCGCTCTGGGAATCGACGGCGCAGCGGAAGATTCTGCGGGAGCAAATGCTGCTCATTCTGGCGCGGGATTCTGAAAATCGGACCTTGTTGAGGGCCCTGTTCGACGCCGAGGCCTTTAATGATCCAGACCGATGGCCATCGGATGAGGCGTTAGAACTGCAATTGCAAGAACTCAGTGGGCAGCGCGATCTCTTTCGAACGGCGCAGGACGAGCCTGTAGACCCGCCGGGCGTTCCCATCACCCCCCCCCGCAAGTCGGGCACTTCTCGCCTTCGAAGTCGACAAGCTGCCGAAGGCCTCGGCCGTCGGCCCGACGTTTGAAGAGACAGGCCAAGCGCCGATCAGGCTGACGGCGCCGCCGGCCCCGGAAAATCCATTGGCGCGCACGGACTTGCACGAGGCGCTCGCCGCCAAGTGCCGGCACCTTGAGTCCCTCGCAGCCGGGTCGAACCGTGCGAAGCATATTCTGCCGGCGCTGCAGAGCTTGGTCTCAACGCTCAGCGCGTCGCCCTCGCAGTCGAGCAGCTATCTCATCTGGTCCCACGGAAATACGCTGCGGCGATTGCACGACGCTGAGCTGCGCGCAGCGGCCAGCGAGGATCCTGAGGCACCTCCACTCCCCGATCGTTTGGCCGTGCTGCTAGGCGACGTCGTCGAACAATTCAACATCTATGCGGTTGCGGACCCTATCGTTGGCTTGCTCGATCGAGCGAAGGCCGGTCCCGAAAGACGATCCAAATCGCTCCAATCGTTGGAAGCGGGCGCCGAGTTCGCCCGAGCCATTCGAGAAACTCCTGGCATCGTCGAACCCGAGGCCGCTCAGGTCCTTGAGGCGGCGACGGTCGCCGCGCTAAACGCCGAGGCCACGCCGAGCTTCAACGCAGACCAGGCCATCGTGAACGCGGTGGAGATTCAGCGGAACGGCGCTCGCGCTATCCTCATCAATGCACTCCATGAAGTGCGCAACGTGTTCTCCAAGGTCAAAGCGCTCGCGAAACCTGCGGCGGAAGGCGCAGCAAAGCAGTTCGGCGCCGAGATCATTAAACAGCTTCCTTTGGCCAGCTTCGTGGCCGGCACACAGGAGATCTTCAGAGCGATTTGGCAGGGCGTTGTCGACTCCAACCAAGTTCAATATGTCATTGGCCTCATCCGCGACCTAATCAACCAACTGCGGCCCTAGCCTTTGCGTCGGCGAAGTGCCAACCGCCGCGCACCAAGGCTATGAAGAGTCGGCGCCAGCCGGCGTCTAATCTTCACGACCGGCATCGCCGCGGCGTATGGCTTCGACGGCCAGATCGATGTCGTCGTCCGACAGGAACGGCGCTTGGGCGTAGATGATGTTTGGCTCACCGCTAAGACGTGCCGCCATGTGGCCGAGACCTAGCAGCTGCTCGGCACCTTTCACACCCAAGGCGATCTCGGAGGTTCCGACACTAGCGACCTTCAGGATCAAGCGGTTGCCGAGGTTGTCGCGCAGCTGCATCGGCATGACGTTCGCGTCGGGGCGTTGGGCCGCGAAGATCAGATGGATGCCGGCTGCCCGAGCCTTTACCCCGAGACGCGAGACATTGGCGGTAACCGCCGCCTTATAGTCATCGCTGAGCATCCACTCGGCGAACTCGTCGTGCACTAGGAATATCCAGGGCAGCTGCTCGGCCGTGTCGACCTTTCCATTGTAGGTGCGAATGTCACGCGCGCCACGCTGCCGGAAGAGGTCGTAGCGCCGCTCCATCTCTACGACCAGGCCTTCCATCACCTCAATCGCGCGGGCCTGTTCGACCACCACCCCGCCTTGCAGATGTGGTAGCCGTTCAATGGCTGCGTAGTCGACGCCCATCTTCGGGTCGATCAGATAGATATAGGTCAGCTGCCTCGTATTGCTGGCGGCGATATCCAGCAGCAAGGCTTGGATCAACACCGACTTGCCGCTGCCCGTCGCCCCCGCGATCAGGGTGTGTGGCTCGTGTTGCGCGCCGCCAGCGAAGGGGCCGCCGAGGTTTAGGTAGAGGATGTCGCCGTCCAGCTCCTTGAGGCCCAGCACAAAGGAGGTGTTGACCCCAACTGCGTTGCGGTTGAGCTCGCGCCGTGCCCAGACGTCCCACATGGACACTGTTTGGCGCTGCGGCCTAGCGACACCGACTACGATCTCGCCCGGCAGCGGAGAGATCGATATTAGGCGAAGTCCGTGGGTCGTCAGCAAAGCCGACTGCCGCGCCTCGATATCCTCGACCCTTAACCGGTCGCTGCCCTGAAAGCGGACCAACGCCGCGTTCGGGGTCAGCCGGCTGCCAACGATCTTGGCCTGCAGCGAATAACCCATCAGCGCGCTGCGGAGCTTCTGGGCGGTCGTCCCCAGCCAAGCCTGGTCGTCGACGGTATCTTCTCGCGCTTGTTCAGCTTTCTGTTGGATAAGATCCGCTAGGGCGTCTGGCACTGACCGCGCCGGCGCCACTGAAGGCGCGGTCAGCGTCAGCGGAAGGATGGGCACTGGAGGCTCGGCGGGTGCGGCGACCGGCGTCATGGCGCTGCCCTTGTCGACGAGGGTGGCCGGCGCCCACGGCGCGGCCGGAACGACGCCAACTACTTCGCCGTCATCTCTGTCCTCGTCCTCGTCTTCGGCCACGAACGCCTGGACGACAACCGGCTTCGGCAGCGCTGACTTCGGCTCCAGATCGATCGCCTTGGTCCAGTCAACCCGCGAAGCCGGGGTGCGGAAGCTCTCTGATCGCCACGGGTGCTCAATGCCCAGCGCCTCGCGCGCGGGCGTAAGGGGTGCGTTGGCCTCATAGGCCTTGATCAGGGAGCGCAGACCCTCGCGCGTGAAAGTCTCCTGCAGTCCACCTGCAATGTCGGCGATTTCTTCTTGCTCGCCCAAACTGCTCGCATCGGTGGCCGGACCTGAGATGAAGATGTGGGAATAGCCGCGCAAATCAATCGGCACTCGGCCCTGTCGGATTCCAATACGCACCCGCTCCAGCAGGCTGGAATGGCCTAGGGCTGCCGTCCCGTCGAGGAGCAGGTCGGCGATCCGTGAGAGCCAGAGATCGCGATCGAGCCTCCCGGGGTCTCCGAACAGGGCGTCGTCTATCCGCGCGACCGTCTGGCGCAACTGCTGGCGAGATTTTCGGCTCGCTTCGGCATGGCCGGAGGCGTCAATATACTTTGCCTCAGTGACCAAGGCCCGCAAGCGTTCGGCGCCCGAAGCGTCCACCCCGACGCTCAGCGCCAGGATGTCGGCAAGTCCCTCCTCGCGCTGTCCTAGCCATTCAGCATAGTCGTCGAGGAGGAACCAGGCGACCGCGGCGCCCTGGCCAAGCTCTTCCGCCACCAACGCCCGACTAAGCACTAGGCCAATCAGTTCGCCGGCCGACAGGCCCCTCTTGGCCGCTCGCAGCACGATGTCGCCGGAGACGGCGTTGGCTTCGCCGATCATGCGATGAGCCAGATCCGACAACCGGTCGTCGGGCAGCCCGAGGCTCAGTTCGGCCAGACGGCGGCGCACCAAGACATGCAGCAGTCGCAGCTCGGAGGTCGATGACACCACCATGTTGCGACCATGCGTCCGCTGGCGCCGGTAGCGGATGACACTGATGCCCTGGGCCGCCAGTTGCCGCTTGTCGAGGAGGTCGTCGTAGGTCGCGACCCATTCTGCGAGCCCGTGCACCTCGTCGAACATCGACTTCAGGCCGTGATCTTGGAACGAGATCTGCCGGGCCGGCAGATAGTGTTCGTTCGCCCCATGCGACTGACGGCGGATTACCCCAGCGACAGCGTCGAGATATGCCCATCCCGCGTCAGGTTGACGGGGACAGGTCAGGTAGCTGGTGGCCTTCAGCTCGTCCTCGGCCGTCACCCGCCGATAGGACCAGCGCGACGGCGTATGCTCTAGCAGCGAGGGATTTTGCTCCGTGGCTGGGACGGAGAACCACTGTTCCTTAGCCTGGCGCGAGACGACATCATGCAGGAAGGCGACATCGATCTGCCGGCCGGCTGTGTCCTTCCGGGCCATGCCGGCGTCGAGCATCACGCCGATCCGCAGCTTCGACATGAAGTTGCGCGAGGTCTCGCTGACCACTACCGCGTCCGGGTCACCTTCCGATTTCTCCAGGAGTTCGGAATAGATCTGGGCGAGCCGGTTGCGGTCGCGATGACGAACCAGGACGTTGCAATGCACCTCGTCCTCGTCATGCATGGTGCTGAGCGCGTTGACGGCCGCGAGCGGGAGACCCGCCGCGTCGCAGTTGTACAGCATGACCCTGAGGTTGGCCCCCGTGTGCGGCTGCAGATCCAAATAGCGATCAAGGAGGCTGCGGATCTGGCGGGAGGCCTCGCCCGGGTCCACGTCAGTGCCGGCTTCGGCCGGATCGCGCACCGGCCGCTCGAACAGCGAGTAGTCATTGACCGTGCCGGTCTCGGACAGGAGCACTGGCTCGGAGCCGTCGTATCCGACAGCCACTTCCGGATAGAGAGGGTGTGCGAGCTCTTCGCGAAGGTCCGAGAAAAACAGCCGGGAGTCCCCGAAGTTCACGTCGTTGTCCGACAACAGATAGTCGGCCAGACCCGCGGCCGAGCGCATCTTGACGGCGCAAGCCGCCAAGCGCATCGGATGCCAAGGGGAGATAATCGCTGAGGGCGCGGCGCCGGTGATCTGAACCGTACCAAGACCGAGGATCGGCTCCCACAGCTGCTGGCGGTTGATGTCTCCGACCGCATGAGCCGTCAGCTCCCGCAACAACGCACCGTAGGCCTCGGCCTGCTCCAACAGCACCGGGTCGGCATAGCCTGTTCCCGACCACGCCTGCAGGCCTCGCATGTAGGTGTCGGTGAAAGCGTTCCAGGCGACGGTGATTGCCTCGACTTGGGTGGGGTTAAGCCGCCCGGCCTGCGCCGCCTCCTTCAGGCGGCGCGGAACGAGCTTGCCAACATCCTCCCCGATGTTGATGCGCGGAATGAGGGAGCCCGCGTCCTGGCCGAAGGCGGGTTGCAGGGTTCCAACGTCGCCCAGGGAGACCGATTGCAGCGCGCCCTTGCGGCTCACCGGCAGGCGAGCGACGTTCGTACGTCGCAGCGGCCGCTCCAGCAGGCGGCGTACGTCCTTCGACAACTCCCCGCCGATCGCATTGGGCTGGCCTGCCCATTGAAGCTGCACGACTGCGCGCTCCGCGCCGCCGCCCGCCCCCACGACGAGTTCCACATCGAACTTGATCTGCAGGCTGGCCCGCGAGACTGACTCGTTGCGCCGATACTTCTTCCGTCGCTTCGCCCGCTCCAGCAAGGCTTCATACTCGAAGATGTAGGGCGCATCCCAAATCACGGCGCCGCCCATCAGGGCCGGTAAGCCGCGGTAGCGCAGCCCGAAGGCCAAACCGATATCTGCGTTCAGATCCAGCCACTGACTGCGCGAACGCCGGGTCGATCGAATGGTGAGCTTGCGCGGGCCGCCGACGGCGTTGACCTGGCCGAACAGTCGCTCGAGCACGAGGAGCAGCCCCGCCAGGAAGTCCGTACATTCGATGGGGCGGCCGAAGATGAACCGCTCCCACTTGGCGCGGAGCGGCTTGTCCTGACCGAGGTCGTCCCGGTGCGACTCAAAGAACTCGCGATCGTCGTCCCGCGTCTCCTTGAGAGAACGACCCTTCAGCGCCTTCAGATAATCCTCGTCGGCGTCGCTCAGTCGGCCGGGCAGCTCGAACTCGAAGAAGGTAACAGTGTCTTCGGCGAGCGTCGTCTTCTTCAGCTTCAAGCCGGAGAACACGAGGAGGATGTTCTCGGCCTCCCACTCAAACGCCGCCAACGCCTCAGCAGCAGTGCCCCAGCCCGACGGGGCAGCGATAAAGGCCTCGATAGCGGCGTGTGCAGCCGGGTCGATGTCGTCGCGCGATTCCTCGAACTGCGCCTGTAGCTCCTCAGCCTCAATGAGCTGCCTGTTCGGCCGCATCTTGGCCATCAGCGGCTTGCGATCACTGATGAGCTTATCAAACAGCTTTTTCCAGCGTCGAGGCTGATCGAGATCCTTGTCTTTAAGCCCGATGAAATAGCCGCTGTCGCGGGGCAGGTGCAGCGCGGGCAAGGCCCAGCCCAGCGCCTCCTGCACCGGCTTGGACTGCTCGAATATCCGCCGGCGCGTGAGGGCCACGAAGTTTGAAATCTGATGCAGCGTCCAGTCGTCGGCGTCGTGAAGGCCCCGCAGCGCCGCCCGCCACGCCGAACGCTGGGTTTCCGGCAGTCCGAACCCAGCGCTCGCGGCCTCGACCCACGGCCCGACATCTTCGGTCAGCTGTTTGGCCCCGATCAGCGTGACGTCGTGCAGCGACGCGCCTTGATCATCATCGGTATTCGCCATCAGCAGAGCCGGTTTGTCGCATTCGGCGTGGCGCACCGCCGTCGTCCGCTCGCTAGTGACCACATGATCGGGCAGGCCGAAGCCCTCGACCAAGTCCCGCGGGATGGCGATTTTCACCAAATCTTCGACGCCCGGCGCTTTCAGGAGCGCTGCTGCGATCGCCGCGACCTGTTCGGCGGTGAGCCGATCCAGCAGATATCGAGCGACGTCGTCTTCAGGCGTCAGGGCGGCCAGGCGCTGCTGAATGGAGGTCGCGCCGGCCGCGCCGATGAGGTCCGCAGGCTTCACGCCACATCCTCACGTTGGAAGGGGTTTTCGACATAGGCGCAGGAGTCTGACAGTCGCTTCAGCAGACCAAGGCTCGCCAGACGCTCCTCAAGCCGCAGCGCATTGTCCGAGAAGTCCTCCTGATCGGCGTCGCCGCTGTCGATGAAGGCCTTGGCTTGATGATCCCCAATGATCAAGCCATAGCGTTCGCTCAGCGTGGCTAGGAAGTCCTTGAACTCCATGCGCTTGGGCACGCAAGTCACTACCAGAGTCTTGAGCAGCCGATCCGTCGGCGCATAGCGCACGCGCCGGCTAGACCGACGCGACGACAGGCCGATAGCCCGAGCCCATGTCATGTGCACCTTGCCGACATGCTGCCGGTGGCGCACCGCTGCTTTTTCGACCAGCCGGTCGATCAAGGCCTCGGGCGGTATGCTGCGCTCGTCCTCGTCGTCCAGATCCGGCCAGTCAAAGGTGCGCCTAAGGAGCTCGGTGACCTCCATGCCCGCATCGTCGGACGCGATGGCCGCCTGCCACTCCGGGGTCTCGGTCGTCGCCCGGATGTAACGTTCCATCGCCTGCTGCGGGAGGGCGTTGTTAGTCTGATAGGAGTCGGCCGACAGGTCGCGGACCACAGACTTCTTCGGCGAGACGATCTCGCAGACCACGCGGGCGCGCTCGCGGCCCAGAACCTCGCATCCTCGGTCAAGCTGATAAAGGATCAGGTTCAGCCCAGTGACCGCCACGAGATGCGGGATCGCATCGTAGGCAGGAATCGGCAGGGCCAGGATGGCCAACCAATCTTCGGCTAGGCGGTCAAAGGCGGAATGGGTGGAACACGGCAGGAAGGCGCCGCCCCGCTCGACCTTGGCGTATTGCGTCTCGCCCTGCAGGGCGCGCACCATGCCATCGTAAGGGGCCGGATTCTGGAGAAACTGGCTGACCAGGCGATCGCGCAGAGCGTCCGCGCCCTGGCTTCGACACAACATCAGGTAGAGGACCTCACCGGTTCGGGCGAAGAACCGTCGGTCCGTCGTCACCCCGTTATTGGGCTTCACATTGACGTCCTCGTAGAGGCCGTTAGGCCCGAACGGAAAGACGAATTTGGAGCTCCAGCGCTTATTGCTGTCCCCCTCGATCGCCGAGCCTTGCAGGAATTTGATCACCGCCGCAAAGTCGCGGAAGGTTTCGAACCGATCCCGCAGATATGAGAAGTCTGGCGACTCTAGCCCGCCGGCGCTCTGCGCTATCTTTTCGAGCCAAGAGGCCCAAGCGATCTCGTCCGGCCGATCTTCCGCCTCCACCGTTATGATGTGGGGGTTGTTGAACACCAAGTTACGCAGCCGCAGCTGGGTTTGCGGACGATAACTTAAGCTATTCAACGCTGTTTCCTGCAACGCTCGCCCGGCGACGTGCTCGGCTAGCAGGACATTGAGGAATTCCAGGAACGTCAGCCAAGGCGACTGCTCGTCGTGGAGCCTGTGTCCCCAGATCGCTTCGTCTACCCAGATTTCTGGGCCAGACCGTTCTTCGAAATGCGTCGGCCGCGGCAAGACTTCCATGATCAGATGCGCACCATCACCCGACGCGGCGTCGCGCGCCCGTCGCTGTTCAGCTCGATGAACCGCAATACCAGCTCGTCCTCGTTGCCGACATCGTCGCCATCCAGCTTCCGTCGTCGCTCGGTCTCGCTCAGCAGGCGCGCCTTGAAAGCCAGAATATCCTCGTGACACTCGAGCGAGAAACTGCTCGGGAGGGCGCCCTCCGCGACGCGTCCGAGAAACTCAAATCGAGTCGGCGACAACTCCAGCCTCACCGGCGTATGGGCGTCGCCGCGAAGCAACCGCACGGCGACGTCAAACCCGCCCTGTTTGTTCAGCACCAAGCTGACCTCTTTACCGTCCTGCCGGGGGACTGAGATCAATTCGTCGAGCAGCGGACTGCGCTTGGACTGCGAGTAGCTGCCGGAGGTGGCTAGCACCAGATCGTCTTGGTTCTGCACCAGCATTCCGGTGAACACCCGATTTAGCCCACGAACGATCATCGGCAGGGCAGTCCGTGGCAACGGCTGTTTGGCCTTGAGCTTCTCGGCAACTTCGAGATAGAGGCCGGCGTAGCGGAAGACTGTCAGGTCCCACAGGTCGTAAGCCGAGACTAGATCCTCCGGCAGGGTGAAGAACATCCGCTGCCGCTGCGCTTTCAACAGCGCGAGGAAGGCCGATCGATCGCCCCTCTCCCCGCCCTCAAGATAGGCGCGCTGACCCTTGGCGTAGGTCGGCGTTGCTCCGTAGATCGGATCGCTCTGTACGAGGCTCTCATAGGCCTCGACATTCGCCGGATCGGCAGCTCCATAGACCAGAAGGTTGTCGACCCGATTGCTCGTCTCGGCGCCGATGCCGAACAGGTTGAGCTTCTTGAAAAGGTCCGTTTTTTCCGCCCGACTCGCCTTCAGATTCCCCCCGAAGGCGTTTCGGTAGACGCTCGCGAGGTCCGCCCTCCCCGACGCGACGATCTCGGGAACCTCGGCGCACGACATGAGCCCGTCTCGCCCGTCAGGGTGGCCCAGCAGGATGTTGGCGACCAGCGCCAGCAGCTGCCGCACGGGGAAGTGGCCCCCATTGCGTTCGCTGAGTTCAATTAGAGCGGTCAATCGCTGGCTAAACTGTGCGTGCCCCTCCGCACCAATCAGCCTTAGCCGGTTCTCGCGGATCGGGCAGCTCTTCGCCTCAGCCGCCGGGCAGTGGTCGCATCCCGCCCAGCCGTCATGGTCACCGATCGCATGTATGATGTCCAAGATCATCTTCGCCGCCGGAGCGCGGCTCAAATCGCTCAGCTGAAGACTTACCTCGCGATCGTCGCTCGCCCCGGTCACCAACAGGTCCTCGATCACCTCTGACAGCCGCCGGACCTCAGGCGTGTCAGGTGCGCCTTTCAGCTTCTCAAGCAGCTGACCGTGGTTGGCAGCCAGTAGATAAACGGTGTCGGCGGACGGCTGCGCGACATCGCGCGCAACCGCGCTGATCAGCGCCTCGCTCTCGGCATCGCGCAGCTCGCTGAGGTCCTTAACGATGACCAAGGTGCGTCTTCCGAGCGGCAGGTTCTGGATCTTGTCGCCCTTGTTCCAGGCAGATTCATCGCCCCCGAGCCCCGTCCAAACCTCGCGACAGTGGTAGGTTTTCCCGTCGCCGGCCGTGCCGGTGATAATCTGAGAGACCGGCTCCTCACTCCGAAAGTTTTCGAGCAGCGCGTCCAGAAATTGCGCGGGGAGAACAATCGGTTTGATCTTATGCCGCTTCAGCGCGCGCTGAATGGACTCGTCGTACATATTCCCATTGGTCGGTATTGGCCCGTAATTGCGCAGAAATCGCACCCACTCCGCTGCGGACGATGCATCCGACAAGGCGATTCTCCCCCGAGATAAGAACGCCTAGGCTAGCGATCCGTTTCTGCATGGCAATCCATGGCGAAATCGCACCTAATGAGCCTCTTACCGGAAATCGGCTGAGCGTCAGATTTGGATGCAACTCAATGGCTCAAGAGCGAACGTTTGAGCAGCCGCATGAACAGGACGGCCGCGAATACCGAAGCAGGGCTCACCGTTGGCCATTCATCGCACCCCACAGGCTGTTCTGACCAAGAGGGTACCTACGGAAGGGCGCCGTGTTCGCCAGATGCATCCACGCAGCACCTTATTGGGCTGCTGGCAACTATCCGATGTACACGCTACAGTCCTATATTCTTCGCCGGATTCGCGTGCAGACTTCATCTTCCTCGATCTATCTCCTTCTATCTCCTCAACCGCGATCGAGAGGAGATGCATCATGACCGCTATGGCGAACACGCAACTCAGAAGAACAATCAGACGGAAGGAGCTGCGTGAGATGGTGCCGTTGGCTGACAGCACGATCTACGAAATGGAGCAGCGGGGAGAATTTCCGCGACGCTTCGCCTTAACTCCAAGATGCGTGGTCTGGGACCTTGGCGAGGTCCAGGCATGGCTCGCCGCGCGGCGTGCAAAACCCATTCTCCGGGCGCCAAGTCCAGACGTGAAGCGACGTCGGAACCGTCCAGTCAAAGGGCCGGATCGGGCTGCAAGATCGGCATCGACGGAGGGATGAGCGTCGGTAGGTACTTCTGGCCATCGACCCAGGCGTCCACGGTATCAGACCATTCTTGCATCATGTGCCGCCGCTGAATTTCGTATTCGGCCTTGTTGTAGACGCCACGTGATGAGCGGCCGTCCTCGTGCGCCAGGCACTTCTCGATCCAATCTCTGTTGAACCCAAGCTCGTTCAGCAATGTCGATCCCGTCCGGCGAAGATCGTGAACCGTGAACGGTTCGAGCGGCAAGCCTTCCTTTTTGGCTTGCTCGACCACAGAATAAGTCACTCGATTGAACGTCGCTCGAGACATCGGTGCGTCCGCATCGTAACGCGACGGCAAGACGTAGCGCGAGTTTCCCGCGCACGTCTTGAGAGCGATGAAGATATCCAGAATCTGGCGCGACAGGTAGACGTTATGCGCCTTGGAGCGCTTCATCCGCTCTTTCGGAATCGTCCAGACGGCGTTCTCGAAATCCACCTCATCCCATGTCGCGTCCTGAAGCTCGCTTTTGCGAACCATCGTGAGCAGAAAGAGGCGAAGACCCAAACGGATGGTCGGCAGCGTGGCGACATGCTCCAATTGCCTCAACATCACTCGAATCTCCGAGGGGGAGAGCGAGCGATCCCTCGGCACGAAATTCGCGATCGAGGCCGGCCCCACATCGTCAGCGGGGTTGGCAATCTTCTCACCGTGGAGGATCGCAAATCCGTAGACCTGCTTCAGGATATCCCGAACGTGGATCGCAGTAGCTGGCGCGCCGCGTTCGACAATCTTGCCGCAGTGCGCCCGGAGATCGTCAGGGGTAATTTCCGTGAGCAGACGGTTGCGCCAGACGGGCAGTAGCTCGCGCTCGAAGATCGAGCGGCGCATGGCCCTGGTGCTGTCCGCCATCGGTGCCCCGGTCAGCCACTTCTCGCCGAACTCGCCGAAGCTCTTCGCCTCTTTGAGCCGACGCTTTTCTCGCTGCTTCTCGATAGCGGGAGAACGCCCCTCTCGTATCTCGCGCTTGGCGTCCAGGCACATCTCGCGTGCTCTCGCGAGCGATATGCCATCTCGCCCATACCTGCCGAAATAGACCGTCTCGCGGCGGCCATTGAGCCGGTAATCCAGGCGAAATGAGATCGCACCGCTCGGCATAATGCGCACATACATGCCGTCGCGGTCTGTCACCTTGTACACTTTATTCTTTGGTTTCAACGCCTTAAGGGCAGCATCCGTCAACATTCCAGTACACCTCCAGAAAAGTACCGTCAGGGTATTTTCCGAGGATCGCAGCGATAAAATCGATTTTATATCAATGTTTTACATCAAAAAAGTACCGCCACGAGCCTCATTTCTCACGACGGTACTTTCAAAAATTGAGCGGGACAATACGGGGCGGTCCGTCAGAGCGCACGAAAGACCCAATCGCTGCGCTGCGATAGGCCTCGAAAGCATCTGATAAGTTTTATTTTTTATTTCAGCCGCTTACAGTGAAGCGTGGCGCATTTTTGGATGTCCACGGATGGGCCTGAATCATTCCCACTCGATCGTGCCCGGCGGCTTGCTCGTCACGTCGTAGACCACGCGGTTGATGCCCTTGACCTCGTTGATGATGCGGGTCGCGGCGCGGCCGAGGAAGGCCATGTCGTAAGGGTAGAAGTCCGCCGTCATGCCGTCGACCGAGGTCACGGCGCGCAGCGCGCAGACATGGTCGTAGGTGCGGTAGTCGCCCATCACGCCGACGGTGCGGACCGGCAGCAGCACGGCGAAGGCCTGCCAGATCATGTCGTAGAGGCCGGCCTTGCGGATCTCGTCGAGATAGATCGCGTCGGCCTTGCGCAGGATGTCAAGCTTCTCCTTGGTGATCTCGCCGGGGCAGCGGATCGCCAGGCCCGGCCCCGGGAAGGGGTGGCGGCCGACGAAGGCCTCGGGCAGGCCGAGCTCGCGGCCGAGCACGCGGACTTCGTCCTTGAACAGCTCGCGCAGCGGCTCGACGAGCTTCATCTTCATGCGCTCGGGCAGGCCGCCGACATTGTGGTGCGATTTGATCGTCACCGAGGGCCCACCCGAGAAGGAGACGCTCTCGATCACGTCGGGGTAGAGCGTGCCCTGCGCGAGGAAATCGGCCGAGCCTTTGCCGTCTTTCGCGATCCTGGCGGCCTCGGCATCGAAGACGTCGATGAAGAGCCGGCCGATGGTCTTGCGCTTGGCTTCCGGATCGGCGCCGCATTTGGCGAGTTCGGAGAGAAAAAGCTCTTCCGCTTCAACGTGGACGAGAGGGATGTTGTAGTGGTCGCGGAACAGACGCACCACCTCCTCGGCCTCGTGCATCCGCATCAGGCCATGGTCGACGAAGACGCAGGTGAGCTGGTCGCCGATGGCCTCGTGGATCAGCACCGCCGCCACGGCCGAGTCGACGCCGCCCGAGAGCCCGCAGATGACGCGGCCCGCGCCGACCTGCTCGCGGATCTTCTTCTGCATCTCGGCGCGATAGGCCGCCATGCTCCAGTCGGGCGCGCAGCCGCAGATCTCGACCACGAAGTTGCGCAGCAGCCTGCCGCCGTCGGGGGTGTGCGCCACCTCGGGGTGGAACATGGTCGAGTAGAAGCGCCGCTCCTCGTCGCTCGCGACCGCATAGGGCGCGTTCTCGGACGTCGCCTTGACGCTGAAGCCGGCCGGGAGCTGCGTGACGCGGTCGCCATGGCTCATCCAGACCGGATAGCGGCCGCCCTCCTCCCAGACGCCCTCGAACAGCGCGGACGGCGTGACGATCGCGACATCGGCGCGGCCGAACTCGGCGGCGTGCCCGCTCTCGACGCGGCCGCCGAGCTGCTGCGCCATGGTCTGCTGGCCGTAGCAGATGCCGAGCACGGGCAGCCCCGATGAAAACACCGCCTCCGGAGCCCGCGGCGAGCCCTCGTCGGGCACCGAGGCCGGGCCGCCCGAGAAGATCACGCCTTTCGGCCTGGTGCGCTGAAAGGCCTCGGAGGCCGACTGGAACGGCGCGATCTCGCAATAGACCCCGATCTCGCGCACGCGCCGCGCAATGAGCTGCGTCACCTGCGAACCGAAATCGATGATGAGGATGGAGTCGTGGGTTTTTTCGCTCGTCATCGCGCTCGGTTAATGGATCGCGCGGGGGTGCGCAACGCCGGAAAGCTCCCTCATCCTACGCGTTCCATGCAGGCGAGATAGAACCCGTCCGTCCCCGTCCGTCTTGGCGAGAGCTGCAGGCCGTGCCGGGTCGCGAACCTCGCCAGCAGGCCGAAATCGACCTCCGGCGATGCGAGGACGGTCGCGGCGTCCAGCACCGCCAGCCCGCGATGGCGAGACAGGCACGCCTCGACCGCCGCGTCGTTCTCCTCCGGCAGCACCGAGCAGGTGATGTAGGCGATGCGGCCGCCGGGCTTCGCGAGCCTCGCGGCGCGGTCGAGCGCCTGCGCCTGGTCCTTGATGCGCTCGGCCAGCGCGCCGGGGCGCACCCGCCATTTCGCGTCCGGATTGCGCCGCCAGGTGCCGGAACCCGTGCAGGGCGCGTCGACCAGCACGAGATCGACCTCGCCTGCGAGATCGGCCAGCGGCTCGTGGCCGCGCGAACGCGGGATGCGGATCCCGACGATGCCCGCGCCCGAGCGCGCCAGCCGGTCATGCAGCGGCGCGAGGCGGCGGCTGTCGAGATCGGTCGCGAAGAGCCGGCCCTCGTTCCGCATCAGCGCCGCGAGCGCCAGCGTCTTGCCGCCGGCCCCGGCGCAGAGATCGACCACCGTCCGGCCGGGTCTGGCGCCGGCGAGCAGCGTCACCAGCTGCGAGCCCTCGTCTTGGATCTCGAATCCGCCCGCGAGGAAGTCCGGCTCGCTCTGCAGCGAGGGGCCGCGCCCGTCCTCGCCATGCCGGAAGCGCAGCGCATCGGGCGACCAGGGGCCAGGCTCGGGCGCAAGATGGGCGAGGTCGTCGAGCAGCCTGTCGCGGCTGGTCTTCAGGCGGTTGGCGCGGATGTCGATCGACGCGCGGGCGGCCAGAGCCTGCCCCTCGCCGATGGCGTCCGCCCCGAATGCCTGGACGAAGGCGGGCCAGAGCCAGTCCGGCACGTCGGCGCGGACCCAGTCGGGCGCGCCGTCCAGCGAGAAGGCGGCGAGGCGATCGGCCTCCTCCGGACTCAGCGGCGGCGGCGCATGGTTCTCGCCATTGCAGAGCGCGGCGATCTCGGTCGCGGGAAGCCCGCGCAGGCGCGCCAGCATGCCGAGCACCAGCGCGCGCGGCGTGTCGGCGTTCATCGCCCAGGCCGAGGACGACCGGCGGCGCAGGGCGTCATAGACCAGCGAGGCGATGGCGGCGCGGTCCTTGGAGCCGGCGAAGCGGCGCGACAGGCCCCAGTCCTTGAGCGCGTCGGCGGCGGGGCGGCGGCGTCGGATCAGATCGTCCAGCACCTCGATGGCGGCGCTGATGCGGGCGGCTGGAGTCATGGGCGTCAAGAAGTCCTGGTGTCGGCATCGAAACGGGCGGCGGCCCGCTTCGACAGGAATCCGGCACGACGCTCGGGAATGCCTGAGCCGAGGCCATGCTCTTGACGCGGTCGTTTCATAAGCGGCAAGACGTGGCAACCGCCTCTATGCGACAAAAGGCCCAGAACCATGCAGCGCATCACCCGTCTCGGCCTCGCCGGCCTCCTCGTTCTGGCGCTCGGCGCCTGCGCGACCCAGCAGCCCGACCTGACCCCGCCGCCGGCCAGGCCCCTCGACGCCAAGACGACGCTCGAGAACGGCCCGCGCCGCTGAGCACTTAAACCTCCCGAGATTTTCAAACTCGCTCCGGTGAGTCGGCTGGCGTGGCTTTCGAGAACCGGCGCGGAGCGGACTTATTGTCCGTGAGCACCGGAAGCGCAGAAAGCCGCGTCAGACGGCCCCCGGAGTAGAGTTTCAAAATCTCAGGAATAGCCGAGCGGCACTTCGGTCGTCTCCTTGATCTCTTCCATCACGAAGCTCGCGGCGACGTCCACCATGTCGACGCGCGCGATCAGGCGCTGATAGAGCCGGTCATAGGCCGCGACATCGGGCACGCGCGCCCTCAGCATGTAGTCGACCTCGCCCGAGGTCCGGTAGGCCCCGACGATCTCCGGCAGACTGGCGACCGCCTCGCGAAAGCTCTGGGCCCAGGCGGCGCTGTGCTGGCTGGTGCGGATGCGGATCAGCACCGTCAGTCCGGCGTTCAGCTTGGCCGCGTCGACCAGCGCGACGCGGGCGCGGATGACGCCCGCCTCCTCCAGCAGCTTGACGCGCCGCCAGCAGGCGTTGCGCGACAGGTGCACCAGCCCCGCCAGTTCCTCGATGCCGCGCGACGAATCGCGCTGCAATTCGCGCAGGATCGCCCGATCGAAATCGTCCAGCCTGAAATCCTGTGACATTTTCCTGCTCCGCCTCGTAAGGCGAGATGATTATCCCAATCTCGCGACAAATGACATCATTATTGGGAAGCGCTCCCGCAGGATTTGAGCGATTCTGACGTCCTTGGAGGAATTCCCATGGCACAGTCCGGCATCACAGAGCTTTTCACCCGTCATCCGGAAGCGGTCGGCGAGACGTATGGCGAGCATTTCGGCGTCGCGTTGCGGTATTCGGGCACGATGTTCAAGGCGGCGTCCTGCGCGCTCATCCATGCCTTCCTGCCGTTTCTCTTCGAGAAGACCGCGAGCGGAATCGTGCGCCGGATGGTCGCCGACATGGACCGGCGCACCCCGCCGCGGCCGCACGCCGTTCAGGCCGAATGAAAGCCGGACGATCGGCCGACGCCCCATCGAGGCGCGTGATGGCCGCTGCGCCAGCGCGGCTTGCTCCGATCCGGCTGACGGCGTAAATACCCGGCGAACTGCCGCAAGCGGCGCGGCTGCCTTGTTCGCGCCCGAAATGCGCGTCACTGCGGCCCGCCTGCGCATGCATTGCATCGCGGCTGCCCTTCCGCCGCATCCGGCGAAGACTTCAAGCGCGGCCTCGCAGGCCGCGAGGATCGCCGATGGTTTCGCTGACGCCCCTGTTCGACCGCCCGATCGTCTGGGCCAGCGCCAGCCATTGGCGCGCCTGCGCCCTGCTGCTGCTGCTCTCGCTCGCCGCCTTCCTGCCGGGTTTCCAGACGCTGCAGCCGCTCGACCGCGACGAGCCGCGCTTCGCCCAGGCCAGCAAGCAGATGCTGGAGACCGGCGATTTCGTCGATATCCGCTTCCAGACCGAGGCGCGCTACAAGAAGCCGGTCGGCATCTACTGGCTGCAGGTCGCGGCGGTGAGGGCCGGCGAGGCGCTCGGCGTGCCGGAGGCCCGCACGCAGATCTGGCTCTATCGCCTGCCATCGCTGCTCGGCGCGATCGCGACCGTGCTCGCGACCTACTGGGCGCTGCTCGCCTTCGTCGGCGCGAGGCTGGCGCTGCTCGGCGCGGGGCTGATGGCGGCCTGCGTGCTGCTCGGCGTCGAGGCGCGCATCGCCAAGACCGACGCCATGCTAGCCGCCTGCGCGGTCGCGAGCATGGGCGCGCTGGCGCGGGTCTGGCTCGACTGGACGCGCTCGCTGCCCTTCGTGCCCGACCGGCGCAACTGGCTGGTGTTCTGGGGCGCGACCGCGCTCGCCATCCTGATCAAGGGTCCGATCGTCCCGATGGTCTGGGGGCTGGCGATCCTGGTTCTCAGTCTCTGCCAGCGCTCCTTCCGCTGGCTCGCGCCCCTGCGCTTCGGCCGCGGCCTGCTGCTCTGCCTGCTCGTCGCGCTGCCCTGGTTCCTCGCGATCGCATGGAAGAGCGGCGGCAGCTTCTTCGCCGAGAGCGTCGGCCAGGACATGCTCGGCAAGGTCGCCGAGGGCCAGGAGAAGCATTGGGGGCCGCCCGGGCTCTATCTCCTGTTCTTCTTCGGCACCTACTGGCCGGCCGCAGCCTTCGCGGCGATGGCGGTCCCGTTTGCCTGGGTCCGGCGGCGCGAGCCGCAGGTGCTGTTCCTGCTCGCCTGGATCATACCGTCCTGGATCGTCTTCGAGGCGGTGCCGACCAAGCTGCCGCATTACATCCTGCCGCTCTACCCGGCGATCACGGCGCTGCTGCTGCTCGCCGCGGTCAACAGCGGCATCGATCGGTTCAGGCGCGGCGCGGTCGCGACCGCCTCGCTCGTCGTGATCGTGCCGCTCGCGCTGATCGGGGCCATCGCCTATGGCAACTGGACGCTCGACCGCACCCTGCCCTATCTGGCCCTGCCTTTCCTGCTGCTGGCGCTGTTCTTCGCCTGGCGCGTGGTCGCGGCCTTCCGCCGCGAGGATTTCGAGGGCGCGCTCTGGCGCGGCGTCGCCGCCAGCCTGATGCTCGGCATCGGCGTCTACGGTTTCGCGATCGGGAGCCTGCGCGCCTTGAAGCTCTCGCCGCGTCTGGCCGAGACGGTTCGGGCGGCCGGTTGCGCCGATCCGGCGGTGATGACCGTCGGCTACCGCGAGCCTAGCCTCGTCTTCCTCGTCGGCACGGACCTCGCCATGGGCTTCGACGGGCAGGCCGCCGCCGCGTTCCTGAACCAGCCGGGCTGCCGGGTCGCGCTGGTCGAAAGCCGGGCGCTGGCCGGCTTCGAGGCTGCGCGCACGCAGCTCGCCCCGGCGCCGCGGCTGGCGACGACGATCAGCGGCTTCAACCTCAACGGCGGACGCAAGCTCACCATCAGCGTCTTCGTGAAACCCTGAACCGTGAGCGAAAACGCCTTGCCCTGCCGGCCGGCTTGACGCAGTTTGCGCGCCGCCCCCCCGGAACACCGTTTTGACCGAGACTTCCTCCAGCACGCCGCCGCTGCTCAGCATCGTCGTCCCGCTCCGCAACGAAGTCGGCAATGTCGGACCGCTGATCGGCGACATCGAGGCCGCCTGCCGCCCGCTCGGCGCCTTCGAGCTGGTCTGCGTCGATGACGGATCGAGCGACGGCACCGCGCAGGCGCTGCGCGAGCTCGCCGCGACCCGGCCCTGGCTCGCGATCGTCAGCCATGCGCAGTCCTGCGGGCAGAGCGCGGCGGTGCGCAGCGGCGTGCGCCGCGCGCAGGCGCCGGTGGTGACGACGCTCGACGGCGACGGCCAGAACGACCCGGTCTTCATCCCGGCCATGGTCGCGGCGCTTGCCGAGGCGGGAGCCGAGACCGGCCTCGTCCAGGGCCAGCGCGTCGGCCGCAAGGACACCGGCTTCAAGAAGCTGCAGTCGCGCATCGCCAACGGCGTGCGCGGACGGATCCTGAAGGACGGCACGCGCGACGCCGGCTGCGGGCTCAAATGCTTCCGCCGCGAGGCCTATCTGGCCTTGCCCTATTTCGACGCGCTGCATCGCTTCATGCCTGCGCTGATGGTGCGCGAGGGCTACCGCGTCGTCCATGTCGACGTGCGCGACCGGCCGCGCCTGAGCGGCGTCTCGAATTACGGCTTCTTCGACAGGCTCTGGGTCGGAATCATCGACCTCGTCGGCGTCTGGTGGCTGATCAGGCGGCGTCGGCGCGTGCCCCGGATCGTATCCGAGGCGACCGTGGCCAGGCCGGCGCTGACGGAGGCGAAAGCATGATCATCCAGATCGGCCAGGCCGTCTCCGACTACCTCTTCGACGTCTTCGTGCTGAAGTTCGACTTCTGGCTCGCCTTCGGCATCGTCGCGCAGCTGCTGTTCACCGCCCGCTTCCTGGTGCAGTGGCTCGCCAGCGAGCGCGAAGGCAATTCGGTGATGCCGCTGTCGTTCTGGTATTTCTCGATGGCGGGCGGCCTGATGACGCTGGTCTACGGCATCGTCAAGCGCGAGCCGATCATCATCATGGGTCAGGCGCTCGCCATGGTGATCTATACCCGCAACCTGATCCTGATCTTCCGCAACCGCCGCAAGCGCGACGGCGCGTCCGCGTCGGACCGCTCAGGCTGACGCCCGCAGGCGCGCGAAACCGGCGTCGAGATCGGCTTTCAGATCCTCCAGATCCTCCAGACCGATATGGAGCCGGATCGTCGGGCCCTGGAAAGCGGGCTTCGTCGCCGTCCGGTAGGACCTGCAGTCGAAGGGCAACACCAGGCTCTCATAGCCGCCCCATGAGGCGCCCATGCCGAAGAGCGCGAGCCCGTCGAGCATCGCGGCGACGGCCGTCATCGGGACCGGCTTCAGCTCGATCGCGAAGAGCGAGGACGCGCCGGTGAAATCGCGCTTCCAGAGCGCGTGGCCGGGGTCCGACGGCAGGGCCGGATGCAGCACGCGGGCGACCTCGGGGCGCTGTTCCAGCCAGCGCGCCATCTCGAGGCCGGCCGGCATCTGCTCCTTGAGGCGGATCGCCATCGTCCGCATGCCGCGCAATGTCAGGAATGCGTCCTCTGGCGCGATGATGATGCCGAGCGCATTCCAGGCCCGATGCAGTTCCTCGTAAAGTTCGGTCGTGCGCGCCGAGACGGTGCCGATCAGCACGTCCGAGTGGCCGGCGAAATACTTCGTGCCCGCCTGCACCGAGATGTCGACGCCGGCCTTGTGACTGTCGAAGAACAGCGGCGTCGCCCAGGTGTTGTCCATCATCACGAGGACATCGTGTTCATGGGCGGCGGCGACGATGGCCGGGATGTCCTGCATCTCGAAGGTCTGCGAGCCCGGCGCCTCGGTCCAGACCGCCCTGGTGTTGGGCTTGAACAGCGCGGCGATGCCCGCGCCAAGCGCCGGATCGTAATATTCGACCTCGATGCCGAGCCGCGGCAGCATCCTGTCGCAGAAATTCCGCGTCGGCCGGTAGACGCTGTCGGTCACGAGCAGATGATCGCCGGCCGAGAGCATGGCCAGCATCGGCAGGGTGCAGGCCATCAGCCCCGAGGAACAGACCAGCGCGCCGGCGCCCCCCTCGATCGTGTTGACCGCCGCCAGAAGCGCATCGATCGTCGGATTGCCGTCCGTTCCATAGGTGTAGCGCGCCTTGCGGACGAGGAAATCCCCGGTATTGGGATAGATCACCGTCGAGCCGCGCACGATCGCGGGGTTGACGAAGCCGTAGCTGTCGGCCGGATCGCGCCCGGCCAGGACGAGACGGGTCTTTTCGCGCAGACGGGCGAAATCGGACGGAGGCAGCTTTTTCATGGAACCGGCGGGGCTGGCGGGATTCAGGCGGCCCGGTCAGGCTTGACCGGCTTTTGAAACTCGCATGTGATGCAAAGGCTGGAAAGGGCGCCGCCGTGGACGGCCTTTGCTTGACGCTCATGCACGGCTCTGGCAATCGATTCAGCCGACGTCGCTTATTTTCTGTGCGGGCGAACAAGACACACCGGACGTCACATCAACGCTCGAGAATCGCCTGCCAGCTTGCCCAAAGACCACCTCAACGGGAGAAGTTTATGAAAAAGTTCTTCGCAGCCGCGATCGCAGGGCTCGGGCTCGCGGTCACCGCCTCGGCGGCATCGGCGCAGGCGCCCTCGACCCTGGCGCAGGTCAAGCAGCGCGGCATCCTGAACTGCGGCTCCAACACCGGCCTCGCCGGCTTCGGCGTGCCGGACGCCCAGGGCAACTGGCAGGGCCTCGACGTCGAATATTGCCGCGCCGTCGCGGCGGCGATCTTCAACGACCCCACCAAGGTCAAGTTCATCCCGCTCTCGGCCAAGGACCGCTTCACGGCCCTGCAGTCGGGCGAGGTCGATCTGCTGGTCCGCAACTCGACCTGGACGATGACGCGCGACGCCTCGCTCGGCATCGTCTTCACCGGCGTGAACTATTATGACGGCCAGGGCTTCATGGTCCGCAAGAAGCTCGGCGTCACCTCGGCCAAGCAGCTCTCGGGCGCCTCGGTCTGCACGCAGCAGGGCACGACGACCGAACTCAATCTCGCCGACTTCTTCCGCGCCAACAACCTGAAGTACGAGGTCGTCGCCTTCGCGTCCTCGGACGAGACGGTCAAGGCCTATGACGCCGGCCGCTGCGACGCCTTCACCACGGACGCGTCGGGCCTCTACGCCGAGCGCCTGAAGCTGACCGCGCCGGACGACCACATCGTCCTGCCCGAGATCATCTCGAAGGAGCCGCTCGGCCCGTCGGTGCGCAACAATGACGCCCAGTGGTTCGCGCTCGTGAAGTGGGTTCACTACGCCATGCTGAACGCCGAGGAGCTCGGCGTGACCAAGGCCAATGTCGATGAGCAGCTCAAGTCGACCAATCCCGAGGTCAAGCGCCTGCTCGGCACCGAGGGCAAGTTCGGCGAGACCATCGGCCTGACGCCGGATTGGGCCGTCCGGATCATCAAGCATGTCGGCAACTACGGCGACAGCTTCGAGAAGAACGTCGGCGCCGGCTCGCTGCTGAAGATCGCCCGCGGCCAGAACGCGCTGTGGACCAAGGGCGGCCTGCAATACGCCCCGCCGGTCCGCTGAGACAGGAAGGGCGCCGGCCAGCCCGGCGCCCTTTCGCTTTCCGTCACGGAGGCCCGCAACAGAACGAGCCAAGGAGTGAAGCCAGGCCGGGGTTGCCTTGGTCCGAGACTTGCAACGTCACAGAGAACGGGCACCACCGTTCCGACAACAGGGGAAACATCATGAACAGACTTCTCGGCGCGGCGGTCGTCGCCGCCGGTACGGCTCTGTGCGCGAGCGGAGCATTCGCTCAGTCGAACACGCTGAACCAGATCAAGAATCGCGGCATCCTGCACTGCGGCTCCGGCACCGGCCTCGCCGGCTTCGGCATCCCCGATGCGCAAGGCAACTGGTCAGGGCTCGACGTCGACGTCTGCCGCGCGATCTCCGCGGCCATCTTCAACGACCCGAACAAGGTCAAGTTCATCCCGCTGTCCGCGAAGGACCGCTTCACCTCGCTGCAATCGGGCGAGGTCGACCTGCTGGTGCGCACCACCACCTGGACGCTGTCGCGCGACACCTCGCTCGGCCTGAACTTCGCCGGCGTGAACTACTATGACGGCCAGGGCTTCCTGGTCCGCAAGAAGCTCGGCATCGACTCGGCCCTGAAGCTCGCCGGCGCCTCGATCTGCACCCAGCAGGGCACCACGACCGAGCTCAACCTCGCCGACTACTTCCGCACCAACAAGATGAAGTACGAGGTCGTCGCCTTCGCCACGAACCAGGAGACGGTCAAGGCCTATGAGTCCGGCCGCTGCGACGCGTTCACCACCGATGCCTCGGGCCTTTACGCCGAGCGGCTGACGCTCTCGGCCCCGAACGACCACATGGTCCTGCCCGAGATCATCTCGAAGGAGCCGCTCGGCCCGGTCGTGCGCCATGGCGACGATGTCTGGCTCGACATCGTGAAGTGGTCCCTCTTCGCGATGGTCAACGCCGAGGAGCTCGGCATCACCAAGGCGAATGTCGACGAGATGCTGAAATCCGACAATCCGGAGATCAGGCGCTTCGTCGGCGCCGAGGGCAAGTTCGGCGAGCCGATGGGCCTGACCAACGACTGGGCCTACCGCATCGTCAAGCATGTCGGCAATTACGGCGAGAGCTTCGAGCGCAATGTCGGCGCCGGGTCGCAGCTCAAGATCGCCCGGGGCCAGAACGCGCTCTGGAGCAAGGGCGGACTGCAATACGCTCCGCCGATCCGCTAAGCATGACGGCGGCGCGCCACAGCCTCGCGCGCCGCCGCGTCTTTCCCAGCCAAGCGCGTCCGTGATGCCGGAAGCCGGACCTGCCACGGGCCCGGCCATCATCGGCCAGGCGGATCAGAAGACAAGAAAAGGGCGTAACAGGTGACGACCATTCCGACCGAGACCAGACAACCGGGCAAGGCCTCGCTGCTCTACGATCCGAAGATCAGAGGTTACGCCTACCAGATCCTGCTTCTTGCAGTCGTCGGTTTCCTGATCTGGTCGGCCGCGTCGAACGCCATCGAGAACCTCAGGGCGCAGAAGATCGCGTCCGGATTCGGGTTCTGGCACAATGCGGCGGGCTTCGACGTCAACCAGAAGCTGATCCCGTTCTCCGCCTCGGGCTCGACCTATGGCGAGGCCTTCTATGTCGGCCTGCTGAACACGCTGCTCGTGGCGTCGATCGGCATCGTGCTCTCGACCTTCCTCGGCTTCTTCGTCGGCGTGGCGCGGCTGTCCAGCAACTGGGTGCTGGCCAAGCTCGCGATGATCTACGTCGAGGTGATCCGCAACCTGCCGCTGCTGCTGCAACTGTTCTTCTGGTACAATGCGGTGCTGAAGCCCCTGCCCGATGCGCGCAACTCGATCGCGCTGCCGGGCTCGATCTTCCTGAACAATCGCGGCCTGATCATGCCGAACCCGCAGTTCGGCCCGGCCTTCCAGGCCGTGGTGGTCGCCTTCTTCCTCGCCATCTTCGCCGCCATCGCCTTCTACATCTGGTCGAAGCGCCAGCAGGAGCGGACCGGCAGGCAATATCCCAACGGCCTGATCTCGCTCGGGCTGATCATCGGCCTGCCGCTGATCGTCTATTTCCTGGCGGGCCAGCCGCTTGCCTTCGATCTGCCGCAGCAGGGCCGCTTCAACCTGACCGGCGGCCTGCAGATCTATCCCGAGTTCGTGGCGCTGCTGATCGGCCTGACGACCTACACCGCCGGCTTCATCGCGGAGGTGGTGCGCGCCGGCATCCTCGCCGTCTCGCGCGGCCAGACCGAGGCCGCCAACGCGCTCGGCCTGCGCGCCGGGCCGACGCTGAAGCTCGTCGTGATCCCGCAGGCGATGCGCGTGATCATCCCGCCGCTGACCTCGAACTATCTCAACCTGACGAAGAACTCCTCGCTGGCGGTGGCGATCGGCTATCCCGATCTCGTGCAGGTCTTCACCGGCACCGTGCTGAACCAGACCGGCCAGGCCGTCGAGGTCGTCGCCATCACCATGGCGGTCTACCTGACGATCTCGCTCGTCACCTCGCTGTTCATGAACATCTACAACAAGCGCATGGCGCTGGTTGAACGGTGAGGGCGCCACGATGACCGACGCAACAATCGAAAACGCACCCTTCGCCTTCGTCCGCAAAGAGACGCTGCCGCAGGAAACGCCGCCGCTCTCGGTGGCCGGGCCGCTCGCCTGGGTCCGCTCCAACCTGTTCTCCGGGCCGGTCAACTCGCTGATGACGCTGGTCTGCGTCTACATCGTCGTGAGCAGCGTGCCCGATCTCGTGCGCTTCTACTTCATCGACGCGGTCTGGAGCGGGGCCAACCGCGACGCCTGCCTCGCCGACAAGGTCGGCCGGCCGGTCGGCGCCTGCTGGGCCTATATCGCCGACCGCTTCCAGTACTTCATCTACGGCTCCTATCCGGTCTCGCAGCGCTGGCGGGTCAACATCGTCTTCGGGATGTTCGGGCTCGGCATCGTCTGGCTGCTCTGGGAGCGCGTGCCGCTGAAGAAGGTCGGGTTCTTCTTCTTCTTCGTGCTGCTGCCGATCAGCGCCTATCTCCTGCTGCTCGGCGGGCCGAAGGCCGAGGATTTCCTGCGCCTGCTCCTGATCGTCACCTTCGCGCTGATGGCGGCCTATCTCGTGCTGTCCTTCGTCCCCGGCCTCGTCCGGTTCTGGATCGGCTCGGCCTTCCTCGCCGTCGAGGAGGCCCTGCCGCCCTGGAAGCGCTTCTACCGGGTCAAGCGGCTGATCCTGCTGTCCCTCGTCGTGCTCGGCTCGATCGCGATCCTGGCCGACACCGCCGGCCTGCCGCGCGTCGACACCGGGCTCTGGGGCGGCATGATGGTGACCTTCCTGATCGCGGCGGTCGGCATCGTGTTCTCGCTGCCGCTCGGCGTGGTGCTGGCGCTCGGCCGGCGCTCGCGGCTGCCGATCATCCAGTTCCTCTCGGTCGTCTTCATCGAGTTCGTGCGCGGCGTGCCGCTGATCACCGTGCTGTTCATGGCCAACACCATGCTGCCGCTGTTCGTGCCGCAGGAGTATTCGCCCGACCGCCTGTTGCGGCCGCTGGTCGGCGTCGCGCTCTTCGCCGCCGCCTACATGGCCGAGGTGATCCGCGGCGGCCTGCAGGCGATCCCGAAAGGCCAGTACGAGGGAGCGATGTCGCTCGGCCTCGGCTACTGGAGCATGATGCGGCTGATCATCCTGCCGCAGGCGCTCAGGATCGTGATCCCCGGC
The DNA here is from genome assembly GCF_058807355.1 of Allobosea sp. GW821-FHT12C12. NCBI lineage: Bacteria > Pseudomonadati > Pseudomonadota > Alphaproteobacteria > Hyphomicrobiales > Alloboseaceae > Allobosea > Allobosea sp. GW821-FHT12C12. Next base: position 33,402 of record NZ_JBXAQP010000024.1, read on the forward strand.
ATCGTCAACACCTTCATCGGGCTGTTCAAGGACACGACGCTGGTCACCATCGTCGGCATCTTCGACTTCCTGCGCACCATCGAGGCGACCCTTGTCGATCCGACCTGGGCGACGCCGACCACCCGCGCGACGGGCTACGCCTTCGCCGCGATCTTCTATTTCCTGTGTTGCTGGGGCATGTCGCGCTACTCGATCGCCGTCGAGCAGCGGCTTGCAGCCGGCCAGCGTCGCTGAGAGGGATCATCATCATGGCCATGGCAGAAACCAAGACACATGCGCGGCCCGCCGCGCTGAAGGCGACCTCGCTCAACACCGCGACGGCGGTCGAGATGATCGGGGTCAACAAGTGGTATGGCGAGTTCCACGTGCTGCGCGACATCAATCTGAAGGTCTCGCGCGGCGAGAA
>NZ_JBXAQP010000025.1:0-32379 GCF_058807355.1 Allobosea sp. GW821-FHT12C12
CTCGAACGGCCACCATCAACACGATGTCCCCACTGCCGCCGACGACTCAACTCTAAAAATCTGCCAAAGTAGTGCTAAGCCGCGGATTCCCACATCCGCGGCCGAAAAAGCGAGATCGGTTCGCGCTCCTCCGCGCTGCCGTCGATACATCCGCTCGGCGTCGCGAGACGCCCTATGAACAGCGCTTGCTCACCTCAGCGCCTGCCGGTACACGATGAACCCCGATTTATCCGCGACCTTGTCGTAGAGCGCCTGCGCCTGCAGGTTCGACTCATGCGTCTGCCAGTAGACGCGGAAGCAGCCCTTCGTCCCCGCCATCTGCCGCACCGCCTCGATCAGGGCGCGGCCCGCGCCCGTGCCGCGCGCCTCCTCGACCGTGAACAGGTCCTGCAGGTAGCAGATGTCGTTCCGGCTCCAGGTCGTGCGGTGGACGACCCAGTGGACGATGCCGAGCATCCGCCCGTCGCGCTCGGCGACGAACCCGCCCATCGGCTCGGCCCCGCTTGTCAGCCGCGCGAAGGTCGCGTCGGTGATCTCGGGAGAGAGCGAGGCCTTGTAGAAGGTGAGATAGCCCTGCCAGAGCGGATCCCACGCGGCGCGGTCGGAGGGGGCGAGCGGACGGATCATGGTCTCGGGCATGCGGCAAGCTCCTGCTGTCGCGGCAGGCTATCGTTCAGGCCGCGGCCTGTCTCATGATGAACGACACTGGGATCGATCAGCGCGCGTTGCCCTGACCGTCCTTGCGAGCGAAGCGAAGCAATCCAGGGGGGAGTAGAGCGCCACCTTGACTGCTTCGTCGCTGTGCTCCTCGCAATGACGCGGTGGCGCTTGTCAGAGCTGCCTGAGCAGCGCCTCGGCCCCGGAGACGTCGGCCTTGCCGGGCGCATCCTCGACGTTCAGCGCCTTCACCACGCCGTCCTCGACGATCATCGAGTAGCGCTGCGAGCGCGTGCCGAGGCCGAAGCCGGAACCGTCGAGCGAGAGGCCGATCTCCTTGGCGAAATCGGCGTTGCCGTCGGAGAGGAATTCGATCACGCCGGCCCCGCCGCTCGCCTTGGCCCAGGCGTCCATGACGAAGACGTCGTTGGTGCTCGTCACCATGATCGCCTCGACGCCCTTGCCCTTGATCTCGTCGGCCTTGGCGACGAAGCCCGGCAGGTGGTTCTTGTGGCAGGTCGGCGTGAAGGCGCCGGGAACGGCGAAGAGCACGATCGTCTTGCCCTTGAACAGGTCGTCGGTGGTCTTGGCCGCCGGGCCGTCCGCCGTCATGACCCGAAAGGTCGCCTGCGGAAGCTTGTCACCCACCTTGATGGTCATTGCGCCGTTCTCCGTGAAGCCCGCGGCAGCGTGCCGCCCGGCCTGACGGATTAGGGCTTGCCCGCCGGGATGTCGAGGTCCAGACGGGTCTCGACGGCGCCGGGCTGGCCGCGCAGCGTCACGATGAACGGCACCGGGCCGGCCGCGCCCTTGGGCCGGTCGTTGATCCGGATCAGCGCCACCGTCGCGCCGTCCGGCTGGGCCGTGAATTTCGGCTTGCCGAAGGACCACATGCCCGGCCCCTCGACGAAGACGTCCTCGACCTTGCCCTCCGGCGGCGCGCGCAGGACGAGGCGCAGGGAGGCGTCCTGCTGCGTCTCGTCGAGCTTCGCCTCGATCAGCGCCAGCCTGTCCTTCTGCGGGCCGGGCTTGATCCGGACCGGCACCCGCGCTTCGTAGAGCTCGAGCCGCGCCGCGCTGACGGAGGTGACGCCGGGTTCGAGCCAGAGCCTTGCCTCGCCCTTGGCCTGGGCGCAGATCGTCTCGCAGACCGCATAGTCGAGCTTCAGCACCAGCATGACGGGCTTTGTCGGATCGACCGGCTGCACCGAGACCGGGATCACGACCTCGCCGACATAGCCCACCGAATAGCCGGTCCCGTCCTGGAACCGCTCGGGCGCCGGCCAGCGCACGTCGAGCCCGCCGATATTGGTCGAGCCGCTCCAGTCGAACACGGGGGGCGCGCCGAAATCGCCGGGATTGCGCCAATAGGTCCTGAAGCCCGGCCTGGTCACGATCTCGACGCCGACGCGCTGCTTGCCGGACGGCGCGGTCGCTCCGGCGATCAGGCGAAGCGAGGCGAATTCGCTCCTCGACCACGACGAGGTCGCCGCCTCCTGCGCGGAGGCGGGCGCGGCAAGCGCGGCGAGCGCGCCGAAGGCGAGGGCAGATAAGCGCTTCACGCTGATGATCTAGGCTGTTTCCATGAAAATTGCGACATAAACCCGTCGCGGCGGCCTAATGATCGCGTGAAGCCGCGCCGCGCCCGATCCGGACCAGGCGCATACATGCGCAGCATGGCCGAAATTGGGACGCGTGGCCCAGTTCCCATGGCTGCCGGATATGCTCTAGCATGACCCCATGAAGATCGGTTCGAACCAGCGCGTCAACGGCCGCAGCTATCTCGACGGGCAGTGCCTGATCGCGATGCCCGGCATGGCGGATACGCGCTTCAGCCGCAGCGTCGTCTATGTCTGCGCCCATTCCGAGGACGGCGCGATGGGGATCATCGTCAACAAACCGGCCTCGGACACGAAGTTTCCCGATCTCCTGGTCCAGCTCGACGTCATCCCGTCCGAGGAACTGATTCGCCTGCCGAGCCAGGCCGAGCGCATCCGGGTGCTGCGCGGCGGTCCGGTCGAGACAAAGCGCGGCTTCGTGCTGCACACGGCGGACTTCTTCCTGGAATCGGCGACGCTGCCGATCGACGACGGCATCTGCCTGACCGCGACGCTCGACATCCTGCGCGCCATCGCCGTGGGCAGCGGCCCCGAGAACGCGGTGCTGGCGCTGGGCTATGCCGGCTGGGGCGCGGGCCAGCTCGAATCGGAGATCCAGTCGAACGGCTGGCTGCACTGCGCCGCGGACCCGGCCCTGCTCTTCGACGACGGCGTCGAGACCAAATATCACCGCGCGCTCGGCAAGATCGGCATCGATCCGGCCTTCCTGTCACGCGAGGCCGGCCATGCCTGAGCGCCCGTCCTCAAGCTCTACTCCGGCGGCCGTCTGACGCCGCATTCCGCGCTTCCGGTGCTCACGGACAATAAGTCCGCTCCGCTCCGGTTCTCGAAAGCCACGCCAGCCGACTCACCGGAGCGAGTTTCAGAACGGACGCTATGTCACGCTAGTCCGCCGCCGGCAGCTCGATCCGCGCCTTGATCGGCAGATGATCCGACGCGATGCGCGCCAGCGGCGTGTCGTGCAGCGTCACCGTCGCGATCAGCTCCGGCGGATAGGTCACGATGCGGTCGAGCGCCAGCATCGGGAAGCGCGCCGGGAAGCTCGGGATCGAGGCCTGCATCGGCCCGAAATGCGAGGCGAGGCCGCGCAGGCTGGAGCGCCGGCCGATGCGCCATTCGTTGAAATCGCCCATCATCACGATCGGCCGCGTCTCGCCCTCCTGGGCCGCGGTCATCAGCTTCTCGATCTGGCGCGAGCGCGAGCGCCGCAAGAGGCCAAGGTGCACAGCGACGACGCGGACAGAGCCGCGGTCGAGGTCGAGATCGACGATCAGCGCGCCGCGCGGCTCCAGCCCCGGCAGGACGATCTGCGTCGTCGCCGTGGCTTTTCCCTCGCGGATCAGCACGACATTGCCGTGCCAGCCATGGCGCGGCCCGGTTTCGTGGACGCGCACCGGCCTCAGACCCGTCTCCCGCAGCAGGGTCTCGAGTTCGAGCAGCCCGGCGCGCGTCCCGAAGCGCTGGTCCGCCTCCTGCAGCGCGACGATGTCGGCGTCGATCTCCTTCAGCACCGCGACGATCCGGTCCGGGTCGAAGCGGCGGTCGCGGCCGACGGCCTTGTGGATGTTGTAGGAGGCGAACAGCAGCTCCGTGCCCGTCCGCGGCTCGGCCTGCCGCGATGCGTGCAGGCGCTCGCGGCTCCAGCCGCCCGCGCGCAGGGCGCGTAGCCGCCTGATCCGCCCCAGCGGCCTGCCGTCGATGTCCAGCGCCGCCTCGCGCCGGAACCCCATGCGCCAGCGCGCCTTCCAGTCGTCAGACACGCTCAGGACCTCGTACTGCTCGACCCGCCGGAAAGCATCCGCCGGCGATGGGCGAACCGGACCGACATTCAACGCGCATGCCATCGGCCCGGTTCGGTTTGCCTGGCGGGAATTGAACGATTTGCCTCGAACGGAATTGATGAGACGCAAGAGGGGGTGATTGCTGTCCAGATGTCATGGCTGATTGGTCTTGCCGTCCTTGTGGCGCTGACCGCCGTCGCGCTCGCCTGTGTGTCCTCTTATGGCCGCTTGGCACGCCGCGCCAGCGGTCCGCCGGCTCATGCCCTGCCGCCCGGCGATGACGAAACCGCGATCGACCACGCGGTGGCGCCGCTGCTGCGCGAGCGGGCGGGCCTGTCCGGCGTCGGGCTGCTGGCGGACAATCTCCAGGCTTTCGCGCTGCGCGCCGCCTCCGCCCGCCAGGCCGGCCGCAGCCTCGACCTGCAGTATTACTACTGGCTCGACGACCTGACTGGCGGCCTTCTGATGCGCGAGGTGATCGCCGCCGCCGATCGCGGGGTGCGCGTGCGCATGCTCATCGACGACATCAGCACGCGCGGCCGCAACCGTCTCTACCGCGCCGTCGACACGCATCCCAACATCGAGATCCGCCTGTTCAATCCGAGCCGCAACCGCAGCAGCGGTTTCAGGCGCGGCCTCGAATTGCTGGCGCGCTTCGTCACCGCGACGCGGCGCATGCACAACAAGGCCTGGATCGCCGACGGCCGCATCGCCATCATCGGCGGACGCAATATCGGCGACGCCTATTTCGACGCCGCGGCCGACGCGAATTTCCACGACATGGATCTCTTGCTGGTCGGCGAGGCTTTGGCGCCGGCGCAGGCGATCTTCGACGAGTTCTGGAACAGCGCGATGGCGATCCCGATCAACGCCCTGTTTCGTCGCCGGCTTCGGACAAGCCTTGGCGAGGTCCGCGCCCGCCACGAGACGCTGGCCACGTCGCGCAAGGCCGGCCCTTACGCCGCCCGCCTGCCGGAGCAGGCCGGCGAAGCGGACCTGTTCCCGCGCGAGGGTTTGCGCTGGGTCGCGGAGGTCGAGGTGCTGTCGGACAAGGCGCGCAAGGCGCTGGGCGGCGACAACGGCAACCGGCTCGCGACGCGCATCAACCACCTCGTCGAATCCGCCCGCGGCGAACTCGCGATCATCTCGCCCTATTTCATCCCCGGCGAGGAGGGGCTGGCGACGCTCGCGCGGCTCACCGCCCGCGGCGTCAGGGTCTCGGTGCTGACCAACTCGCTGGCGGCGACGGATGTCGTGGCCGTGCACGGCGCCTATGCCGGTTATCGCAGGCCGCTGTTGCGGCAGGGCGTCGCGCTTTACGAACTGCGTCCGGAGCGCACCCGCGAGCGCGGCTCGCTCTTCGGCTCCAAGGGCGCGAGCCTGCACACCAAGGCCTTCACGGTCGATCGCGGGATCGCCTTCGTCGGTTCGTTCAATTTCGATCCGCGCTCGCGCTCTCTCAACACCGAGATGGGCGTCGTCGTGCATGATCGCGAACTGGCTTGCGAGATCGACCGCCATTTCCGCGAGCAGACCGGGCCGGACTCCGCCTTCGCCGTGACCTTGCGCGCCGGCCGGCTCCGCTGGGGCGGGTCGGCAGGCCGCGAGCCGGCCGCGAGCCTCTATCGCCGGCTTGCGGCGTTCCTGATCGGCTGTCTTCCGGTCGAATCGCAGCTCTGATGCCGATCCGGCGACCCGAGGGTCGCATGCGACGGAGATTCACGCGGCTTCCGTCGCCGCCGCGCTCGCGCCGACGAGCCGGCGCGCTTCCGCGGCCGTCATCGGCTTGCCGAAGATATAGCCCTGCGCGTAGTGGCAGCCGAGCTGGTAGAGTTCGATCGCGTCGGACTCGCTCTCGGCTCCTTCCGCCACCACGTCCATCCGCAGGTCGGCGGCGAGCTGGACGATCGAGCGCAGGATCACCGGCGGCTTGCCGTTGCCCATCTGGCGCACGAAGCTCTGGTCGACCTTGATCGTGTCGAAGGGGAAGCGCTGCAGATAGGACAGCGAGGAATAGCCGGTGCCGAAATCGTCGAGCGACAGGCCCGCCCCGAGGTCGCGGATGCGGTGCAGCATCTGGGCGGCGTATTCCGGGTTCTCCATCACCAGGCTCTCGGTGATCTCGAGCTTCAGCGTGCCGGGCAGCACCCGCCTGCGGCCGAGCACCGTCTTCACGTCGTGCAGCAGATCGTGGCGCAGGAGCTGGCGCGAGGACACGTTGACGCTGGCGAAGATAGGCGGATCGACCTCCAGCGCCGCCTGCCAGGCCTCCAGCTCGCGCGCGGTGCGGTCCATCACATAGACGCCGAGATCGACGATCAGCCCGGTCTCCTCCGCGATGGCGAGGAAATCCTGCGGCATAAGCCGGCCCTCGCGCGGATGGTCCCAGCGCACCAGCGCCTCGAATCCGGCGATGGTGCGGTCCTCCAGCCTGACGATCGGCTGGTACATCACCTGGATCTCGCCGCGCTCGATCGCGCGCCTGAGGTCGCTCTCCAGCGCGAGGCGGTCGTTGCGGTCGGTCCGCATCGCCGGCACGAAGACCTCGATCTTGTTGCCGCCCTGACGCTTGGCATGGGCCATGGCGAGCTCGGCGTTCTTGAGCGAGTCGTCCTTCCGCGCGGCCGGCGCGGGGTCGAACAGCGCCAGACCGATCGAGGGCGTCAGGAAGATCTCGCGCTCCGACAGCGTGATCGGCGTCGAGATGGCGCGCCGCACCAGCTCCGCCAGCGCGAGAATCCGCTCGGGATCGCGCTCCGAGACCAGGATCATCGCGAAGGTGTCACCGCCGATGCGGGCGAGCGTGTCCTGCGCCCGCAGCAGCCGGCCGAGCCTGCGCGCCAGCGTCAGCAGGATCGAATCGCCGGCCGAGAAGCCGACCGATTCGTTGACCTGCTTGAAGCGGTCGATGTCGATCACGATCACGGTGGGGCGGATGTTGTCGTCGGCGCGGCAGAAGCCGAACACGGCGGTCAGCCTGTCCTGGAAGAGCTTGCGGTTGGGCAGCCCCGTCAGGTTGTCGTGCACGGCGTCGTGCAGCAGCCGCTCCTGCGCGGTGCGCTGCTCGGTCACGTCCGACAATGTGCCGATGACACGGATGACCTCGCCGTCGGAGCCGATCACCGGCCGCGCCTTGACGTTGAACCAGTGATAGGCGCCGCTGGCGGCGCGCAGTCGCGCATCGAGGTTGAGCTTGCCCCGGCGCTGCTCCAGCACGGCGTCGAGCGTGACGCGGTAGCGGTCGCGGTCGGCGACATGCATGTGCTCGAGCCAGCGCGCCGCCGAGCCTTCGAGCGCCCCGCGGCTCAGGCCGAGCAGCGCCTCGATCTGCGGCGAGACGAAGATCTTGTCGGCGCTCACGTCCCAGTCGAAGACGAGGTCGCCCGAACCGGCCAGCGCCAGCGCCCGCCGCTCGGTCTCGGAGACCAGCCCCTGCGACAGCCCCCCGCCGGCGAAGGCGTGCTGGATCACGGTGAATCCGATCAGCAGCACGATCAGCACGAGCCCTCCGAGCAGCGCCGGCGCGACGAGGTCGCGCGTGAACTGCCCGGTCACGGTGAAGCCGGCCGCCGTGACCCAGACCGCGAGCAGGAACCAGGTCGGGATCAGCATCACGGCGCGCTCGTAGCCATGCGTTGCCAGATGCAGGATCAGGACGAAACCGACCGCCGCCACCGCCGCGATCGAGATGCGCGCGATGCCGGACGCCATCGGCGCGTCGAAGACGGCGAGTCCGACGAGACCGGCGAGACCCAGCATCCAGACGATGGTGACGTGGCTGTAGCGCACATGCCAGCGCGACAGGTTCAGATAGGCGAAGAGGAAGACGAGCAGCGTCGCCGCCAGCGTGACCTCGGCGCCGGCGCGGTAGATCCGCTCGATCGCCGGCGTCAGGGGGAAGATGCGCTGGAAGAAGCCGAAATCCAGCCCCGCATAGGCCAGCACCGCCCAGGCGAGCGCGGCCGCCGCCGGGAAGATAACCGCGCCCTTGACCACGAAGATGATGGTCAGGAACAGCGCCAGAAGGCCTGCGATGCCGATGATGATGCCTTTGTAAAGCGTCAGCCCGTTGGTCTTCTGCCGGTAGGTTTCCTGGTCGTAGAGATAGAGCTGCGGCAGGTTCGGCGATTTCAGCTCGGCGACGAAGGTCACCGTCGCGCCGGGGTCGAGCGTGATCAGGAAGACGTCGGCGTCCGGGGTCTCCTCCCGCTCGGGGCCTAGGCCCTGGCTCGCGGTCACGGCCTCGATGCGCCGGTCGCCGAGATCGGGCCAGATCACGCCGGAGCCGATCAGCCGGTGGAACGGTGCGACCAGAAGCCGGTCGATCTGCTCGTCGGAATCGTTGGTCAGCGCGAAGACGATCCAGTCCGGCCTCGCCCCGGATTCGCGCGCCCTGACCGCGATGCGGCGCACGATCCCGTCCGGCCCAGGCGCGGTCGAGATCTGGATGACGTCGCCGTCGGATTTGTTGCGCTCGACGACGTTGGTCAGGTCGAGCACCGAGGAATCGACCGGCACCCGCACGGCCTCGACGGCGAGCGCGGGCATCGCTGCCGCGACAAGCCAGAGCAGCACGCCGGCGGCGGCGCGGCCAAACCGGAGAAGTCGGTCGGGAATGGACAAGCGCGGCTCTGGGCTAGGACGGGGAACGATCATTCGCAATTGAGCGATCACTCCTAGCGACGGCTCATGGCGAGGGCAAGGCACGGCCCGCGCGGGAAAGCGCCCTGCGCCGGCTCACCCGGAGCCGCCCGGCAGCCTGTCGCTCGACAGGGCCGCATAGAGCAGGTGATCGGCCCAGTCGCCGTTGATGCGCAGATAGGCCCGCGCCATACCCTCGCGATGGAAGCCGACACGCTCAAGCAACCGCCGCGACGGCTCGTTGGCGGGCAGGCAGGCAGCCTCGACCCGGTGCAAGGCGAGGTCGTCGAAGGCGAAATGCAGCGCGCCGCTCACGGCCTCGGTCATATGGCCCTTGCCGGCATGGCGCTGGCCCATCCAGTAGCCGAGCGTGCAGGCCTGGGCGACGCCGCGGCGGACGAGGCCGAGCGTCAGCCCGCCGAGCAGCGCCTGCGAACGCTGGTCGACGATGAACAGCGAATAGGCCTCGTCGGTCGCGATCTCGCGGACGGCGCGCTTCACCCGCAGCCGGAACGAGGCGCGGGTCAGATCGTCCTCGTTCCAGACCGGCTCCCACGGAGTCAGGAACGCGCGGCTTTCCATGCGCAGCACGGCCCAGGCGGCGTAGTCGGTCGCGGCCGGGGCGCGCAGGACGAGGTTCCGCGTCCGGATCAGCGGGCGCGAGGGCGGATCGGTGGCGAAGCGGAACAGCGCCATGGCGTCAGTCCACGGCGCGCGCGGCGTGCTTGAGCCCCTTCGCCGGCGGCAGGCCCCTGAGCGGGCCGACCGCCGCGATCGTCGGCTGGTGGCCGAGCAGGGAGCGCCCCGCCGCGCGCACGTCCTCCAGCGTCACCGCGTCGAGCCGCGCCGCCAGTTCCTCGCGCCGGATCGCCCGGCCGAAGATCAGCGCCTGCCGGGCCATCTGCTCCAGCTTTCCGCCGGGGCTCTCCAGCGAGGCGAGCAGCCCGACCTTCATCTGCGCCCGGGCGCGGGCCACCTCGGCCTCGCTGACGTCCTCGGCCGCCTGACGCAGGCAGGCGAGCGAGACGTGGATCAGCTCGGCTGCGTCCTCCGGCGCGGTGCCGGCGCTGATGCCGAAGACGCCGCAATCGGAGAAGGGCCAGTGGAAGGCGTCGACCGCGTAAGCCAGGCCGCGCTTCTCGCGAACCTCCTGGAACAGCCGCGACGACAGCCCGCCGCCGAGGACCGAGGAGAAGATCTGCAGCGGATAATGCGCGCCCTTGCTGAAGGGCTGGCCCGGAAAGCCGAGCACGAGATGGACCTGCTCCTCGTCGCTCCTGATGCGCGCCTCGCCGCCGAGATAACGGCCTCCCTCGCGATCGGCCGTCTCGGTCGGCCGCGCCGGGAGGCCCGAGAGATGCCGCTTCGCCAGCGCCACCAGCGTCTCGTGACCGACCGCGCCGGATGCCGCCAGCACCATGTTGCCGGCGTGGTAGTGCCGCGCGAGATAGGCCCGGATCGCGTCCGGCGTGAAGCTCTTCACGGTCTTGGCGGTGCCGAGGATCGGCCGTCCGAGCGGCTGGCCGGGGAACGCGGCCTGCAGGAAGCGGTCATAGACCAGGTCGTCGGGCGTATCCTGAACGGCGCTGATCTCCTGCAGGATCACGCCCTTCTCGCGCCTGAGCTCTTCCTCGGTCAAAGCCGGCGAGGTCAAGATGTCGGCCAGGATATCGACCGCGAGTTCGAGGTCCTCGCCCAGCACGCGGGCGGTGTAGCAGGTGTATTCGACGCTGGTCGCGGCGTTGAGGTCCCCGCCGACGCTCTCGATCTCCTCGGCGATCTCCAGCGCGTTGCGCCGGGCCGTGCCCTTGAAAGCCATGTGCTCGAGCAGGTGGGCGAGCCCGTGCTCATGGGGCAGTTCGTCGCGCGAGCCTGCGCCGACCCAGATGCCGAGCGAGACGGTCGCGGCATGGTCCATGCGCTGCGAGACGATGCGCAGGCCCGACGGCAGCGTGGTCAGCCCGACATCGGGGTCGTGCTCGCCGGCATGCGGCGCGGCGATGTCGATCTCGTCGCCAAAATCATTCATATCCGCGCTCATGCCGCGGCTCCCCGCACGGCGCGGGCACGCTCGCGGATGAAATTCTCCAGGGTCGCCTGGTCGTTCGGCATCGGCGTGAAACGCTCCTCGCGCTCCATCAGGTCGGCGAGATGGGCCGGCAGCGCGGGCGAGACGCCGCTCGCGGCTTCGACCGCAGCCGGGAACTTCGCCGGATGGGCGGTGCCGAGCACGATCATCGGCGTCGCCGGGTCGCGCGCCAGCCCCTCGCGGGCGGCGGCGACGCCGATCGCCGTATGCGGATCGAGCAGGTGGCCGGCCTCGCGCCAGGTCGCGCCGATCTCGGCCGCGACTTGTTGCTCGTCGATCGCGGTCGCGTCGAATTCGGCGCGGATGCGGGCGAGCGGCTCGGGCGCGATCTCGAAGCGGCCCGATTGCCTCAGCCCGTCCATCAGCCGGCGGATCGCGGCGCCGTCGCGGCCATGCGCCTCGAACAGCAGCCGCTCGAAATTCGACGAGATCTGGATGTCCATCGAGGGCGAGGTCGTGGCGTGCACGCCGCGCATCTCGTAGACGCCGTCGGCCAGCGTGCGCGCCAGGATGTCGTTGCTGTTGGTGCCGATCAAAAGCCGCTCGACCGGCAATCCCATCCGCTTGGCCACATGGCCCGCCAGCACGTCGCCGAAATTGCCGGTCGGCACGGCGAAGGAGACTTTTCGGCGCGGCGCGCCGAGCGCCACGGCGGACGTGAAATAATACACCACCTGCGCCGCGATCCGGGCCCAGTTGATCGAGTTGACGCCCGACAGGCCGATCTCGTCGCGGAAGGCGTGGTGGTTGAACAGCGCCTTGAGCAGGTTCTGGCAGTCGTCGAAAGTGCCGTCTATCGCGATCGCGTGGACGTTGTCGGCCTCGACCGTGGTCATCTGCCGGCGCTGCACGTCGGAGACGCGGCCCTGCGGATAGAGGATGAAGACATCGACGCGGGACAGCCCCTTGAACGCGTCGATCGCGGCCCCGCCGGTGTCGCCGGAGGTCGCGCCGACGATGGTGGCGCGCTCGCCGCGCAGCTCGAGGACATGGTCCATCAGCCGCCCGAGCAACTGCATCGCCACATCCTTGAAGGCGAGCGTCGGGCCGTGGAAGAGTTCGAGCACGAAGAGGTTGTCGCCCAACTGCGTCAGCGGGCAGACGGCCGGATGCCGGAAGCTCGCATAGGCCTGCGCGATCATCCCCGACAGCGCCTCGCCCTCGATGTCGCCGTCGCTCAGCGCGCCTAGCACGCGCTCCGCCACCTGCGCGTAGGGCTTGCCGGCAAAACCCGCGATCTCGTCGGCGCCGAGCCGCGGAAAGTTCTTCGGCACGTAGAGCCCGCCATCGCGGGCAAGCCCCGCCAGCAGCGCGTCGGAGAAGGACAGGGCAGGGGCTTCCCCACGGGTGGAAATATGCAGCACGGCGTGATGATCCTCTGATCTCACGGGTGCTATAAGTCCTGCCGTTGCTTTCCGCAAAAAGAGCGGTTGCACTTTAATATAAGATCGATCAGGGCAATTTATCTTCCTTTCTCCGCGTGATAGCTTTTTGCGCGTTGAAGAGACGGGGGTGGTCTCCATGGCCGCCTGAATTCGGATTCAACCCCGGATTCGCGAATGCGCGTTCGCCTGGCTCTGAACCTGATTGGGCTGGGAGCGGAGTGAATTATCACTAACCCCTAAGATCGATCAGTTGCCGCTGGACGCGGTCTCTGAAAGTAGCTGGCCGCCGATTCGGCTAGTTCCTGAAAAGGGGGGGGGCCGCCCTTTGCGGTCCCCCTCGCGATATTGCTGATCGCGTTATTGGTCGGTGCTCTCGAATCTCTGCTGCTCGCGCCGCCCCTGCCAGGCCCACGCCCCGAACACGCCGATCAGCGTCAGCGCCAGGCCGAACCAGGTCAGCGCATAGGACAGGTGGTTGTCCGGGATGCGCGCGATCAGTTCCTTGGCATCGACCCCGGCCGGCGGGGTCATGCCGTCGCCGACCCGCTCGGCTTCGAGATAAAAGGCGGCGGCCGGGCCGATGCCGAGCGAGGCCGCGATCGCGACGGGATCGCGCGTGTAGAACTCGCGCTGGGCCGGCAGGTCGGCGGGCGTGAAGGAGCCGCGCGTTTCCGGCGCGCGCAGATAGCCGGTGATCGTCGCCGGGCCGGTGGCGGGCGCGATCTGCCCGAGCCGGTTTTCGGGCACGAAGCCGCGATTGACCAGCACCACGCCGCCATCCTCGAGGCGAAAGCCCTGAAAGATCCAGCGCCCGAAGCCCGCAAGCTGGCGCGTGCCCGGCCCGCCGGAGGCGATGGTGGTGCGGACGCCGGCGAAACCGGATTCGATGAAGACGCCGCGCGCCTGCGCGCGGGTCAGATCGAGCGCGGCAGTGTCGAGTCCGGCCCAGGTCGCCGCAGCCGGCATCGCAGCCGGTGCGCTTGCGGCCTGCGCCTGCAAGCGGTCGATGAAGATGCGTTTTTCGCTCATGCGCATCAACTGCCAGCCGCCGAGCATACACAGCACGGCGACGCCGATGACGGTCAGCAGCGCCGGCCGGAGCAGGCGGGGGCGGCCGGGAGAGGCATTGGTGGTGGCGACGTCGCTCATCTTTTGTCGAGCCTGCCTTCCTCGGCCTTGTTGGCGTATTGCAGCGCGACCGCGAGCCCCTTCATCGGCCGCAGCATGGCGAGGCAGACGACGACCGAGAGCGGCAGCCAGATCGCCAGATGCAGCCAGATCGGCGGCTCATAGGCGATCTCCACGTAGAGCGCCGCGCCGAGCACGGCGAAGCCCGCGATCAGCATGATGAACACCGCCGGGCCGTCGGCCGAATCGGCGAAGCCGAAATCGAGCCCGCAGACATCGCAGCGCGGGCGGATCTTCAGGAAGCCCTCGAACAGCCCGCCCTCGCCGCAGCGCGGGCAGCGGCCGGCCATGCCGACCCTGAAGGGCGAGGGCGAATGCTGGTGGGCCACGACAGCCTCCTGAAAGCGAGAAGGCGGCCGCGGTGGCCGCCTTTCGAAAGGCGTCATTGCGGGGAGCGCGGCGACGAGGCGGTCCGGAAGGGCGTGGAGCGCCGCGGCTCCCGGATTGCCTCGCCGCGCCGCGCTGCCGGGCCGCGCCTCAATGCGCGGGGCCCGCGCCCCAGACATAGATCGCGGCGAACAGGAACAGCCAGACCACGTCGACGAAGTGCCAGTACCAGGCGGCGAACTCGAATCCGAGATGCTGCTCCGGCTTGAAATGGCCGAGATAGGCCCGGTACAGGCAGATCGCCAGGAAGATCGTGCCGATCAGCACGTGGAAGCCGTGGAAGCCGGTCGCCATGTAGAAGGTCGAACCGTAGATGTGGCCGCTGAACGCAAAGCTCGCATGGATGTATTCGTAGACCTGGACGGACGTGAACACGACGCCGAGGCCGATGGTGAGCCACAGTCCATGCTTGAGGCCCTTGCGGTCGCCATGGATCAGCGCGTGGTGCGCCCAGGTCACGGTCGTGCCCGACGTCAGCAGGATCAGCGTGTTGAGCAGCGGCAGTTGCCAGGGATCGAGGGTCGCGATGCCCTTGGGCGGCCAGGTGCCGCCGGTGAACTCCTGGCGGGTGTAGTTGATCGCCTCGCCGGCATAGAGGCTGGCGTCGAAATAGGCCCAGAACCAGGCGACGAAGAACATCACCTCGGAGGCGATGAACATCAGCATGCCGTAGCGGTGGTGGATCTGGACGACGCGGGTGTGGTGGCCCTCGCGCTCGGCCTCGCGCACCACGTCCATCCACCAGGCGAGCATGGTGTAGAGCACGCCGAGCAGACCGACGCCGAAGAGGAGCGGGCCGAGCTTCATCCCCCCCAGCGTCATCGCCTTCATCCACATCACGGCGCCGATCGCCATCGTCGTCGCGCTCGTCGCGCCGACGATCGGCCACGGGCTCGGATCGACGAGGTGGTAGTCGTGGTTCTTGGTGTGGGCCCCGGCCATCGTCTTGGTCTCCGCGTCCGACGTCTTTTTTCAGCGCTCCGCTGCGCTGCTCTTACAGGTTGGATTCGCCCGCGTCACCCGCCGCCGCCGGACTTGGCCTCGGTCACGGGCTGGCCCGCCTTCGAGGGGAAATAGGTGTAGGACAGGGTCAGCGAATTGATGCCGTCGAGCTCGCGGTTCTGGACGATCTCGGGGTCGATGTAGAACACCACGGGCGCTTCCAGGCTCTCGCCCGGCCGCAGCGTGTTTTCCGTGAAGCAGAAGCACTGGATCTTGACGAAATGCGCCGCGGCCTGGTTGGGCTGCACGTTGAAGGTCGCGATCCCGGTCGAGGCGCGGTCGGTGCGGTTGGTGATCTTGTAGGATATCGTCTTCGTCTCGCCGACCCGGAGCGTGACCTGCGGGCTTTCCGCCTCGAAACGCCAGCCGAGCCCCGGCGCGACATTCGCGTCAAAGCGCACCGCCATCGTTCGGTCCAAGGTCCTGTCGGCCTCCGTGCTGCGGATCATCGGCGTGCCGCCGAACCCTGTTACCTTGCAGAACAGGTTATAGAGCGGCACGGCCGCGAAGGACAGGCCCGTCATGCCCATCACCACGCCGGCGCAGATCAGCGCGGTGCGCTTCGCCGCGGTCGCCTGCCGCGCCGTCTGGACAGGCGCCATCACAGCGGCCTGTTCATGATGGCGGGGCCGGTCTTCACCAGCGTCACCACGAAGAAGAACACGACGAGCCCGGCCAGCACGAAAGCGAGCGCGACCGAGCGGCGCTTGCGCCGGGCCATGTCCTCCGGCGAGAAGGCCGCGACCGGCTTGTTGCCATTCTCGCTCATCCGACCACCTTGGGCAGGGTCCACATCAGGCCGAGGCTGTTCTCGGCCAGCAGCACGGCGAAGAGCAGGAAGAGATACAGGATCGAGAACCCGAACAGCGCATGGCAGGCCTTGTAGGCCGCCTCGCCCTCGGTCGCGCGCAGGACGCGCACCGCGAGCGCGATCATGGCGAGCCCGCTGACGACGGAGACGACGAGATAGGCCAGTCCGGCAAAGCCCATCAGCGCCGGCAGCACCGCGACCGGGGCCATCGCAAGCGTATAGGCCATGATCTGGCGGCGCGTCGCGGCGGGCCCGGCGACGTTGGGCAGCATCGGCACGCCGGCGCGCGCATAGTCGGCCGCCTTGAGCAGCGCCAGCGCCCAGAAATGCGGCGGCGTCCACAGGAAGATGATGGCGAACAGCACGAACGAATGGATGCCGAAACCGCCGGTGACCACGGCCTCGCCGATCATCGGCGGAAAGGCTCCCGCCGCGCCGCCGATGACGATGTTCTGCGGCGTCGAACGCTTCAGCCACATCGAGTAGACCACGACGTAGAAGAAGATCGTGAAGGCGAGCATGCCGGCCGCCGGCAGATTGGCGACCAGGCCGAGCACGATCACCGAGCCGACCGAGAGCACGAGCCCGAAGGCCAGCGCCTCGGAAGCAAGCACGCGCCCGCCCGGAATCGGGCGCTTGGCGGTGCGCGTCATCAGCGCGTCGATATCGGCGTCCCACCACATGTTGAGGCAGCCCGAGGCGCCGGCCCCGACCGCGATCGCGACCAGCGCGGCCAGCCCGATGACCGGATGGACCGCGCCGGGCGCCGTCGCCATGCCGCCGAGCGCGGTGACGATGACGAGAAACATCACGCGCGGCTTGAGCAGGGAGAAGAAGTCGCGCGCCTCGGCTGTCGAGGTTGGCGCGACGCCCTCGGAACGGGTCTCGATGGTGTCGAACGCAGCGGACATGGGAATACGGGATCTCGTGTCGTCAAGTCGCGCAACCGCGCGAGGTCGAGGGAAAGCGGCTTTGCCGCCCGTCGCCGGAACGCCTCTCGGGAGGCGCTCGGGGGAGGGGCGGCGGCGGGCTCGGACGAACCCGCCGCCGTGCTGTCAGTGATCCTGCCCGGTGATGCGCGGCAGGGTCTCGAACTGGTGGAAGGGCGGCGGCGAGGGCAGCGTCCATTCCAGGGTGGTGGCGCCTTCGCCCCACGGATTCTCGCCGGCGAGTTCCTTCCTCGAGAAGGCGAGCCAGATGCCGTAGAACCAGATCAGCAGGCCGGCCGCGAAGATGTAGGAGCCGATCGAGGACCAGAACTGCCACCCGGCGAAGGCGTCGGGATAGTCGGCATAGTGACGCGGCATGCCGGCGAGACCGAGGAAGTGCTGCGGGAAGAACAGCAGGTTCGCGCCGAAGAAGGCGACCCAGAAGTGCCAGCGCCCGACCCAGTCCGGGATGACGTAGCCGCTCATCTTCGGGAACCAGTAGTAGAAGCCCGCGAAGATGCCGAACACGGCGCCCAGCGACAGGACGTAGTGGAAATGGGCCACGACGTAATAGGTCGCGTGCAGCGAGCGGTCGACGCCGGCGTTCGCCAGCACCACGCCGGTCACTCCGCCGACGGTGAACAGGAAGATGAAGCCCATCGCCCAGAGCATGGGGGCGGTGAAGCGGATCGAGCCGCCCCACATCGTCGCGATCCAGGAGAAGACCTTGATGCCGGTCGGCACCGCGATGACCATCGTCGCGAACACGAAATAGCGCTGCGTGTTGAGCGACAGGCCGGCGGTGTACATGTGGTGCGCCCACACGATGAAGCCGACGACGCCGATCGCGACCATGGCGTAGGCCATGCCGAGATAGCCGAAGATCGGCTTCTTGGAGAAGGTCGAGATGATGTGGCTGATGATGCCGAAGGCCGGCAGGATCATGATGTAGACTTCGGGGTGGCCGAAGAACCAGAACAGGTGCTGGTACAGGATCGGGTCGCCGCCGCCGGCCGGGTCGTAGAAGGTCGTGCCGAAATTGCGGTCGGTCAGCAGCATGGTGATCGCGCCGGCCAGCACCGGCAGCGCCAGCAGCAGCAGGAAGGCGGTCACCAGCACCGACCAGGCGAAGAGCGGCATCTTGTGCAGCGTCATGCCCGGCGCGCGCATGTTCAGGATCGTGGTGATGAAGTTGATCGCGCCGAGAATCGATGCGGCGCCGGCGAGATGCAGCGAGAGGATGCCGAAATCGACCGCCGGGCCTGGATGGCCCGACGACGAGAACGGCGGATAGAGCGTCCAGCCGGTGCCGACGCCCTTCGAGCCGGGGGCGCCTTCGACGAACATCGAGATCACGAGCAGCACGAAGCCCGCCACCGTCAGCCAGAACGAGATGTTGTTCATGCGCGGGAAGGCCATGTCCGGCGCGCCGATCATCAGCGGCACGAACCAGTTGCCGAAGCCGCCGATCACGGCGGGCATGACCATGAAGAAGATCATGATCAGGCCGTGGCCGGTGACGAAGACGTTGTAGCTCTGGCCGTTGGCGAAGATCTGGAGGCCGGGCTGCTGCAATTCGATGCGCATCATGATCGACAGGAAGCCGCCGACCAGGCCCGCCATGATCGCGAAGATCAGATAGAGCGTGCCGATGTCCTTGTGGTTGGTCGACATCAGCCAGCGACGCCACCCGGTCGGGTTGCCGTGGCCGTCGTCATGTCCGTAGCCGTGGGCGTGCGGTGCCGCTGTTGCCATGGCGTTGGTCTCCTCGTGCGAATGCGCTTCGCGTCAGTCGGTCAGGTTCGATGCGGACCGTGGCGATCCGCAGGGCGGGTTCAGTCCGTGGAGGCCGCGACCTTGCCGGCGGCGTCCGTGACGTTGGCGAATTTCTGCTTCGATTCGGCGAGCCAGGCGGCGTAGCGCTCGGCGCTGACGACGCGGAAGGCGATCGGCATGTAGGCGTGGTTCTGCCCGCAGATGAACGAGCACTGCCCGTAATAGATGCCTTCGCGGTCGGCCTTGAACCAGGTCTCGTTGAGTCGGCCCGGAATGGCGTCGATCTTCACGCCGAAGGAGGGCACGGTGAATTTGTGGATGACGTCGGCGGCGGTGACCTGCACGCGCACCACCTTGCCCACCGGCACGACCGCCTCGTTGTCGACGGCGAGCAGCCTGGGCGCCTCGGCGGCGGCGATCTTCTTGCTGTTGATCGCCTCGGCCCGCTGCGTCTCGTCGAGCATGATCGAATCGAAGCCGAAGGCGCCGGCGTCCTGCGGATACTCGTAGGACCAGTACCACTGCTTGCCGGTCACCTTCACGGTGACATCGGCCTGCGGGATGTCGAGCTGCAGCTTGAGCAGGCGGAAGGACGGGATCGCGATGACGACGAGGATCAGGACCGGGATCACCGTCCAGGCGACTTCGAGCAGGGCGTTGTGCGTCGTCTTGGAGGGAGTCGGGTTGGCCTTCTCGTTGAAGCGCCAGGCGACGTAGATCAGCAATCCGAGGACAAAGATCGAGATGATGAAGATAAGGACGTTCAGCCAGTTGTGGAACCAGTTGATGTAGGCCGCGACCTCGGTGACCGGGTTCTGCAGGTTGAGCTGCCATGGCGAAGGCATGCCGGTGGCGGCGGACGCGCTGCCGGAGATGGCCGCCGTCGCGGTGACTGCCAGCGCCGCGCCAGCCAAAGCTGCAAAATGCCTGCTCAGAAATCGCATGGGTCCGACATCGCTCCTCGATCGTGCCGCTCGCGGCCTGCGTCTCCCGGCATGCCCCAAGCGCGAGAGGGCGGCAGCCGCCTGGCCCGCCCCGCTCTTCGGCATTGCGATAAATCAAAGATCACGCTTGCGCCAGTGGGGCAATGCGAGCCTCTCGCGCAGGCCGTGCGGCATAATCGCGCGAGGCAGGGACGCATCGGCCGGCCGGCGACCCACCGGGAAACCGCCGGAAAGCGGAGGGCAAACGGCTCTCGCCTTGACAGGGCACGGCCTGCATGGTCCCAACGGTGACATGATTTGAGCCGGTTCCGGCCTCGCCCGAGCGCGGACCGGCTTTTTGCCTGAATTCTGCCGTCCTGATCGGGAATGGCGGCGACGGGCGCCGATTTTGGGAGGTTTGGCAGGAATGGGCATCGGCATCGCACCCGCCTTGACGCGTGCGGCTCTCGCCTGCGGGATCGCCGCTTTCGGGCTTGCCGGCCTGGATGGCGTCGGCCTCGCCGGCAAGGCCTGGGCCCAGGGCGCCGTCAAGGCGACCCACGGCGACTGGCAGATGCGCTGCGAGGTTCCTCCCGGCGCCAAGGCCGAGCAATGCGCGCTCGTGCAGAACGTCGCGGCCGAGGACAGGCCGAACCTGACCCTGCTCGTGATCGTGCTCAAGACCGCCGACCAGAAGAGCCGGCTCCTGCGCGTCGTCGCCCCGCTCGGCGTGCTGCTGCCCTCGGGCCTCGGCCTCAAGATCGACGACAAGGATATCGGCCGCGCCGGCTTCGTGCGCTGCCTGACGACGGGCTGCGTCGCCGAGGTCGTGATGGACGATGCGCTGACGACGCAGCTGAAATCCGGCAAGAGCGCCACCTTCATCGTGTTCCAGACGCCCGAGGAAGGCGTCGGCATCCCCGTCTCGCTGACCGGATTCGGGCCCGGCGTGGAGAATTTGCCGTGATTGCGTTCGTGTTGCCCCGGCCGTTGCGCCTGGCCGTTCCGCTGCTCTGTCTCGGTCTCGCCGGCTGCGGCTCCTCCTCGTCCTCGGCGCCGGGCGAGCCGACGGCCTCGCAGAAGATGACCAACCTCTTCCTGTTCCAGTCGACGACGCTGCCCCAGGCCACCGGGCCTGCGCGCGAACGCGATCCCAACTGGGTCGACCAGCCCGAGGACGAGGAAACCCTGATCTGCCCGCAGGTCATCGTCGCCGATGGCGGGGCCGCGATCCGGGCCCAGTCCGGCCAGGACAGCGGCAGTCTCCGCTACCAGATCTCGATCCTCAACGTCGCGCGCGAGTGCAAGCCCACCGGCGGCGGCGGCTTCACGCTCAAGGTCGGCGTCGAGGGCCGCGTGCTGATCGGCCCGGCCGGCGGGGCCGGCGCCTATGGCGCGACGCTCAATACGCAGGTCCTGCGCGGGACCACGGTGGTCGGCCGCCGCAGCGCCCGCGTCGGCGCCACGATCCCCGCAGGTCAGGGCGGGGCGGATTTCGTCCATGTCGAGGACGGCATCGCCGTGCCGCCCGGCGGCGGCGACGTCGAGATCATCGTCAGCCTCGGCCAGGGCGGAGCGACGCCCGTTCGCGCCCGCCGCAGATAGGCGGCCGGGCGGACAAGAGACGCGACTGCCGCGAAACATGGCAGTCTTCCGATTGACTAAGCCGGCGCGTCTTGTATCTGTGCCGGCAGCCGCAACATCCCCGCGGGAGAGACCGGGTCCGGATTCGCAACCGTGCTCGGCGCCGAAGGCGCAACCGCCCCGGAAACGCTCAGGCAAACGGACCGCGTGGGAACTGGCGCTCTGGAAAGTGGCGGAAGCGATTCCGCCCACCGACGGGTGTAACGCGCCTCGCTGTTCGCGGCGGGATCGCGGAAATCTCTCAGGTTCCAAGACAGAGGGGGCGCGTTCCGGACGATTTCCGTCCGGGGCTTGCGCTCGACTCTGGAAGGGCCGTCCATGGCTGCCGAGGCCGCTGAAACCGACGCTGCGAACGCTCCCGCGCCGCTGAAGACCCCGCTCCATGCCCGCCATGTCGCGCTGGGCGCGCGCATGGTGCCGTTCGCCGGCTACGACATGCCGGTGCAGTATCCCTCCGGCATCCTGACGGAGCACAACTGGACCCGCGACAAGGCCGGGCTGTTCGACGTCTCGCATATGGGTCAGGCCTTCCTCGTCGGCCCCGACCACGAGACCACGGCGCGTGCGCTCGAGGCGCTGATCCCCGCCGACATTCTCAACCTCGCGCCGGGAAAGCAGCGCTATTCGCAGCTCCTCAACGAGGAGGGCGGCATCCTCGATGACCTCATGGTGACGCGCGGGGTCGATCCCGACGAGGACGGCGCGCTCTATCTCGTCGTCAACGCCGCCTGCAAGACGCAGGACTACGCCCATATCGAGGCCCGCCTGCCGCCGAATGTGAAGCTGATCCGGGCCGAGCATCGCGGCCTGATCGCGCTGCAGGGGCCGGGCGCGGAAGCGGCGCTGGCCGCGCTCGCCCCGGAGGCCGCCGCGATGGGCTTCATGAGCTCGCGCAGCATGAAGATCGCCGGCATCAAGGCCAATGTCAGCCGCTCGGGCTATACCGGCGAGGACGGCTACGAGATTTCGGCCGACGCCAGGCGCATCGGCGAGATCTGGGACACGCTGCTGCTCGACGCCGGCGTCAGGCCGATCGGGCTCGGCGCGCGCGATTCGCTGCGGCTGGAGGCGGGCCTGTGCCTCTACGGCCACGACATCGACGCCACGACCTCGCCGGTCGAGGGCGCGCTGACCTGGTCGATCCAGAAGCGCCGGCGCGAGGAGGGCGGCTTTCCGGGCGCGGCGCGCATCCGCAAGGAGTTCGCGGACGGCGTCGCGCGCGTCCGGGTCGGCCTGCTGCCCGAGGGCAAGGCCCCGGCCCGCGAGGGCGCCGAGATCGCGACGCCGGACGGCGAGATCGTCGGAAAGGTCACCTCGGGCGGCTTCGGCCCGACCCTGAACGCGCCCTGCGCGATGGGCTATGTCGCCAAGGCCCATTCCGCTCCCGGCACGCGGCTTGACCTGATCGTGCGCGGCAAGCCGCTGCCGGCGGTCGTCGCGCCCATGCCCTTCGTCCCAAACCGCTACAAGCGCTGATCGTTTCACTCATTCCAGTCGGGAGAAATCCATGTCCGAGACCCGCTACACCAAGGACCACGAATACATCCGCATCGAGGGCGACACCGGCACGGTCGGCATCACCGACTACGCCCAGGGCCAGCTCGGAGACGTCGTCTTCGTCGAGCTGCCGAGCCTCGGCAAGGCCGTCGCCAAGGGCGGCGAGGCCGCGGTGGTCGAGAGCGTCAAGGCGGCCTCCGAGGTCTATGCCCCGGTCTCCGGCGAGGTCGTCGCGGTCAACGGCGATCTGGAGGCCGCGCCCGGCGCGGTCAACGAGGACCCGGCCGGCAAGGGCTGGTTCGTCAAGCTCAGGCTCAAGGACGCCGCCGAGCTGGAGGGCCTGATGAGCGAGGCCGAGTATCAGGATTACGTCAAAACCCTCTGACCGCCTCGACCCGTCATCCCGGACAAGCGGCGAAGCCCCGCCGATCCGGGATCCATCATAGAGGATCGACGGCGCTCCAGGTGGATCGCGGGTCAAGCCCGTGATGACGGCCTGGATTGCATCGAACGCAATACGGAAGCACCCATGCGCTATCTGCCCCTGACCGACACCGACCGCCTCGACATGCTGGCGCGCATCGGCGTGCCCGATATCGATGCGCTGTTCTCCGACGTTCCGGCGGACCGGCTCCTGAAGGCTCCGCTCGACCTGCCGCGCGCCAAGGGCGAACTCGAGGTCGAGCGCATCATGGGGCGCATGGCGGGACGCAACGTCGCGGCCTCCTCGGCGCCGTTTTTCGTCGGCGCCGGGGCCTACAAGCACCATGTCCCGGCGACGGTCGACCATCTGATCCAGCGCTCGGAGTTCCTGACCAGCTACACGCCCTACCAGCCCGAGATCGCGCAGGGCACGCTGCAATATCTCTTCGAGTTCCAGACCCAGGTCGCGGCGCTGACCGGAATGGATGTCGCCAACGCCTCGATGTATGACGGCTCCACCGGCACGGGCGAGGCCGTTCTGATGGCCCACCGCGTCACGGGACGCCGCAAGGCGGTGCTCTCCGGCGGCCTGCATCCGCATTACGCGGCCGTGGTCCAGACGATTTCGGAGATGGCGAGCGACGACACGATCGTGCTGCCGCCCGATGTCGCGGCGAACGAGGACATCCTGGCGCAGATCGACGACAGCGTCTCCTGCGTCGTCGTCCAGTCGCCGGACGTCTTCGGCAATCTGCGCGATCTTCGCCCCATCGCCGCGAAGGCGCAGGCCCATGGCGCGCTCTTGATCGCTGTCTTCACCGAGGTCATGTCGCTCGGCGCGGTGACGTCGCCCGGCGAGCAGGGCGCCGACATCGTCGTCGGCGAGGGCCAGTCGATCGGCAACGCGCTCAACTTCGGCGGACCTTATGTCGGCCTCTTCGCCGCCAAGACCAAATATCTGCGCCAGATGCCGGGCCGGCTCTGCGGCGAGACGGTCGACGCCGACGGCCAGCGCGGCTTCGTGCTGACGCTCTCGACCCGCGAGCAGCACATCCGCCGCGACAAGGCGACCTCCAACATCTGCACCAATTCCGGCCTCTGCTGCCTCGCCTTCACCATCCACATGACGCTTTTGGGCCAGGCCGGGCTGGAGCGGGTCGCGCAGGTCAACCACGCCAATGCGGTCAAGCTCGCCGATATGCTCGGCGCGGTGAAGGGCGTCGAGGTGCTCAACGAGGCCTTCTTCAACGAATTCACGGTGAAGCTGTCGAAGCCCGCCGCCGAGGTGGTCGAGGCGCTGGCGCAAGAGGGCGTGCTCGGCGGCGTCCCGGTCTCGCGACTCCTGCCGGACGCCGGGCTCGACGACCTGCTGATCGTCGCCAACACCGAGGTCAACACGGATGAGGACCGGGCGGCGTTTATCGCGGCGCTCGCGGAGGTGCTGTGATGCTGAACCGTCAGGGACGTCCCACCCAGGCCGGCGCTACCGCGTCCGAATCCCGCCCCACCTTCACCGGCAACCGCGCGCTCCAGCAGATCGAGCCGCTGATCTTCGAGATCGGCCATCACGAGACGACCGGCGTCGATCTCGACGCGCCGGCTCCCTTCAAGTCCCGGCTCGGCGGGCACGCCCGCAAGGACGGCATCGGCCTGCCCGGCCTCTCCGAGCCCGAGGCGATGCGCCACTATGTCCGCCTGAGCCAGAAGAACTACGGCATCGACACCGGGCTGTTCCCGCTCGGCTCCTGCACGATGAAGCACAATGCCCGCCTCAACGAGAAGATGGCGCGGCTGCCGGGCTTTTCCGACGTGCATCCGCTCCAGCCGCTCTCGACCGTGCCGGGCGCGCTCGAATTGATGCTGGAGCTCGCCAGATACCTGATGACGCTGACCGGCATGCCGGCCGTCTCGCTGTCGCCTAAGGCGGGCGCGCATGGCGAGCTCTGCGGCATGATGGCGATCAAGGCCGCGATCGCCGCCAAGGGCGAGGGCGAGACGCGGAAAGTCGTGCTCGTGCCGGAATCGGCCCATGGCACCAACCCCGCGACGGCCGCCCTGATCGGCTTCGTCGTCAGGCCGGTGCCGGCGCGGGCCGACGGCGCCGTCGCGGTCGAGGACGTCAGGGCCCTGCTGGGGCCCGACGTCGCCGCGATCATGCTGACCAATCCCAACACCTGCGGCATCTTCGAGCCGCAGGTCGTGGAGATCGCCGCCGCGATGCACGAGGCCGGAGCGTATTTCTACTGCGACGGCGCGAACTACAACGCCATCGTCGGCAAGGCCAGGCCCGGCGATCTCGGCGTCGACGCCATGCACATCAACCTGCACAAGACCTTCTCGACGCCCCATGGCGGCGGCGGCCCGGGTTCCGGGCCGGTGGTGCTGTCGGAGCGGCTCGCACCCTACGCGCCGGTGCCGTTCATCCATCTCGACGGCGACAGGCCGCGCCTTGTCGAGCATGCGGCCGGGGCGCCCGAGGGCAACGTCCCCTTCGGCCGCATCACCGCCTTCCACGGCCAGATGGGGATGTATGTCCGCGCCCTGACCTATATGCTCAGCCATGGCTCGGACGGCATGAAGCAGGCGTCGGAGGACGCGGTGCTCAACGCCAACTACATCCGCGCCGGGCTGTCGGACCTGATGTCGCTGCCTTATCCGGATCATCCCTCGATGCACGAGGCGCTGTTCGACGACGAATGGCTCAAGGGCGCCGGCGTCTCGACGCTCGATTTCGCCAAGGCGATGATCGACGAGGGCTATCACCCGATGACGGTGTATTTCCCGCTGGTCGTCCACGGCGCGATGCTGGTCGAGCCGACCGAGTCGGAATCGAAGGCCTCGCTCGATCTTTTCGTCGCGACGCTGCGCGACCTCGCCATGGCGGCGAAGGGAAACGACAAGAGCCGCTTCACGGCCGCCCCGCACCACGCCCCGATCCGACGCCTCGACGAGACGCGGGCGGCCAGGCAGCCGGTGCTGAAATGGGTGAAGCCTATGCCGATCGCGGAGGCGGCGGAGTAGGGGCGGAGGTTTACGTCCGCGACCAGGGATCGATCAGGCTGAGGCCAGGCGCCCGAAGTCGCGGATGTTGCGTGTCGCCAATGTCAGATCATGGGCGACCGCCGTCGCCGCGATCATCCCGTCCATGGCGTGGACATTGACTCCCATACGTTGGGACAGCGCCATCAGGTCTCCCCAGGAGCGCGCCGTCTCAGATCGATATCGCGAATGCGTCCGTCGAAGCGGATCACCAGATCGCCATCGAGCGGCGCGTGACCAGTATGGTCGATGTGGTCAGCGGTGTGACTCTGTCAACGCATTCCGCAACATTCCGATACGTCCTTTTCCGTCGCCTTAAGGCTTCCTTGACCATGTGCGAGGGAAGCTCCCGTCACGCGCTATCGGCGCAGTCCGGGACCCGCCCATGTCCGTGCGTTTGATCAAGACCTCGCTTGCCGCCGCCTTCGCGCTTCTGCTGGGCGCGGGGAGCGCGCGCGCCAGCGAGCCGATCTACGGCCCCAACACCTATGACCGCACCCTGGAGGCCCTGATCGCCCATGAGGACATCGCCGCTCGCGGCGGCTGGCCTCGGGTTCCCGCGTCGGTGACGGCGCTCAAGCCCGACTCGCGGGGGGCCGATGTTGCGGTGCTGAAGCAGCGGCTGATGCTGAGCGGCGATCTTGCGCCGTCATCCCTGCCGGGAGACGTCTACGACGCGGCCGTCGTCGAGGCGGTGAAGCGCTTCCAGCGCCGCCACGGCCTGTCCGATCTCGGCACGGTCGGCGGCCTGACGCTGAAGGCGCTGAACGTGCCGGTCGAGACCCGCCTGAACCAGCTCACCGCGACGCTGGAGCGGCTGAAGAGCAAGGGTTTCGCCTTCGCCGAGCGCTACGTCGTGGTCAACATTCCCGGCGCCAGCGTCGAGGCGGTCGAGAACGGCGTCGTGCAGCGCCGCCACCTCGCGGTCGTCGGCCGCGCCGACCGGCAGTCTCCCGTGTTGCAGGCCAGCATCACCTCGGTCAATCTCAACCCCTACTGGACCGCGCCGACCTCGATCGTGAAGGCCGACATCATCCCGAAAATGCGAAAGGAGCCGGATTTCCTGGCGAAGTCGCACATGAAGCTGATCGGCGCGGAGAACCGCGAGATCGACCCCGCCACCGTGAACTGGGCCGGGCTGACCGCGCCCTATTTCACCGTCCGGCAGGATCCAGGCCCCGACAACGCCCTCGGCCAGCTCAAGATCGACATGCCCAACAGCGAGGCGGTCTTTTTGCACGATACGCCGAAGAAGAGCCTGTTCCGAAACGATGTCCGCTTCAATTCCTCGGGCTGCGCCCGGATCGAGGGCGTGCGCGATCTCGCCGCCTGGCTGCTCGAGGGCACCGAGTGGACGCTTCCCGCGCTCGAGGCCGAGATCGCCAAGGGCGAGCGCAGGGACATCCGGCTGAAAAAGTCGGTGCCGGTCGCCTGGGTCTATCTCACCGGCTGGCAGGGCGCGGACGGCCTGGTCCAGTTCCGTGAGGACATCTACGGCCTCGACACCCCCCAGGGCATCGTCACCTCGACGATCCAGCCGCGCAAGCCGAAGCCACGGCCGCTGCCGGCCCCGTCGCCGGTCGCGGGGACCGAGGCCAGGCCCGTCCCGGCCAGAAGCGCCGCGGCGGGCAACTGAAAAAATCATACTTGGGTCTTTCCAGAAACCACCGCGTCATCCCGGGTCAAGCCCGGGATGACGGAAGATGTTTCCGGGCGCGAAATCTCAAGATTGAAACGAAAATGCCGCGGTCCCGAGGGATCGCGGCATATTTTCGACGGCATTGTTATAAAAAAGCTGGTCCGCGACGTTAAGCCTCAGTTCAGCTTCGACTTCACCTCGCCGAGCCCGGCGGCGAAGAGCGTCTCTTCGGTCTTGCCGGCCATCTGGCTGCGCAGGATCACCTCGGCCGCCCGTGTCGCGGCTTCGGCCGCCGCCGTGCGCACCTCGGCCTCGGCCTGGATCTCGGCCTGCGAGATCTTGTCCTCGGCGGATTTGGTGCGGCGGGTGACGAAATCGGCGAGCTTGGCCTCGGCTTCGCTGGCCAGGCGCTCGGCGTCCTCGCGCGCGGCCGAGACGATCTGCTCGGCCTCGGCCTCGGCGGCCTTCCGCTTGGCCTCGTAGGCGGCCAGGATCGCGGCGGCCTCCTCGCGCAGACGGCGCGCCTCGGCGAGTTCGGCGGCGATCATCTCGCCGCGCTTGTCCAGCGCCGCGGTCACGGCCTTGGCCGCGCCCATGTAGACGGCGAGGCCGACGAAGATCGCCGTCGCGATCAGGACCCAGAAGGTCGGGTTGCTCAGCATGGTCCGCTCACCCCTTGGCCGTGGTCTTGACCGCGTCGTCGGCGACGGCCTTGCTCGGCGCCGTGCCGGTCAGTCGCGCCACGATCGCGGCCGCCGTTTCGGAGGCGATGCTGGCGACATTGCCCATGGCCCCGGACTTCATGGCCACGATCTTGGCCTCGGCCTCGGCGAGCCTGGCGGCGAGGTCGGCCTCGACGCTCTTGCGGCGGGCGTCGCTCTTGGCGTTGACCGCGTCGCGCGTCTCCTGCGCGATCGCCTGCGATTTCGCCCGGGCCTCGCTCAGGGACTTCTCATAGGCTGCGCCGGCCTTTTCGGCCTTCGCCTTCATGGCGGCGGCCTCGTTCAGGTCGCTGCCGATCCGCGAGGCGCGGTCGGCCAGGATGCCGCCGAGTCGCGGCACGATGACCTTGTCCACGACCCAGTAGAGAAAGCCGAAGGTGATCGCCAGCCAGAGCAACTGCGAGGCGAAGGTCTCGCTCTGGAACGGCGGAAACGCCCCGCCGGGTGCGGGCGCTCCGCCAGGGGCGGTGGTGCCTGTCGTGGTGGTGGCTGGCGTCGCCATCTTGGAACCTCATGGCGCGCCGCCGATCGCGGGCGGTCGGCGGCGCGGCTTTCGGGAACAGGGCTCGTCGATCAGACCGCGAACAGCAGCAGCAGCGCGATCAGCAGCGAGAAGATGCCGAGCGCTTCCGTCAGCGCGAAGCCGAGCAGCAGCGTGCCGCGCTGGCCTTCGGCCGCCGAGGGGTTGCGCAGCGCGCCCGAGAGGAACTGGCCGAACAGGTTGCCGAGGCCGATGCCCGCGCCGGCCATGCCGAGGCAAGCGAGACCAGCGCCGATGTACTTGGCAGCGATCGGATCCATGGGAAAAACTCCTTGAAAGGTCTGGTTCTGGATAAGGAAGGGTGGAGGACTACCTGCCGCTGACCGAGGTCAGTGGCCGGGATGCAGGGCGTCGTGGAGATAGATGCAGGTCAGGACGGCGAAGACATAGGCCTGCAGCACGGCGACGAGGAATTCGAGGGCGGTCAGCGCGACGGTGAGCGCGAGCGGCAGCGGCGAGAGCAACGCCCAGCCGCCGGCAAAGAGCAGGGTGGCGATGAAGCCGGCGAAGATCTTGAGCGCGATATGTCCGGCCAGCATGTTGGCGAAGAGACGCACCGAGAGCGAGATCGGCCGCGAGACGAAGGAGATCACCTCGATCGGCACGAGGATGATCAGCATCAGCGGATGCACGCCCGACGGCACGAACAGCCCGAGGAAATGCGCGCCGTGCTTGTAGATGCCGTAGATGATGACGGTGAAGATCACGAGCGCGGCGAGCGCGGCGGTGACGATCAGATGGCTCGTCACCGTGAAGGCGCCGGGCACCATGCCGAGCATGTTGCAGAACAGCACGAACATGAAGAGCGAGAACACCAGCGGCAGGAACTTCATGCCGTCGTGCCCGGCCGAGTCCCGCACCGTATTCGCGACGAATTCATAGCCCATCTCGGCCAGCGACTGGATGCGGCCGGGGATCAGCGAACGGTTGCGCGTGCCATAGACGAAGAGCAGGACGATCAGCGCGACCGCGAGCACCATGAACAGCGCGGAGTTTGTGAAGGCGATCTCGCTCTTGCCGATCTTGCCGAACGAAATGATCGGCTTGATCTCGAATTGTTCGATCGGACTGGCCATCTCTCGCCTTCAGCTCCGCTGCCGGATCGGGCCTGACGGGCCTCCGGGTCTCTACTTGGGGCTCGACTTATCGCCAGTGCGAGATTTCATCAACCCCGCTGCGCGCGCAACGTTGAAAAAACCCGCGCAGGTTCCCAGCAGCAGCAGCACGATCATCCCCCAGGGCCCGGTCCCGAGCCAGCGGTCGAGCGTCCAGCCGGCGCCGGCGCCGACGACGATGCCGGCGATGAACTCGGTCGAGAGCCGCATCGCCTGCCCGATTCCGGACATGCCGGCGGATCGGCCGGCTGGTCCGGCGGCCTCGCCCCGGCGGGGATCGGCCTGGCGCAGGCCGGCCCCGAGCTGGTCCAGCCGGCGCGACAATTCGGCCTCGTCGGGGCCGCCTGGATCGTTCTGGGGCATGAAAAAATCTCGAAGGTGAGCGGGGAGGCAAGCGCAGTTCCGCCGGGCAATCTCAGACCGCCTCGCGGATGCGCTCGGCGGTGTCGAGATCGACCGAGACCATCTGGCTGACGCCGCGCTCGGCCATGGTGACGCCGAAGAGCCGGTCCATCCGCGCCATGGTGATGGGATTGTGGGTGATCAGGATGAAGCGCGTCTGCGTCGTCCTCGCCATCTCGTCGAGCAGGCCGCAATAGCGCTCGACATTGGCGTCGTCGAGCGGGGCGTCGACCTCGTCGAGCACGCAGATCGGCGAGGGATTGGTCAGGAACACGGCGAAGATCAGCGCGGTCGCGGTCAGCGCCTGCTCGCCGCCCGAGAGCAGTGTCATCACCTGCGGCTTTTTGCCCGGCGGGCGGGCGACGATCTCGAGGCCGGCTTCCAGCGGATCGTCCGAATCGACCAGCGTGAGCTCGGCGGTGCCGCCGCCGAAGAGCACGCCGAAGAGCCGCTGGAAATGGCCGTTGACGATCTCGAAGGCGGCGAGCAGGCGCTCGCGGCCCTCGCGGTTGAGCGCGCCGATCGCCTGCCGCAGCCGGCGGATCGCCTCGGTCAGGTCGTCGCGCTCGGCCGACAGGCTCTCGCGCTTGCCAGCGACCTCCGACAGTTCGTCCTCGGCGCGCAGGTTGACCGCGCCGAGCCGCTCGCGCTCGGCCTTCAGTCCGGCGAGCCGCCGCTCGACCGCCTCCGCTTGCGGCAGCGTCTCGCCCGCCGCCACGCCGGCGATCTTGCCCAGGCCCGCCGGCGTCGTCTCCAGCCCGTCCCCGATCTGCCGCTCGACATCGGCGACGCGCTGGCGCGCCGCCTCCAGCCTGGCGTCGGTCGCGGCGCGGGCCTCGCGCGCGCCGGCGAGCCCTTCGAGGCCGGCCCGCGCTTGCCGGTCGGCCTCCGCCAGGGCGGTCTCGCCCGCGGCCAACGCGTCGGCCGCCGCGCGTCGCGCCGCTTCGGCCAGTTCGATCCCGGCGACGAGCCTCCGGCGCTCGACCAGATAGGTGTCGGGCGCCTCCAGCAACGCCGCCTGCTCGTCTGCGATCGCCGCGATCCGGGCGCGCATCTCCTCGATGCTCCGGCCGCTGGCCGCCGCGCGCTCGCGCCAGGCCGCGATCTCCGATGCGATCGCAGCCCGGCGGCGCGTCCTCAGCTCCGCCTCGCGCGCCAGCGTCTGGACCCGGGCGCGGGCGTCCGAAGCCGTGGAACGGCGCTCGGCCAACACGGCGCGCGCCTGCAACAGCGCGTGATCGAGCTCGGTCGAGGGCGGCAGCGCGGCGATTGCCTCTTCCTGCGCGCTCGCCTGCATGGCCGCCTCGGCCATGCCCTGGCCGAGCCGGCCGATCGCCTCGGTCAGCGCCGACCGCCTGGCCGCGACCTCGCCGGCCTTGCGCTCCGCCGCGGCAAGCTGCTCGCGCGCCTGATCGAGCGCCCGGCGCGACAGCCGCACCGCCTCCACGGCCGTGGCCTCGGCCTGGGCCGACTGGCGTGCCGCGAGCGCCGCCGCATCGAGCCCGTCGCGCGCGGCTTCCGCCGCCTCGCGCGCAGCCTGCGCCTCGCGTTCCAGATCGCCGAGCCGGTTCTTCTCGGCGAGCCGCCGGGCGGCGGGAGAGGGCGCCTCGGCCGCGCTCACGAAGCCGTCCCAGCGCCAGATGTCGCCTTCGCGCGAGACCAGCCGCTGTCCGGGCTTCAGCGCCTCGCGCAGCCGCGGACCGTCGCCGCGCCCAACCACGCCGATCTGCGCCAGTCGTCGCGCCAGCGCGGCGGGCGCGCGGACATGCCGCCCCAGCGGCTCGACGCCGGCCGGCAGCGCCGGGTCGTCTCCGCCGGCTTGCGTCTCGCGCCAATGCGTCGGCGCCGCGGCGTCGGTCGCGGCGTCGAGATCGTCGCCGAGCGCCGCGCCGAGCGCCGTCTCGAACCCCTTGGCGACGGTGATCGCCTCGATCACGGCCGGGAATAGGTCGCCGGCCGCCGGCGCGAGCAGCTTCCGCAGCGTCCGGATCTCGGTTTCCAGCCGCTGCGCCGTGCGGTCGGCCTCCGCCAAGGGGCTGCGCAACTGCGTTTCCCGCTCGCGGGCCGCGGCGAGCGCGGCGCGGGCCGCGGCGGCCGCGCCGTCCGCCTCGGCCATCGCCGTCTCCGTCGCGGCGACGCTCGCGCGCAGCGCCTCCAGCGGCGTCGCGG
>NZ_JBXAQP010000026.1:0-23955 GCF_058807355.1 Allobosea sp. GW821-FHT12C12
GCCCCGCGCCCACCGGCCAGGAAGGCCGCCAACGCTCGCGCCGGAGACGCCGGATGGGAGGAGTTCTGAGAGGGAGGCGCTTTAGTTTCGCTTCGGCCAGCTCGCATCGTCGAGACGGCCGGCGCGCGGCTCCGGCGCGACTCCGTCGGCAAAAATGCGATCGAGCTGCGCCGCCGCCTCGCCACGCCCGCGCGCCTCGGCGATCGAGGCGAGGAGCGCCTGCTCGCCCGTGGGCGCATGGCCGGTCAATGGCAGGATCGGCCCGGCGAGCGGCCTGACCTGAAGCGCGGTCGGCAGGCCGAGCGTGACGGGAACGCTCGCCACCATCTGGTCGATCAGCCGCTCGATGCCGCCGGCCTGAAGCTCGGGATTGATCGGCGCGCCGGTGTCGGGCGCGACCGGCAGCGCGATCACGCTTTGCGCCGGCTGGCTCTCGAGCAGGCGGCGGATCAGAACATTAACGAAATGGGCGGCCTTGCGCGATCCGGCCGAAGTGAAATGGATGCCGTCGCCGAGCCGCAGCCGCGTGGTCTGGCCGGAGACGTCCGGCCCCATCGGGGTGTAGTGGTTTTCGGCGTCGACGAAAGCGTTCCAGAGATCGACATATTGCCCGCCGGCGCGCTCCACCCTTTGCCGGTAGAGTTCGTTGAAGGTGGCGAGATCGACCGAGAGCCGTCCGTTCTGCACCGGCGGCGCGCCGACCCAGATCAGCGGGACGCGCCTGGCCGCGAAGGCGGCCGTGACAGCATCGATGCGGTCGCGATAGAGTTCGAGCCAGCGCGGGCTGCCGGGCTCGTGCACGGTCTCGCCTTCGCGCAGCGCCTGGCGGTCGTTCAGCCCGAGCAGCATGACGCCGATGGTGATCTTCTGGTCGCTCGCGAGCAGTTCGGCCGCGACCTTGGGCCAGTCGTAGAAATCGCTGCGGACGAGGCCTGAATCCGGTTTCGCCTTGGCGATAACCGCGACGTCGGGCCGGTCGTTCAGCGCATCCTCCAGCCCGTCCGCCAGAAGGCTGCCGAGCGAATCGCCCATTACGACGATATGGTGGCTGACATCGACCTTGGGGATGACCGGATCGTCCCGTACCACCACGGCCGGCGCCCGCCGCTGCACGACCGGGGCGACGCGTTGGCGGCGCGGCTCGACGACGGGCCGCTGCTGCTGGCCGAAGAACCAGTTGCGGCCGCCCGGATTGACGGGGCGCGTCAGGAAGGCGTCGCCCTCGGCGAGCGAGGACGGCCCGCCCGTGACCAGCACGAGGCAGGCGGCGCTCAGCACCATGATGACGGAACGCGACCGCATCGGGCTCCAGCTCCCGCGCCGGAGGCGGCGCTTGGTCACGGATGATAGCGCGCGATCATGGCGAAGTCAGCGCTCCCCGCGCAGCTTCGCCAGCAGGGCCGGCGTCGGATAGCCGTCCGGGATTTCGCCGGCGCTGAGCTGGTATTGCCTGACCGCCTCGCGCGTGCCGGTGCCGATCCGCCCGTCTGCATCCTGATTGTAGAACCCGCGCGCCTTCAGCCGGCGCTGCAGATCCTGCGTGCCCACCTTGTCGAGGCGCGGCGCCTGCACCGGCCAGTCCGCCTGGATCGCGGGCCGGTTCATGATCCGGTCGCCGAGATGGCCGACCGCGAGCGCATAGGCGTCGGACGAGTTGTACTTCTTGATGACGTCGAAATTCTCGGTCAGCAGCAGCACCGGCCCGCGATGGCCGGCCGGGTAGAACAGCCGGCCCTCGCCCGAGGAAGGCAGCGCCCGCCCGTCGGCGCGCCTGACGCCGGCCGACGAGAAGCTGGCGAAGCTCGCCCTGTTGCGCTTATAGTCGAAGCCGTCCGGCAGCGTCACCTCGAGACCCCAGGGCAGGCCCGCGACCCAGCCATAGCCCTTGAGGTAATTCGCGGTTGAGGCGAGCGCGTCGGCGGTCGAGGTCCAGATGTCGGCATGGCCGTCGCCGGTCCAGTCGACGGCGTATTTCATGTAGCTCGACGGCATGAACTGGGTATGGCCCATCGCGCCGGCCCAGGAGCCGCGCAGCTCCGCGCGCTCGACATGCCCCTTCTCGATCAGTTCCAGCGCGGTCAGGAGTTCGTCGCGGAAGAAATCGCCGCGATAGCGGATCTGAGCCAGCGTCGCGAGCGAGCGGACGATGTCCTTGTCGCCCTTGAACGAGCCGTAATTGGTCTCCATGCCCCACACGCCGAGCACGATCTCCCTGGGCACGCCGTACTTGGCCTCGATCTGGGCGAGCACGCCGGCGTTGTCGTTGGCGGCGTCGCGCCCGCGCGGAATGCGGGTGCCGCCGATGGCGCTGTTGAGATAGCCCCAGATCGGTGCGGTGAACTCCGACTGCTTCTTCGTCAGCGCCACGATCGATGGATCGGGCGTCACGCCGCGAAACGCCAGGTCGAAGGTCGCCCGAGAGATGCCGCGCTGCTGCGCCAGCGGCCAGAGTCCCTTGAGGAAAGCATCGAAGGAGGCGCTCGCCGGTCTTGCCGCTGCGGCTGCGGCCGGTTTGGCGCCGGCGTTGATCGAGCCTGTCGTCTGGGCGAGGGCCGGAGCGAGGCTCGCAAGCGCCGCGACGACGATGACGGACAGGCGCATGGCTCGAACCTCGCTGGCGGGCGCATTGATAGTGCAGCGCGCACTGCGCCCGAACAAGGTTAACCATGGGTTAATTCATCCAATCTCGAAGCCGCCGCGGATTGAATGACTTGATGGCTCATGCCAGCTTTCATGGCATGAGCCATAAGCACGCCATGACGACCCGCATCATGCCGGATGGCAGGGCGGCTTGCGGGCTGAACTGCGCCGAAGTCACGGCGTCGAGTCAGGCGCTGAACTAATCATAGAAGCTGCCGGCGATGCGATCGTGCTGCGGACGTTGGATCAGGTCGTAAAGCGCGCTCAGGCATTGAGCCGGGACATTCTCGCCGGCCGGAAGAACGTCTCGGTCGATGACTTCCTGGCTGAGCGGCGCCGCGAAGCATGGGACGAGACGTCGTTCTCGATGCCTCGGCGCTGCTTGCGCTATTGCCTCGCGTTGACGCGTCGTATCGACGCGCCAGTCCTGACGGCGGAACGCCGCTGGCCGCTCATCGCCGAAGCGGCCAGCGTCCGCGTCGAGCTGATCCGCTAGACCGCGCGATCACACCGCGTTGCGCGTCCTGAGCTTTTCCTCCCAGTCCATCGCCTGGCGCACGATCTGTCCGAGATCGTCATGCTCCGGCGTCCAGCCGAGCTCCGCCCGGATGCGGTCGGCCTTGGCCACCAGCGAGGCCGGGTCGCCGGCGCGGCGCGGCGAGCGCTTCACCGGGAAATCGACGCCGGACACCTGCTTCACCACCTCGACCACCTCGGCGACCGAATAGCCGCGGCCATAGCCGCAGTTCAGCGTCAGGCTCGCCCCGCCGCCGCGCAGATGGTCGAGCGCGGCGAGATGGGCGCGGGCGAGGTCGGTGACGTGGATGTAGTCGCGCACGCAGGTGCCGTCCGCCGTGGCGTAGTCCGTCCCGAAGATCTCGAGCCCGGCGCGCTGGCCGAGCGCCGCCTGGCTCGCGACCTTGATCAGATGGGTCGCGTTCGGCGAGGACTGGCCCGAGCGGCCGCGCGGATCGGCCCCGGCGACGTTGAAATAGCGCAGCGCGACATAGGCGAGCCCATGGGCGCGGGCGACGTCCGCCAGCATCCACTCGCTCATCAGCTTGGAGCGGCCATAGGGGTTGATCGGGTTGAGCGCGATCTCCTCGGGCACCGGCGAGATCGCCGGCTCGCCATAGACCGCCGCCGTCGAGGAGAAGATCACGTGCTTCACGCCGCCGCGGACCGCGCTTTCCAGCAGCGCCCGCGTCTTCACCGTGTTGTTGAGATAGTAGCCGAGCGGATCGGAGACCGAGTCGGGCACGACGATGCGGGCGGCGAAATGCGCGATCTCCGTGACGTCATGCCCGGCGATGACGCGCTCGACCAGGGTCTGGTCGCCCATGTCGCCCTGGACCAGCGTCGCCTCCTTGGGCACCGCCCACCAGAATCCGGTCGAGAGATCGTCGAGGACCACGACCGTCTCGCCGCGATCGAGCAGCTCCAGCACCATATGGCTTCCGATATAGCCGGCGCCGCCCGAAACCAGGATGGCCATCGTCGCTCTGTCTCCCAAGACGGTTCGAGAAACCTGTCTACCGCAAAAAACGTTGACGGGGTCTCAAGCCCGGTCTGCTATTGGCCCGCATCGAACGACTCTGGCCTCGCTCACCGGCCGGTCGCATACTCCGCCCTGAACGCCGCAGGCCCGCGAAGCCAAGGCGAGCAAATGGATCTTTCATGTCGAAGAAAATTCGCAAGGCCGTGCTTCCCGTCGCGGGTCTCGGCACCCGGTTCCTGCCGGCCACCAAGGCAATTCCCAAGGAGATGCTGACCATCGTCGACCGGCCGGTCGTCCAGCACGTCGTCGACGAGGCGCGCGCCGCCGGCATCGAGCATTTCGTCTTCGTCACCGGGCGCAACAAGGCGGTGATCGAGGACCATTTCGACCTCGCCTACGAGCTCGACGACACGCTGCGCAAGCGCAACAAGACGCGCGAGCTGGAAAGCCTGCTCGCCGATCTGCCGGCCGCCGGCGCGACCAGCTTCACCCGCCAGCAGGGTCCGCTCGGCCTCGGCCACGCCGTCTGGTGCGCGCGCGACCTGATCGGCGACGACGAGCCCTTCGCGCTGCTCCTGCCCGACATGCTGCACCACAGCCACGGCAAGGGCTGCCTCGCCGAGATGATTGACGCCTACAACAAGCATGGCGGCAACCATATCGCCGTCGCCCCCGTGCCCGAGGATCAGACCCATCAATACGGCATCGTCGGCGTCGAGAATCGCGAGGCCAAGGTCTCGAAGGTCACCAAGATGGTCGAGAAGCCGCCCAAGGGCGCCGCGCCGTCCAACCTGCACATCACCGGGCGCTACATCCTGCAGCCGACGATCTTCAACCTTCTGGCCAACCAGGAGCCCGGCGCCGGCGGCGAGATCCAGCTGACCGATTCGATGATCGCATTGTCGCGGCTGGAGCCGTTCCATGCCGTGCGCTTCGACGGCGACATCTACGACACCGGCTCCAAGATCGGCTTCCTGACCGCCAACATCGCCTATGCTCTCGGGCGCGGCGATCTCGGCCCGGAACTGCGCCGCGAGATCGAGCGCCTGCTCGACAGCTGATTGCGGTCGCTCGGAGCCCCCCGCATGAGCGACAATCCGCCGGTCTTCGACCGCAGCCTCGCAAGGCTGCGGCTGCGGCGGGCGCTCGCCGCCGGCTATCCGGATTTCCTGCTGGCGCGCGTGGCGGGCGATCTCGAGGAGCGTCTGGCCGCCGTGCTGCGCCGGTTCGGTCGCGCGGCCGATCTCGGCACGGCCCTGCCCGTGACGCGCGCGGCCCTGCTCGCGCGCAGTGACGCACTTTGGCGCATGGCCGAGACGCCGGATGCGAGCGCCGATTTCGTCGGCGATCTCGAAGCGCTGCCGCTGGCCCCGACCTCGATCGACCTCGCTGCCTCGCTGCTGGCGCTGCAAGGCGTCAACGACCTGCCGGGCGCGCTCGTCCAGATCAGGCGAGCCCTGAGGCCGGACGGGCTCTTCATCGGCTGCCTGCTCGGCGGCCGCAGCCTGAACGAATTGCGCCAGGCGCTGCTGGAGGCCGAGATCGCCACCACCGGCGGCGCAAGTCCCCGCATTGCCCCCTTCGCCGATCTGCGTGACATGGGAACGCTGCTGCAGCGTGCCGGCTTCGCCCTGCCCGTCGTCGACAGCGAACTCGTCACGGTGCGCTATGGCGACATGCTCGCCCTGCTGCGCGACCTGCGCGCGCTCGGCTGGACGAACGCGCTGATCGACCGCAAGCCGGGGAGCTTGCGCCGCGACACGCTTATACAGGCCGCGCAGCTCTATACGGAGCGTTTCGCCGACCCGGACGGCCGCCTGCGCGCCAGTTTCGAGATCGTCTGGCTCTCGGGCTGGGCCCCGCATGAAAGCCAGCAGAAGCCGCTCAGGCCGGGCTCCGCCAAGGCGCGGCTGGCGGACGCGCTCGGCGTGCCGGAGCGAAGCGTCGGCGACGAGGCAGGATCGTGACGGGCGGGAGACCGGAATGAGCAACCGCAAACCGCGCCTGAGCCGCGCCGACTTCAGGCTGTTCCGCCCGATCACGACCCGCTGGCACGACAACGACGTCTTCGGCCACGTCAACAACGTCGTCTATTATTCCTGGTTCGACACAGCCGTCTGCGCCTGGCTGGTCGAGAACGGCCATCTCGACGTCGCCGGCAGTGCGGTCGTCGGCTTGGTGGTCGAGACGACCTGCACCTATTTCGAGAGCACGGCCTTCCCTGAAATCGTCGAGGCCGGTCTCGCGGTCGAGCGGCTCGGTTCCAGCTCCGTGACCTATCGCATCGGGATTTTTCGCGCGCGCGGCGAGCAGGCCGCGGCGCAGGGCCTGTTCACCCATGTCTATGTCGAGCGCGAGACGCAAAGGCCGGTCGCGATACCCGGCGCGCTGCGCGCCGCCCTGCAGCGGATCGGCGGCTGAAGGCTGGCCGCCGGCCCGGAATGCGTTGTCTCCCGGACGCACACGCGCTATTGCCCGCGCGAACCTCGCCGGCCCGCCAGGAACCGCCCGTGATCCCCAACGCCATCGCCATCACCCCGCAGCTCGTCGCCGAGCATGGCCTCAGGCCCGACGAGTACCAGCGCTTCCTGCATCTGATCGGGCGCGAGCCGACGATCACCGAGCTCGGAATCGTCTCGGCGATGTGGAACGAGCACTGCTCCTACAAATCCTCGAAAATCCATCTCAAGACGCTGCCGACCAAGGCGGCGTGGGTGATCCAGGGGCCGGGCGAGAATGCCGGCGTCATCGACATCGGCGACGGGCTCGCCATCGTCTTCAAGATGGAGAGCCACAACCACCCCTCCTTCATCGAGCCCTATCAGGGCGCGACGACCGGCGTCGGCGGCATCCTGCGCGACGTCTTCACCATGGGCGCGCGGCCGATCGCGGTGCTGGACGCGCTGCGTTTCGGCTCGCCCGACCATCCGCGCACGCGCCATCTGGTCTCGGGCGTCGTCGCCGGCATCGGCGGCTACGGCAATTCCTTCGGCGTGCCCAATGTCGGCGGCGCGACCGGCTTCCACTCGCGCTATGACGGCAACATCCTCGTCAACGCCATGGCGGTCGGCATCGCGAAGGCCGACGAGATCTTCTACGCCAAGGCGTCGGGCGTCGGCAAAGCCATCGTCTATCTCGGTTCCAAGACCGGCCGCGACGGCATCCATGGCGCGACCATGGCCTCGGCCGCCTTCGGCGACGGCGCCGAGGAGAAGCGCCCGACCGTGCAGGTCGGCGACCCCTTCGCCGAAAAGCTCCTGCTGGAGGCCTGCCTCGAGATCATGGCCGCCGGCCATGTCGACGCCATCCAGGACATGGGGGCCGCCGGTCTGACCTGCTCGGCCGTCGAGATGGGCGCCAAGGGCGACCTCGGCGTGGAGCTCGACCTCGACGCGGTGCCCTGCCGCGAGGACGGCATGAGCGCCTATGAGATGATGCTGTCGGAAAGCCAGGAGCGCATGCTCATGGTGATCAAGCCCGGTCATGAGGAGCCGGCCGAGGCGATTTTCCGGAAATGGGGGCTGGATTTCGCCGTCGTCGGCCACACCACCGACACGCTGCGCTTCGTCGTGAAGCACCAGGGCGAGACCATGGCCGACCTGCCGATCAAGGAGCTCGGCGACGAGGCCCCCGAATACGACAGGCCCTGGGTCGAGACGCCGAAGCTGCAGCGCATCGCGGCCGAAAGCGTCGTGCCGCCGATGTCGAGCGCGGACGCGCTGCTCAAGCTGATCGGCTCGCCCGATCTTTCGTCGAAGCGCTGGATCACCGAGCAGTACGACACGCTGATCCTCGGCAATTCGGTGATCGTGCCCGGCGGCGACGCCGGGCTGATCCGCATCGAGGACGGCCCCAAGGGGCTCGCCATGTGCGCCGACGTGACGCCGCGCTATTGCGAGGCCGACCCGTTCGAGGGCGGCAAGCAGGCCGTGGCCGAAGCGTATCGCAACCTCACCGCCGTCGGCGCGACGCCGCTCGCCGTGACCGACAACCTGAATTTCGGCAATCCGGAGCGGCCCGAGGTGATGGGCCAGCTCGTCGGCTGCATCCGCGGCATCGGCGAAGCCTGCCGCGCGCTCGACTTCCCCGTCGTCTCCGGCAACGTCTCGCTCTACAACGAGACCAACGGCGTCTCGATCCTGCCGACCCCCACCATCGGCGGCGTCGGCGTCCTGGCCGACGTGACGAAGCACGCGACGACCGCCTTCAAGGCCGAGGGCGAGGCGATCATCCTGATCGGCGAGACGAAGGGTTGGCTCGGGCAGAGCGCCTGGCTCGCCACGATCTGCGGCCGCGAGGAAGGGGCGCCGCCCCCGGTCGATCTCGCGGTCGAGCGCAAGAACGGCGATTTCGTGCGCGGGCTGATCACGGCCGGACAGGTTACGGCCTGCCACGACCTCTCCGATGGCGGTCTTGCGGTGGCGCTGGCCGAGATGGCGATGGCGCACGGCATCGGCGCGGTGGTCACCGCCCTTCCCGCCGGCCCAAGCCACGCCGCGCTCTTCGGCGAGGATCAGGCGCGCTATCTCGTGACGGCGCCTGCGGCCTCGGCCGATGGCGTTCTGAATGAGGCCGGCGCGGCCGGCGTTCCGGCGCTGGCGATCGGCACGACCGGCGGGACCGCGCTGGCCCTGCCCGGCGAGACGCCGCTTGCCATCGCGGCGCTGAAGAGCGCCCATGAGACCTGGCTGCCCGACTACATGTCCGGCAAGGCCGCCTGAGGAGTTTGCCATGCCGATGGACGCGCGCGATATCGAGACGATGATCAAGGCGGCGCTGCCCGACGCCGTCGTCGAGATCAAGGATCTCGCCGGCGACGGCGACCATTACGCCGCGACCGTGACCTCGGCCGCCTTCGCCGGCAAGTCCAGGGTCCAGCAGCACCAGATGGTCTATGCCGCGCTGCAAGGAAACATGGGCGGCGTGCTGCACGCCCTTGCGCTGACGACGGCGGTTCCCCAGAATTAGGGTCCTATGATTTCCGCGGAGGCTGCCATGCCGGCCGACACGCTCCACGAGGACGATATCGTCGCCTGGGCCGAGCAGCAGGCGCAGGCGATCCGCGAACTTGCGCGCACGCGGCCTGACCTGTCGAACGCCGTCGATTGGAACAACCTGGCGGAGGAGATGGACTCGTTGGGTCGGACAGAGACGCGCGCTTTCACCGGCCCCCTGCGCCAGTTCCTGATTCATCTCGCAAAAGCCTTGTCGTCGCGAACCGCGAGCCTGAGAGGTTGGCGGAGCGAATGCCTTAATTTCCAGGGGCTGGCGCGAGACGCCTTCACCAACTCGCTGCGGCAGACAGTGAATCTGGATCAGGTGTGGAACGACGCGCTTCGACAGGCCGATGCCGCGCTGGCCGTTTTCGAAGAGACCCTCGCGCGGGATCTGCCTCGGGCCTGCCCGCTTTCGCTCGACGAACTTATCGATCAAGACATGGACCTCGATCGGGCCATAGCGATCGTGTCCAGCCGTATCGGTCGAGCTAGGTCAGAGTTACTCATTGAAAAGGACGAGCCCCCATGACCGACATCAACGCCCGCATCGACGCCGAAGTGAAGTCCTCCGACGTCGTCGTCTTCATGAAGGGCACGCCGCAATTTCCGATGTGCGGCTTCTCCGGCCAGGTCGCGCAGATCCTCGGCTATCTCGGCGTGCCCTGGAAGGGCGTCAACGTGCTCGAGGACATGGAGATCCGCGAGGGCATCAAGGCCTATTCGAACTGGCCGACGATCCCGCAGCTCTACGTCAAGGGCGAGTTCATCGGCGGCTGCGACATCACGCGCGAGATGTTCCAGGCCGGCGAGCTGCAGGCGCTGCTCGAAGAAAAGGGCATCGCGGTCAAGCAGGCGAGCTGAGCGTTCAGGTTTCGGCGCAGGGCGGCAGCTCGTCCAGCGCCGCCCACAGCGCCGTCGGCAATGTCGGCGACCTCTCGCTCAGCGCGATGCAGCCGCGCCGCCCCTCGGCCACGACCTTCGGTTTTAATGTCGCATTGTCGAAGACCCGCCACCGATCGGCCTGGTCGATGTAGACGGGCAGGTTGGCAATCGCGCGATCGAAGCGGCGGCGCACGTCCGTCTCGGCAACGTCATGCCCGCCCTCACTGACCCGCCTGGCGATGCGCGTCAGCGAGATCTCCGGCGACGCAACCAGGAAAAACAGCAGATTGATGGCGAAGCCGGCTTCACGGGCGGCTGCTATCGTCCGCAGATGCGTCTTTCCGGACAGGGTCGTTTCGATCGAAAACGACTTGCTCTCCTCGATCAATGAGCGCGTCATTTCCAGAGCGACCCTGGCGGCCCGCTGCTGCTCGGCTGCGGGTTCGAGCGGCGAGAGACCGCGCGCGATCTCGTCGAGATTGACGAAACGTGTGCTGCCGGAAACAGCCTTGATGTGCCGGAACGCATAGGTCGTCTTGCCGACGCCGTTCGGGCCGGCGACGATCCAGAATTGCGGGCGCTCGCTGCTCATGCCGCTTGGCTAGCACGCGCGCGGGGCAACCGTCACGTCAAGCCGCGGCGCAGTCCGCCTGCGGCTTCGTTACGCGTTGCCGCTATGCCGCGAACCTCTCCGGCTTCCCGACCGGCCTGATCGGCCGGCGCACCAGTTCGCCGCCGCAGTTCGGCAGGCGCCCTGGAAGCGCGCTTCGGCACAGTCAGCGCAGAATGTGCGCTCTAACGCGCGGATCATCGCGTCGCGCGCTTCCGGCGGCAGGTCGCGGTCGCAGCATTCGCAGTTGGACCGCAGTTGCAGCATCCATGTCTCTCCA
The DNA here is from genome assembly GCF_058807355.1 of Allobosea sp. GW821-FHT12C12. Taxonomy (NCBI): domain Bacteria; kingdom Pseudomonadati; phylum Pseudomonadota; class Alphaproteobacteria; order Hyphomicrobiales; family Alloboseaceae; genus Allobosea; species Allobosea sp. GW821-FHT12C12. Next base: position 10,908 of record NZ_JBXAQP010000026.1, read on the forward strand.
TCGGCCGAAGCCAACATGGCCGCTTAGCCAACGCGCCAAAGCGGCGGGTCCGTTGATGGGAGCGCATCACCCCTGGCGATCACTTCACCAGCAACCAGTCCTCGATCACCAGCGCATCCAGCCCGCTGGTATAGAACATCAGGATCGCGTCCTCGGCCGTGTGCAGGATCGGCTTGCCCATGATGTTGAACGAGGTGTTGAGAATCACCGGCACGCCGGTCAGCGCGTGGAATTCCGAGATCAGCGCGTGGTAGCGCGGGTTGCGCTCGGCCGTGACGCTCTGCAGCCGCCCGGTGAAATCCTCGTGCACAACGGCCGGCACGCGGTGGCGCACCGCCTCCTTCCAGACCAGCGTCCGCTCCATATAGGGCGCGTCCTGATAGGCCTCGAACCAGTCCGCGCCCTGCTCGGCCAGGATCGAGGGCGCGAACGGGCGGAACGCCTCGCGGTATTTCACCTTGGCGTTGAGGATGTCCTTGGCGTCCGCCGGGCGCGGATCGGCCAGGATCGAGCGGTTGCCGAGCGCGCGCGGACCGAATTCGGCCTTGCCCTGCACCCAGCCGACCAGCTTGCCCTCGGTCAGCAGTTTTGCCGTGACGGGCGCGACCTCGTCTGGCGCGAGCTTGCGCAGCCGCTTCTCCCAGTCCCGCATGCGCTCGAAAGGCTCGGTCGAGACGGTCGAGCCGAGATAGGGCGTCATCGGTCCCTTGGGCGCGCGCCAGTCCGGATTGGCCTGCTTGTGGCTCAGCCATGCCGCGCCGATCGCGTTGCCGTCATCGGCCGGCGCCGAGGGCACGAAGACGTCGCAAAAGCCGTGGCGGCCGACGATCTTTCCGTTGAAAGAGGAGTTCAGCGCGCAGCCGCCGGCAAGGACAAGATTCTCCGACGGCGCTAGCGCCGCCGCCTCGCCGAGCAGCGCCTCCATCATCTCGGCGAAGACATCCTGCCCGCAGCGGGCGAGATCGGCCCAGCCCCGGTCGAGCGCGTCGGCTGGACGAAGCGACAGGATCTCCGCCGCCACGGCCTGCACGACATCGGCCTTGGCGAAGGACAGCTTGTGCCGCTCGATCCGGTAGAGCTGGCGCAGCAGCCCCATCAGCCGCTCGTCGGTCCGGCCATAGGGCGCGAGCCCCATGATCTTCCATTCCTCTCCCTTGGCCTGGTCGAAACCGGCGAGATCGGTGACGAGACCGAAATAGAAGCCGATCGATTCGCGTCCGCGATGGCGCTTGACCTCGGTGATCTCGCCGTCCTTCAGCGCGAAGATCGCCGACGCCCCGGTCTCGCCCATGCCGTCGACGACGAGGCAGGCGGCATCCGTGAAGGGCGAGGACCAGCAGGCATAGGCCGCGTGGCTGAGATGATGGCCGTGGCGCGTGAGGCCGGTGACGTTCGCCGCCCCAAAGGCCCGGTCGAGCCCGAGCAGCGTGCCGATGCCGGCGCGCTGCTGCGACAGATGCAGCGAGGCGATGAAGGCGCGCTCGCTGCGCTCGGGCACCAGCGAACGGTTGAGCTCGGGCGAGAGCCTGAGCAGCGCGTCGAGCGAGAACGAGCCGGCGCGGTCCATCTGGTCGAGGAAGCCGGCGAACGCCTCGCCCCAGCTCGTGGCGAGGCGGACGGGCGCGCCCTTCGGAATGTAGCGCTTCAGCAGCCCTTCCATGCGCGGCGCCGAATCCGGCTCGCAGTTCGGCGCGCGCTTGTATTGCAGGTAGCGCTCCGTCGCCTCGGCGAAGAGCACCGCGCCGTCGGGACCGACGATGGCGATGGCGGGATCGTGGAAGGTGGTGGCGAGGCCGATCGTATAGGTCATGGCCGGGAGCGTATGGAACAGGCGGGCGAGCGAGGCAATCTCCGCCGGGAGATGTTGTCGTGTCGCCGTCACTCACCTGGTCGTGGGTTCCGGGCTATCGCTGTGCGAGCACCGGAATGACGATGGTTCAGCCCCCGATCGCGGCGCGACCAGCGCCTTCGCATCGGCGCTCGCCCGGGCCCTGCGGGATCGCCGGTTCGCAACCCTCGCGGGGGACCGGCAGGCTGACCGGCATGCGCTCGACCTTGCACGCAGCGCGCAGCCGCTGGAAGGCTTTCGCCTGCGGATCGGCGTGATAGCCGAGCTTTCCCGATCCTGTCGTCGGCCGGCCGGTTCCCCGAAAGCGGGATCGGGCGCAAGCTCCGGCCGCTGATTGACCTTCACGGCCGCGACCTCGCCACGCGCCAGCGGAGCCATAGCGGCCGCCGTTTTTCGGGGCGCGCCGCGGGATGCGGAATTGCCGGCGTCGCCCGCGCCGGAGTAGAAGGCCGCGACGCCGCCTGCCGCGGTCGGCACAACGGCTCCGTTGGCGGCGACGAATTTCGATCGAGACGTCATGGCAATCCTCGAAGCACGCAAGCCCTCAGAACAGGAAAGACCGTCGTGAGCAATCGCATGTGGGGTGGGCGTTTCGCCTCGGGTCCCGACGCCGTCATGGAGGAGATCAACGCCTCCATCGATTTCGACAAGCGCCTCTGGCGTCAGGACATCAGGGGCTCGCTCGCGCATGCCGCCATGCTGGCCGAGACCGGCATCCTGACGGCTGAGGACGTGGCCGCGATCAGCGCCGGGCTCAAGCAGGTCCAGGACGATATCGAGGCCGGAACCTTCACGTTCTCGCGCGCGCTCGAGGATGTCCACATGAACGTCGAGAGCCATCTCAAGGACAGGATCGGCCTCGCCGCCGGCAGGCTCCACACCGCCCGCTCGCGCAACGACCAGGTCGCGACCGACATGCGGCTCTGGGTCCGCGACACCCTCGACGAGATCGACGGCCAGATGGCCGATCTCCAGCAGGCGCTGGCCGAGAAGGCCGATGCCCATGCCGGCTCGGTGATGCCGGGCTTCACCCATCTGCAATCGGCCCAGCCCGTCACCTTCGGTCATCATCTGCTCGCCTATGTCGAGATGTTGTCGCGCGATCGCGGCCGGGTCCGCGACGCCCGCGAGCGGCTTAACGAATGCCCGCTCGGCGCGGCCGCGCTCGCCGGAACCTCCTTCCCGATCGACCGGCACATGACGGCCCTCGCGCTCGGTTTCGACCGCCCGACGGCCAACTCGCTCGATTCGGTTTCCGACCGCGATTTCGTTCTGGAGACGCTGGCCGCGGCCTCGATCTGCGCCATGCACCTGTCGCGGCTGGCCGAGGAGATCGTGCTCTGGGCGACGCCGCAATTCGGTTTCGTGCGGCTCTCCGACAAGTTCTCGACCGGCTCCTCGATCATGCCGCAGAAGCGCAATCCCGACGCGGCCGAGCTGGTGCGCGGCAAGGCCGGCCGCGTCTTCGGCGCGCTGCAGGCGCTGCTGACGATGATGAAGGGCCTGCCGCTGACCTATTCCAAGGACATGCAGGAGGACAAGGAAGGCACGTTCGATGCCCTCCAGACCCTCTCGCTCTGTCTCGCGGCCATGGCCGGCATGGTCCGCGACATGGAGCCGGACCTCAAGACGATGAAGAAGGCCGCCGGCCTCGGCTACGCCACCGCGACCGACCTCGCCGACTGGCTGGTGCGGGTGCTGAAGATGCCGTTCCGCGACGCCCACCACGTCACCGGCCGGCTCGTCGGCATCGCATCGGCGAAGAAGATCGGGCTGGAGAAGCTGTCTCTGGCGGAGATGCAGGCGGTCGAGCCGCGGATCACCGACGCGGTTTTCGCGGTGCTCGGCGTCGAGCGGTCGGTGAAGAGCCGCGTCAGCTATGGCGGCACCGCGCCGACCAATGTCCGCCGCCAGGCCAAGCGCTGGCTGCGGCAGTTGGCGAAGGAACGGGGCTGAGCCCATTCCGTCGTGCTCGGAATTGTCCCGACCGTGACGGAGCGCGGCTGCCTCCTAACGTCCGCCGTCGCCATGCCCTCGCATCCTGCCCCTCCATTCGCTACAGTCCCCGCCATGCTTCGTCCGAGGGTTTGCTTTCGTGCCGTATGACCGCCTGAAACTGGGCCGCGCCGTTCTCGTCGCCGGCCTCATCGGCCTGTCGCTCGCCGCCTGCGGGCGCAAGGGGCCGCTGGAAGCGCCGCCCAATGCGACGAACGCGATCGCGCTGCCCGAAAAGGATGTCGGCGGCGCCGAGGAGCAGGCCGCCGCAGCGAGCCAGGCCTCGCCCTTCGGCAAGCCGGCCAGGGCGAGCCGCGCCTTCACGGTGCCCGAGACCCGCTTCGTGCTCGACCCCCTGCTCTGAGCCGACGATGCATCATTTCAGCTATCGCAATGGCGCCCTCTTCGCAGAGGACGTCGCCCTGACCGCCATCGCGGAGGCCGTCGGCACGCCGGTCTATGTCTATTCCTCGGCCACGATCGAGCGGCACTACCGATTGTTCGAGGGCGCCGTGACGGCGGCCGCGCCCGGCGGCAAGGCCCATGTCTTCTACGCCGTGAAGGCCAACGGCAATCTCGGCGTGCTGAAGACGCTGGCCGCGCTCGGGGCCGGCGCCGACACCGTCTCCGAGGGCGAGGTCCGCAAGGCGCTGCTCGCCGGCTTCCCGCCCGACAGGATCGTCTTCTCCGGCGTCGGCAAGAGCGAGAGCGAACTGCGCTTCGCCGTCGAGGCCGGCATCTATCAGGTCAATATCGAGACCGAGGGCGAGCTCGATGCGCTCTCGCGGGTCGCGGCCGCCCTCGGCAAGCGCCAGGAGGCCGTGTTCCGGGTCAATCCCGATGTCGGGGCCGGCGGCCACGCCAAGATCACCACCGGTTCGTCCGAGAACAAGTTCGGCGTCTCCTTCGACGAGGTCGGCCGGCTTTATGCCCGCGCCGCCAACCTGCCGGGCGTCCGCATCATGGGCCTCGCCTTGCATATCGGCAGCCAGATCCGCGAGACCGAGGCGTTCGAGGCGGCCTATGCCAAGATGGCGACGCTGGTCGGCAGCCTGCGGACCGAGGGCCACCGTGTCGATCGGCTCGATCTCGGCGGCGGCCTCGGCATCCCCTACGACATCCCGCCGGCCTTCAACGACGAGGGTTTCGACCACGGCGCCTCGCTGATCGAGGCCTATGCCGTGATGGTCGGCCGCATCGCGCATGGCCTCGATGTCGAGCTCGGCTTCGAGCCCGGCCGCCTGATCGTCGGCAATGCCGGCATCCTGCTGACCCGCGTGCTGCATCTCAATCCGCGCCCGACCAGGCAGTTCCTCGTCGTCGACGCGGCGATGAACGACCTCGTCCGGCCGGCGATGTACGAGGCCTATCACGAGATCTGGCCGGTTACCGAGCCCGCCGCGGATGCGGCCACCACGGCCTACGACGTGGTCGGGCCGATCTGCGAATCGGGCGACACCTTCACCGCCGGCCGCGAATTGCACGATCGGAAGCCCGGTGACCTGATCGCCTTCATGACCGCCGGAGCCTATGGCGCCAGCATGTCATCGACCTACAACCAGCGCCTGCTCGTCGCGGAAGTGCTTGTGAAGGGAGAGGAATTCGCCGTGACCCGGCCGCGCCAGAGCTATGAGGAACTGCTCGGCACGGATCGTGCGCCGCCCTGGCTGCCCTGAGCCCGGTTCACGAAACGCGGAGCCGGCTGTGGGCAAGGCCCATTCGCTGTGGCCTTGCCATATTCGCGTGCTAGCGTGTCTGATCTGGCGAGGTCGACAGAAGCGGCCACGGTTCATAGCGGCGAGAGGCGGCTCGGAGCGACGGCATGAATGAGGCGCAGCGCTCCAGGGCGCTTGATCCGATCGAACTCGTCCGGCGGCGGCTCGGCCGTCTGGCGGTGGCGTCCCGCATCTCGCTCGGCTGGGAGCGGCTCTGGCCCCGCCTCTGGATCCCCGCCGCGATCACCCTCTCCTTCCTCGCGCTGTCCTGGTTCGGCTTCTGGACGCTGCTGCCCTGGCAGGGCCGCGCGCTCGGCGTCGCGCTCTTCGCGGCCGCGCTCGCCGCCAGCCTGATCCACATCGCCCGCATGGCCCTGCCGACGCGGCGCGACGCCCTGGCGCGGCTCGATCAGTCGCTCGCCGGAGCCCACCGTCCCGCATCGGCGCTGGAGGACAGCCTCGCCGTCGGCACGGGCGATCCGGTCTCGCAGGCGCTCTGGAAGCTGCATGTCGAGCGCCAGGGCGCGCGCGTCGCCGGCCTCAAGGTCGCCGCGCCGCGACCGCTGATGGCCGGCCGCGACAAATTCGCCTTGCGCGCCGTCCCCGTTCTCGCCGCCGTCACCGCCCTCTTCGTCGCAGGCCACGAGACTGGCCCGCGCCTTGCGGCTGCCTTCGACTGGCGTGGTCCGCAGGCTCCCGCACCGGCGATCCGCATCGATGCCTGGATCGATCCGCCGGCCTATACCCGCCTGCCGCCGATCCTGATCGACTTCGCCCGTCTCCAGAGCCCGACGATCAGCGCGCCGGAGAAATCCACCATCGTCGTGCGCATCGCCGGCAAGACCAGCATGGATGTCGCCACCGCCGGCCGGCTCGAGGTGTTCGTGCCGCCCGAGGACAAGGCGGCGGCCGGCAATCCCCAGGCCGCCGCACCCAAGCCCGCGCCAGCCGCGCCGGCCACGCCCGCCGTGCTGGAAAAGCGCTTCACCCTGACCGGCAGCGGCACGCTGCGCATCACCGGCCCGGGCGCGCCGAACCAGACGCTGACCCTGACCGCGATCGCCGACCAGCCGCCGCAGATCAGCTTCGCCGAACCGCCCAAGCCCGTCACCGGCCCGCAGGCCGGCGGCCTGACGCTGACCTATCGCGCCAGGGACGATTACGGGATCAGCGCCGCCGAGGTGCTGGTCTCGCGCACCGGCCCGCCCTCGACCGGGCGCTCGCTGGTCGAGCCGCCGAAGCAGTCGCTCGGCGTGCCGTCCTCGCCGACCGGAGAGGAGGAGATGAAGAGCACGGTCGACTTCGCCGCCCATCCCTGGGCCGGCGCGAAGGTGCGCATGACGCTGGTCGCGCGCGACGAGGCCGGGCAGGAAGGCCGCAGCGAGCCGGCCGAGGTCACGCTGCCGCAGCGCACCTTCACCAAGCCGCTCGCCAAGGCGCTGGTCGAGCAGCGCCGCAAGCTGGTCATGGATGTCGAGGACCGGCGCAAGGTCCAGCTCGCCATGGACGCGCTGCTGATCGAGCCCGATCTCTTCATGAAGGAGGCCGGCGTCTATCTCGGCATGCGCATGATCAACGAGCGCCTGCGCCGCTCGAGCTCCGACGACCAGCTCCGCGAGGTCGCCGAGCTGATGTGGGCGATGGCCCTGCAGCTCGAGGACGGCGACCTCTCCGACGCGGAGCGGGCGCTGCGCGCGGCTCAGGAAAACCTGCAGCAGGCGCTGGAGCGCGGCGCCTCCGAGGACGAGATCAAGAAGCTCACCGACGAGATGCGCAAGGCGCTCGACAATTTCATGCGCCAGCTCGCCGAGCAGATGCAGCGCCAGCAGCAGAACGGCGACCAGCGCGACCAGGCGCAGCTTCCGGAGAATTTCCGGACCGTCACGCCGCGCGACCTGCAGAACATGCTCAACCGTATCGAGGAGCTCTCGAGGCGCGGCGACATGGCCGAGGCGCAGCGCCTGATGGAAGAGCTCAACCAGATGCTCAACAACCTGCAGATGGCCCGGCCCGGCCAGCAGGATCCGCGCCAGCGCGAGATGAACCAGGCGCTGTCGGACCTCGACCGCATGACCCGCGAGCAGCAGCAATTGCGCGACGAGACCTTCCAGCAGGAGCAGCAGCGCCAGAACCGGGCGCAGCGCCAGCGGCCCGGCCAGCAGCAGGCCCGCCCCGGCCAGCAGGGCCAGCGCCAGCAGGGGCAGCAGCAAGGCCAGCGCCAGCGCGGCCAGCAACCGGGCCAGCAGCCGGGCGACCAGGGCGAAGGCGAAGAAGGAGAGAACGGCGAAGGCCAGCAGGGCGAGAACGGACAGGGTCAGGGCCAGGGCCTGGCCCAGCGCCAGCAGGCCCTGCGCGAACGCCTGCAGGAGCTGCAGCGCCGCATGCGCGGCATGGGCGCGCCGGAGCAGGGCGAGCTCGGCGAGGCCGAGGACGCGATGGGGCAGGCGCAAGGCCAGCTCGGCCAGGGCCAGGGCGAAAGCGCGCTGGATTCGCAAGGCCGCGCGCTGGAGGCGCTGCGCAAGGGCGGCCAGAACCTCGCCCAGCAGATGCAGCCCGGCCAGCCGGGCGATCCCGGCGACGGCACGGAGGGCGCGTTCGGCGAGCCCGACGGCCAGCCGGCCGGCCGCCCCTCGGCCCAGCAGCGCGGCCGCGATGACCCGCTCGGCCGCCCGCAGCGCCAGCGCGACTGGGCCGACGGCCGCGTCCGCGTGCCGGGCGCCGACGAAAGCGCGACCCAGCGCGCCCGCCGCATCCTCGAAGAGCTTCGCCGCCGCCTCGGCGACCCGACGCGGCCGATGGAAGAGCTCGACTATCTGGAGCGGTTGCTGCGACGGAACTGAGCGCGTTTCCCTTATCCCCTTGCGGGAGAAGATGGCGCGCGGCGCCGGATGAGGGATGGTCGCATCGCCTGAATGACGCGTCTCTGCTCGCGTGGCGCGCAGCCTCATCCGTCAGCGCTCCGCGCCACCTTTTCCCTTGGGGGTTCCTCAGCGAAAAGAGTTCTGGCGTTGAGGTTCGATCGCTGATTCACCTCGCGGTGGGAGCGGGGCGATCGGCATGTCGGATCAGACGTTTTGGTTGAGGCGTTTCTGGATTCCCGGCGTCGACGAGGCTCGGGTCTGATCCGCACGGCATGCGGCATGCGTGAACTCGGCGCGGGTCCAGGACGCCGAGATGATGCCCGCAGCCGTCGCCGGTGACGAGGCCGCCGGCCTCATCGGCTTCGCCGCCGTCTACAACCTCGGGCGCGCCAGCATCACAACCCCGGGCTGATCGGTCCGCCCGGCTCGCCAATCACATCGGCACACCCGGCCAGGCCCCGCAAACCGCCGCGCCAATCTCCGCGAGATCAAGCGGGGACACGTTTCGCATAGAAATCCCCGTGGGGAGCAGGAACCGCGCTCCGCGCTTGCATCATCCCGTCGCAATCGGCAGGTTGCATGCGGCTCGGACAGGGAACGACGCGATGCAGTTCAGCGGTTTCGACATCGTGGTGGTTGTGCTGGTCGCGCTGGTCATCCTCACCGTCGCGCTCGGCGTGCGCACCATCCCGCAGGGCTACAACTATACCGTCGAGCGCTTCGGCCGCTATGCCCGCACGCTCGGCGCGGGCTTGGGCCTGATCATCCCCTATATCGAGCGCATCGGCCACAAGGTGAACGTCATGGAGCAGGTGCTCGACGTTCCCTCGCAGGAGGCGATCACCAAGGACAATGCCGGCGTGCGCATCGACGCCGCGGCTTTCTACCAGGTGCTCGACGCCGCCAAGGCGCGCTACGAGGTCTCCAATCTCGACCAGGCGCTGATGACGCTGACCATGACCAATATCCGCACCGTGGTCGGCTCGATGGACCTCGACCAGTTGCTCTCGCATCGCGACGAGATCAACGAGCGGCTGCTTCGCGTGATGGACGCCGCGGCCTCCCCCTGGGGCGTCAAGATCACCCGGATCGAGATCAGGGACATCCTGCCGCCGGCCGACATCGCCGGCGCGATGAACCGCCAGATGAAGGCCGAACGCGAAAAGCGCGCCGCCGTGCTGGAGGCGGAGGGGTTGCGACAGGCCGAGATCCTCAAGGCCGAAGGGCAGAAGCAGTCGCAGATCCTCGCCGCCGAGGGCCGGAAAGAGGCCGCCTTCCGCGACGCCGAGGCGCGCGAGCGCTCGGCCCAGGCCGAGGCCGCCGCGACCGCGATGGTCTCGGACGCGATCGGCAAGGGCGACATCCAGGCCGCGAACTTCCTCGTCGCCGAGCGCTATACCGACGCGATCAAGGCGATCGCGACGAGCCACAACAGCAAGGTGGTGATCGTGCCGATCGAGGCCGCCGCGCTCGCCGGCACCGTCGGGGGCATCGCGCAGCTGACCAAGGCCGTCTTCGGCGAGGATGCGGTCGAGGCCAGGCGCGGCTCGGCGCCGCCGGCCGGCCGCGGCGGAGCGTAGGCCGCCATGCTGGAATGGATCGCATCATTCGGCGGCTGGAGCTGGGTCGTGCTCGGCCTGCTGCTCATCGGCGGCGAGATGCTGGCCCCCGGCGTCTTCCTGATCTGGCTCGGCCTCGCGGCGCTGGTCACCGGCGTCGTGGTCGGCGCGACCGGCATGGCCTGGCAGGGCGCGGCGCTGGTCTTCGCGGCGCTCTGCGTCGTCAGCGTGCTGGCGGGCCGCAGCCTGACGCGCCGGCGCGGCGACGAGCCCGACGCCGCGACCGGCCTGAACGATCGCGGCCGGCAGCTCATCGGCAAGGTTTTCCGGCTGGAGGCGACCATGCTGGGAGGCGAGGGCCGCATCCGCGTCGGCGATTCGTCCTGGCGCGTCACCGGGCCGGAACTGCTCGCCGGAGCCGAGGTCAGGGTGGTGCGCGTCGACGGCGCGACGCTCGTCGTCGAGAAGGCCTGAGCTTGCGCGGTACCAAAGAGTATCCGCTCGAAAGCATGGCGCGTCCCCTTCCCCCGCTTGCGGTGGGGAAGGGTTAGGGATGGGGGGCCGAACGACCGGGTGAGCCCATCGTGATCGAGGTCGTACCCGGTCGGACTGACCTCCACCCCAGCCCTCCCCACCGCAAGCGGGGGGAGGGGGCAGAGAAGCATGGCGCTCACGACGAGCTTTCGCCAGAAAGCGGTTGTGCGCTGCGAAGGCAGGTCTTAGCCAAGGCCCGACGACAGCTCCCGCACCCGGCCCGACGATCCATGATCCCCGACACCGACCGCCTGTCCTTTCCGAAGGATCGCATCCGCGTCCTGCTGCTGGAAGGCATCAACGATTCCGCCGCGAACCTGCTGCTGGCGGCCGGCTACACCAACATGACGCGGCTGCCCAAGGCGCTGGACGAGGCCGAGCTCCTGAAGGCGGTCGAGAAGACGCATATCCTCGGCATCCGCTCGCGCACCCAGCTGACCGAGGCCGTCCTCGCCAGGGCGAGCCGGCTGTTCGCGGTCGGCTGTTTCTCGGTCGGCACCAACCAGGTCGATCTCAGGGCGGCCGCCATGCGCGGCGTGCCGGTCTTCAACGCGCCCTTCTCGAACACCCGCAGCGTGGCCGAGCTGACGATCGGCGAGATCGTCATGCTGCTGCGCAAGATCACCGACCGCTCGGTCTCGGCCCATGCCGGCGGCTGGGACAAGTCGGCCGACGGCTCCTTCGAGGTGCGCGGCAAGATTCTCGGCATCGTCGGCTATGGCAGCATCGGCAGCCAGCTCTCGACCTTGGCCGAGGCGATGGGCATGCGGGTGATCTATTACGACCACACCGACAAGTTGCGTCACGGCAACACCGATTCGGTCGCGAGCCTCGACGAGCTGCTCGGCTGGAGCGACATCGTCTCGCTGCATGTGCCCGAGACGCCGGCGACGGCGGGCATGATCGGCGCGGCCGAGCTCGCGACGATGCGGCCGGGCTCCTATCTGATCAACAATTCGCGCGGCACGGTGGTCGATCTCGACGCGCTCGCCGCCGCGATCCGCTCGGGTCACATCGCGGGCGCGGCGGTCGACGTATTTCCCATCGAGCCTGCCTCCAACGCGGACCGCTTCGTCTCGCCGCTGCAGGGCCTGCCCAACGTCATCCTGACGCCGCATGTCGGCGGCTCGACGGAGGAAGCGCAGGAGCGCATCGGCGCGGAGGTCGCGCGCAAGATCGTCGAATACTCCGATGTCGGCTCGACGCTGGGCGCGGTCAATTTCCCTCAGGTGCAGTTGCAGCCGCGGCCGAGCGGCACGCGCTTCATCCATGTCCAGCGCAACGTGCCGGGCATGCTGCGGCGGCTGAACGACGTCTTCGCCAGCCGCAACCTCAACATCGCGGCGCAGAACTACCAGACCGATGGCGAGCTCGGCTATGTCGTGATGGAGGCCGACCCGATCGGCGAGGTCGCGCGCGAGATCCTGGAGGAGATCCGTCAGCTCGACGGCACGATCCGGGCGCGGCTGCTCTACGAGCGGAGGTGACGATCCTGCCGCTTGCGCGGCCGGGGGAAGAGTGCAACCTATCGTAGCGTAAGGCTTGTCTCCGGACAGCTCGGCTCGATGCGGCGGCAGGTTCACGATGGCGACGACTCCGAAAAAATCGGCGAAGAAGGCTTCCGCCAGGAAGAAGGCCGCCGCCAAGCTCGAAATCGTGGTCGAGGGCGATTCCTGGGAGCATCTGCCCGATCTCGGCCTGAAGTCGCTGCCGATCGTCGGCGGCTCGAACTACGATCTCTCCCGCGCGCTCGCCGATCGGGGCCATGTCATCCACAACATCGCCTATTGGGGCGACACGATCGCCGCCATCGCGGATGCCGGGGACTATCTCAAGGCGCTCCGCAAGACCGGCGCGCGCCTGCTTCTGCTCGGCGGCGGCGGCAACGATCTGCTCGGCGACGGCAAGATGAAGGGCTATCTGCGCCTCTACATCGCCGAGCGTCCGGTCGAAGACTATGTCCTCGACAGCTATTATCAGGCGGTCAGGCGCGTCATCCTCGATTTCGAGCGGATCATGGCCGCCATCGCGGCCGACACGACGCTGAAATCGGTCAAGGTCATCGTCCACGGCTACGACTATGTCGAGCCGATGCGGCTGGGCTGGATCGGCGAGCCGATGAAGTTCGTCGGCATCGACTATCTCAAGATCGACCTGCAGCGCGCCATCGTGAAGGTGATGCTCGACGCCTTCAACGAGGAGCTCGAGGCTTTCGCACGGCGCCACCCATCGGTCGTCTATGTCGACTTCCGCTATCGGGTGAAGGGCCGCTGGCACGACGAGATGCATCCGACCAAGGCTGCTTTCGCCGACCTCGCGGCGATGATCGAGGCCAGGCTGGCCTGACGATCCCGGGCTAGGGCATCGGACCGAAAAGTGGAATCCACTTTTCGGATGAATCCGATGCTTGAACAAAGATATAGATCGCCACTTTGCGTCCGATAGGACGCATGGCGATCTAGAGCATGCTGATTTTTAGCGGAATCGGGGATTCGCAAATCGGCTTGATCGTGATTCAAGATGCCTGCCGGGAGA
>NZ_JBXAQP010000027.1:0-17864 GCF_058807355.1 Allobosea sp. GW821-FHT12C12
TCGAACGGCCACCATCAACACGATGTCCCCACTGCCGCCGACGACTCAACTCTAAAAATCTGCCAAAGTAGTGCTAGGCTCAGGACTCGTTGATCAGAGCCAGAAGATGACTGCGGCTGCGATACAGATTGCCGAGAAGAATGTGTGGGCGCATCGATCGTGGCGCGTTGCGACGCGCCGCCAGTCCTTGAGCCTGGCGAAGAGGTTCTCGACCTTGTGGCGCTGGCGATAGAGCGCCTTGTCGTAAGCGTAGGGAATTTTGCGGCTTCGGCTCGACGGGATGCAGGGTTCGATGCCCTTTTCGACCAGCGCCTGTCGGAACGCGGCGCTATCATAACCACGGTCGGCGATGAGGGTTTTGGCTGGCGGCAGGGCAGCGAGCACGAGGCTTGCGCCCTTGTGGTCGCTCATCTGGCCTTCCGAGAGCGGCATGACGATCGGGCGACCGATCCCGTCGCGGACGGTGCGGAGCCTGGAGTTCAGCCCACCTTTGGTTCGCCCGATACGACGGGGAACAGCCCCTTTTCGAGCAGGCTCGCCGCCGTGCGATGGGCCTTGAGATGCGTCGCGTCGATCATGATGCGCTCGGGCTTGGGCCCCTCGCCGGCGAGCCCGGCGAAGATCCGGTCGAAGACGCCGAGCCGGCTCCAGCGGATGAAGCGGTTGTAGAGCGTCTTGTGCGGACCGTAGCCCTTGGGCGCGTCCTTCCACTGGAGGCCGTTGCGGATCACGTAGACGATGCCGCTCACGACACGCCGGTCATCGACACGTGGCGCGCCGTGCGAGAGCGGAAAATGCGGCTCGATCCGCGCCATCTGGCGCTCGTTCAGCAGGAACAGTTCACCCATCACGGCATCCTCCCGGACACCGTGAATCACAGCTCAAACCAAATTAACAGGTCCTGAGCCTAGATGATCGCATTGGCGGAAGCCGGGATGTCGAGCGCATTGGAGAACTTGATCGGCTTGCCGACATCAAGGGTCTCCAGGGCGCGAGTTCCTGGCGATGCGCCAGCATCTGCTCGGCGAGAGCCAGCAGGATCTTCTTGCGCCGGCGCGGCGCCATCCGGCTCCAGCTGTCTGATTAAAAGGCCCGCCGGCCGGAACGGACCGCGAGATCGACATCGGCGCCGTCACGGCTCGCGACGTTGCACAGGACTTGGCCATCGATCGGGCTGACGACCGGGAAGGTCTCGCCGGAAACCGAATCGACAAACTTGCCGTCGATATAGGCCTGCGTGCGGATGGCCAGGTTGCGCGCGTATGTAGCCCAGTCGAAATCGGGCTTCTTGCCGATGCTCATATCATTACCGTCCACGATAAACCGGGTTGCGCTTTTCGCTGAAGGCCAGGGCGCCCTCGCGTGCATCCTCGGAGCGCATCACCTCGAGGAAGAGCTCGTGCTCGCGCGCCATGGCGTCATCGATGGAATGGTTAGCGCCGTAACGTGCGAGCTCCTTGACAGCCCGCACCGCAAGCGGGCCGCGCGCGGCGATGCGCTGCGCGAGCTTCTTCGCCTCAGGTAGAAGCTCCTCCTGCGGATGGACCGCGCTGACGAGCCCGATGCGCTCGGCGCGAGCGGCATCGATCGCGTCGCCGGTAAAGAGCATCTCCAGCGCATGAGTGGACGCCACCGCGCGGATCAGGCGCTGTGTGCCGCCAGCTCCGGGAATGATCGCCCATTTTACCTCGGCCAGGCTGAAGGTTGCGTTCGGCGAGCACAGCCGGATGTCGCAGGCGAGCGCCATTTCCAGACCGCCGGCCAGCGCGTGGCCGTTGACCGCGGCGATGACCGGCTTGGACAGTGTCAGGCCGCGCGCCAAGCCACCGCCAAAATCCCAGATCGCATCCTCGTCACCGGCGAGCACCTTCTCGCGGAAGGTCGGAATCAGGGTCTTGAGATCCGCGCCGGCTGAGAAAGCCTTTGTGCCCGCCCCGGTGAGGATCGCCACCGAGAGCCGATCGTCAGCCTCGAAGCGCGACCACGCTTCCGCCAGCGCCTTGTTGCCCTCCGGATCGATTGAGTTCATCGCTTCCGGGCGGTCGAGCGTAACAATAAGCACGCCGCCTTCGATCTCAGTCTTGATCATCGCTGTCACTTCCTCATCCATCCGGACGGATCGAGGGCTTGAGCTCGCCGCGTTCTACCGACGCGACATGGCTGGAGGGGCCTCGCGCGATTATTGAACGCCAGGCGCGCGAAGCCATTCCTCGCCCCAGTCCATGACGCGGTGACCGGCCGAAACCTCGCGGTAGTGTCTGGTGGGCGGCACATAGTCCGGCTTGCGCAACGGCTGTCAATCGGCTCGGAACCGGGGCCCGTGATCGGCATCCAAAGGGGACCATAGTCTGGTCCTGCGTAGATGTGAGCAGTCGCCCCGACGGAGCTGGTCGGGGTTGCGCAGTCGGGGCGATTGCGTCACCGATGGCGATGCGGGGGGTCAGGCTGGCATAAGGATCCTGGAAGATCATTTGCATGCTTCTGCGCTTCCGGCGCAGGGCATCCTCCTCGAGCTTGAGGATGTCCTCTCCCTCGAGCTTCACCGAACCGGCAGGAGGCTCGAGCAACCGCATGATTGAGCGCCCGGTCGTCGATTCTCCACAGCCCGACTCGCCGACGAGCGACAGAGTTTCGCCCGGCTGGAGGTTGAAAGACACGTTCTCCACGGCATGCACGCGACCGATGACCCGGCCAGAATACCGGTTCTGATCTCGAAGCGAGTCGTCAGCTTATCGACCTGCAGCAGCGCGCGGTCCGCGACCTTCACCGTGTCCAGAGTCTCAACTGGAGTATCGGACGCGCCCGTCATCCGATCCACGACAGGAAATCGCATCGGCCTCTTGCGCTCGCTCATCGAGCCGAGCCTCGGGACTGCCGCGATCAACGAGCGCGTATAAGGCTGCCTGGGACTGGCGAATATCTCGTCCGTGGAGTTCGCCTCGACCACCTCCCCCCCGTACATGACGACGGTTCGGTCGGCGATTTCGGCGACCACGCCCATATCGTGCGTGATGAAGAGCACCGACATGCGCTCTTCGGCTTGGAGTTGCTTGATCAGCGTCAAAATCTGCGCCTGGATCGTCACGTCGAGGGCCGTGGTGGGCTCGTCGGCGATCAGGAGCTTCGGCTTGCAGGCCAGCGCCATCGCGATCATCACCCGTTGCCGCATGCCGCCGGAGAACTCATGCGGATAGTGATCGACGCGTTCCCGAGGCGACGGGATACCCGTCATCTCCAGCAGCCGAGCCGCCTCGGCCATCGCCTCGGACTTGCTCGTCCCGCGATGCACCATCAGCGTTTCCGCGATCTGATTGCCGACGGTGGTGCAGGGGTTCAGTCCGGACAGCGCGTCCTGCGTGATCATGGCGATCTGTTCGCCGGCAAGCCGCCGCCTCTCGCCTTTTGAGACCGTGTTCAGATCCACAAAGCAGGCCCATCAAGGCTTGCGCGATGGTGGATTTGCCCGAGCCGGATTCGCCGATGACCGCGCAGATCTCGCCGCGGCAGACCTCGAAATCGACGCCCCGCACCGCGGGCACGAGACCGGTGCGCGAGGCGAAGTCGACCTTCAGCCCGCGCACCGACAACAGCGGCTTGGCCGCCATTTCAACGACATTCGTCACTTTGCAATGGTCACTTTGGACAGCTTGAAGTTGTGGCGCTTCTTCGGCATATCGGTCCTCCTGTCTGCCAAAAGACATACTTCAGGGTGAACCAATTCAGCGGGGGTGGATCACATCCTTCACGACCTGCAGAACGCAGCCACCTTCGACGACAGCCGAGAAGTTCTCAGGATCAATGCTCCTGATGCGGTTCATCCGCTCCATTGACAGTATCACCTGATTGCCGGGACGGTCAGGAAGCCCGCCGAGGACCAGTCCGGTGTTCCCTCCCTGGGGAACGATCCTGGAGATCGAGAGAGCGACAGGCTTGCACGCACCGGCTGACATCGGCCGTTGTCCGGGGCCGCAAGACGGCGAGCGCACCGCCCTCGAAGTCACCCATCCAGTCTCGAGCGTAACGTCCCTTGTCTGACGTGTCCTCGAGGACCACGTCGCCCAGGATGGATCTCAACTCACTCCCAATTAAAGTCGCGTGGAGCACGCCACTGGTCCTTGTCTATCTCAACCCGTGCTGGAAAACGGCGGACGAGCCGTTGGATCGACCGCCTTCTTCCTGGAGTTTCCCGATGAACCTCCAGGAAAAGTTCAAATGTTCGCGCAGCAGGCGCGCAAGCTCGGCCGCGTTCCGGCTCTTCAGCGCTTTAAGAAGATCGTCATGTTCCCTGATGGCCGCGGTCCAGTCGTCATTTCGCATGACGGCCAAGTATCGCGCGCGATACAATCTTAATGCGATGCCGTAATGTGTTTCTATCAATGTTGGATTATGAGACCCGGCAATAATTGCCAGATGAAAATTCTGATTCGCCTTGAAATAAAATATACGGTCGCCGATATTATAGGCCGTATTGCAGATCTTTGCATATTCTTGGCATTTTAACAGGTCCGCTTCGCTCGCGAAGCGGCATGATAGCGCCCCGCCAAGCGACTCGAGCTCGGCGTATACAGTCAGCATCGACATGAGTTCGGACGGCGTCGGGTTCGCCACCGCGGCGCCTTTGTTGGCCTCAAGGTCCACGAGGCGTTCCATGGCGAGGATCTTCAAGGCGTCACGCATCGGCGTCCGTGACACGTTCAGGGTCTCCGCAATATTCCTCTCGCGGATCCTCTCGCCGGGCTTCAGCTTGTCATGGATAATCAGGTCGCGAATGTAATTCGCGACCTTCTCCGGCAACGGAGGCTCCCTCTCGATCAACGTAGACTCCCTGGCAAGCGCTTCCTCATTCTATCAATATTACGCGCGGCTCAAGGGCCGACCGCGAATGGCATGCGGTGCGCTTGGCGAGGCTCGTTCTCGCTCGTCCCGAGCCGGGCCGATGCCGCCAAAACACCGACATGGAAAGCACTCGCTTCCTGAGAAGGCATATCGTCCCGATCTGATCAGCATGTTCCCGAGTACCGCCTCGGCTTCAGGCTGGCATGAAACATGTTGACCATTGTCTTGATGTCGAAGATGGGAACCCCGAGGCGGTTCAGATCATAGGCGAACGGCGCCAGGTTCGTGCATTCACAGACAATCGCGCCGACCTCCGGGTGATCATCAAGCAGGCGCTTGCCCGCAGCGACGACTTCGGCCCGCAGCGTGTCGAAGCTCACCGAATTGTCGCCGGTCTTGATCCATCGGACGAATTCCGAATCCGCGGGCATTCCGACAACGGGTGTGGTCGGGTCGACCCCGACGCCATCGAGGTAGGCTCCCGCGAGCGCTGGCCCGTCGAACGTCAGGATGCCCACCCTTTTCTTGCTCGGGAGCATGCGCTCGACGAGGGGGACCTGCAACAGGCTGCTCGTCGCCACCGGAACGCTGCAGTGGTCGGCGAGTTCCTTCTGATAGATCGACAGGAACCCGCATGTGGTCGTGATTCCGCTCACGCCACCGGCGATCAGTTCGTCGGCGGCCTCCTTGAAGGCCGCCACGCGATCGATGCAATGCAACTGCTGCATCACTTCGACGGGCGCATCCTTCACAACCTTGTACTGAACGGGAAAATCCCAGGTTTCGGCGTTTCCGACATCGCCATGGAAGCGAGTGAATCGGCTGTTGACCATCAAGATGCCGACGGTCACGCCGTAAAACGTCTGGATTCTCATAGCCTGCACTTCCTGTTTCGCCTTGGCCTGTCGACCTGCCGGACCGCCGAAGCCCCGCCGTCGCGGGTGATCGCGCATGATGGCCGGGTCGTCAGCGCAAAATGAAATATTGTATGCCAAAGGTCAATCCGGCTTGCCGCGTCGAACTTCCTTGTTTCGGCAGGTTCCCGAAGATGGCTCGATTTATTCCCGATATCGGCGAATAATGCCGGAATTTTCATACTTTGGAGGCCGGACTCCCCACTGCTCTCGCTCGGCGAGGCCAGCCTTCCTTGACCGCCGCCTTATTTTAGCATGCCATATTGACATATTGCATGCCAAAGCGCAGGCTTTGCTGGTCATCCCGCCGGGGTGTCCGTCGGCCAAGCTCTACTGCTGACGAGGCTAAGTTGGCGCCCGGCGCAGGTTGCATCGGCGAACCGCTGTGAGGTTCGCCGTGGATCGTCAGGGCGGCTGGATTGAATGGTGCGCGGCTATGGACGTTAAGCGATATGACAATAATGGACGGCGTAGCGGTGTCGTCGTCGTCGGCGACATGGTGTATCTCTCGGGCGCCGTCGCCAAGAACAAGGATGCGGATATTCTCGTTCAGACGCGCGAGGCGCTCGATACCGTAGAAGAGCGCCTGAAGAGCGTCGGAAGCGATCGGTCGAAGTTGGTTTCGGCGACGGTCTGGCTGAAGAATATCTCGGACTGGCCGAAGATGAACGAGGTCTGGGACGCCTGGATCGATCCTGCCAACCCCCCGACGCGCGCAGCCGGCGAAGTGAAGATGGCTGACGACAAGTTCCTGATCGAGATTCTGGCGATCGGAACGCTTTGACCATCATGAAGATCGTTTTCCAGAGCGATTCAGCCGATCCGGAGCGTTGGCGTCGCGCGCTTCAGCGCGAGATTCCGGACCTGGACTTTCATGTCTGGCCCGACGTCCCGAGGGCGGCGGATGTGGATGCGGTCGTCGTTTGGAGGATACCTTCAAACGTCGGCTCCGTATTCCCCAATCTCAAGCTCATCCAGCTTCTGAGCGCCGGGACGGACCAGTTAGCGATCGAGGTCGATTCGATCGGAAACATACCGATGGCGCGGCTGATCGAGCCGGAGCAGGTGAAAGGGATGGTCGAGTATGTTCTGCAGTGGGTTCTCCATTACCACCGCGACATGCATCTCTACGCTAGGCAGCAGCGTCTGAAGCTCTGGAGGGAGGTTCCGCGGGTTTCCGCTTCGGAGAGAACGGTCGGAATCATGGGCTACGGCGCCCTCGGTCGAAGCACCGGCCAGGCGCTCGGGGCTCTGGGCTTCAACGTGATCGCATGGGCGACGTCGGCACGCAGGGATGAAGGCGTCGAGGTGCTTGGGCGCGACGAGCTTCCCGATTTCCTGGAGCGCTGCGATGTCGTCGTGGGAATGCTGCCGTTGAACGCTCAAACGCGGGGGATCTACGCCAGGTCATTCTTCGAGGCCATGCGACCGGGCTCGTTCTTCATCAATGTGGGACGCGGCGCCCAATGCAACGAGCTGGATCTGGCCGAAGCCCTTCGCACAGGGCGTCTGGCCGGCGCCACGCTCGACGTGGTGAACAGCGAACCGCTCGATGAAGGCAGCCCTCTCTGGGCCGTGGAGAACCTCAATCTGACGCCGCATGTCGCGACCTCGGTCACGCCGGAAAGTGGCGCCAAAATCGTTTCGGAGAATATCTCGCGCGTGCTCTCAGGGCGCGCTCCGCTTCATCCGGCAAACGTAAGTTGATCGCTTGTCCGGCTATTGTGAGATTCGTCGTTAGAAGGGTCTATTGATAAAGTGATGCGGTGCTATCTATCACTATTTCATTCAGTATAACTTGATGAAGTCCTGATGGATCGCTCTTCATGGCCGTCTTTATTAGCAAAGTGAGGGGAGAAGAGAATGACAAATCGGTCTGGTGAGAAAAGGAGCACGTCGAGGCGTGATTTCCTTGCGTTGTCCACCCTGCCGCTGGCGGCGTCGCTGGTTCCGGGGAGCGCGTTCTCTGCGGAGCGGCTGACAGTGGCCGATCCGGGCGGCGTCTATACGACGGGTTTCAACGAGGCGTTCTATGAGCCGTTCAGGAAGACCGGCGTTCAGGTGAACAATGTCCAGCGGGATGCGGAGCCGACCAGCCAGGTCAAGGCGCAGGTCGAGGCGAAGTCCTATCTTTGGGATGTGGTGTCGGTTTCGGAGCTGTCTCGCAAGAACCTCGCCGATGCCGGCCTTCTCGAGCCGCTGGACCTGAGCGGGCCGGACGTCGACAGCCTGATCCCCAATGCCAAGCAGCGCGACTGGGTCGGAACCAATGTGTCGGGCGACATCATGGCGTTCCGGACGGACACCATGAAGCGCAAACCGCGCGGCTGGGTCGACTTCTACGATGTGAAGGGCTTCCCCGGGCGCCGGGCGCTTTATCGCTCGCCGATCAGCACGCTCGAGGGCGCCTTGATCGCCGACGGCGTCGACCCCAACAAGCTCTACCCGCTCGACGTCGACCGGGCCTACAAGAAGCTCAACGAGATCCGGCCGCATATCGCGCTCTGGTGGAGCAGCTTCCCGCAGACGACCCAACTGCTGCAGAGCGGCGAGGTCGACTTTATCCAGACGAGCAGTGGCCGAATCCAGGCTGCGATCGACAGCGGCGCCCCGGTCGAGGCCCTGTGGTCGGGTGGTCAGTTCACGATGGAGGGGTGGGCCGTTCCCAAGGGATGCCCGCGTGTCGCCGTCGCCAAGAGGTTCATCGAGTTCTGTGCAAACCCCGAACGCCAGGCGCTCTATACGAAAGCCTTTGCGTCCGGTCCGACCAATCCGAACGCGATCAAGCTGATCGACCCGGCCCGGGCTCGGCAGCTCGCGACCCATCCCGACAATCTGAGCCAGATGGTCGCGCGCAATCAGGACTGGTGGGGCGCGAACAAGGATCGCGAGTTCGAGCGCTTCAACAAGTGGCTGTTGCAAGGGTGACGATGTCTGCGATGGCTGAGAAGCTGAAAGTCGAAGGGCTGACCAAGCGCTACCACAACGTGGTAGCGCTCAACCCGACAACCTTGTCCATGAGAGACGGAGAGTTTCTGACTCTCCTGGGCCCTTCGGGATCGGGAAAGACCACGCTTCTCTCGCTTGTCGCGGGACTCACCGAGCCTACCGGCGGGAACATCTGGATCAACGGGAAGCCGGTGACAGATCAGACGCCGGCCAAGCGGGGACTGGGAATGGTTTTCCAGAACTATGCCCTGTTTCCGCATCTCTCGATCTTCGAGAACATCGCCTTTCCCCTGAGGATGCGTAAGGCGTCCAAGGCGGAGATAACAAAGTCCGTGGGGCGGGTGCTCGAATTGGTGCACCTGTCACACGTTGCGGACCGCCTGCCGCGCCAGTTATCCGGCGGGCAGCAGCAGCGCATCGCGCTGGCGCGATGCCTGGTTTACGAGCCCTCGATCGTGCTGATGGACGAACCGCTCGGGGCGCTCGATAAGAATCTGCGCGAGCACATGCAAACCGAAATCAAGCGACTCCATTCGGATCTGGGAATCACGATCCTCTACGTCACGCACGATCAGGACGAAGCCCTGTCGATGTCCGACCGTATCTGCTTGATGAACAACGCCAGCGTCGAGCAGATAGGGACGCCGGAAGAACTCTACTACAGCCCCTGCTCCGAGTTCGTCGCCAGGTTCATCGGCCGCTCCAACATCTTCGAAGGAACGGCTCACGGTTCGGGCCGGTCCTGCGTGTTGCACGCCGAAGGCGGCGACACGTTCCAGGCGACATCGAGCGTCGTTTTCAGGGACGGTGACAAGGCCTGCTGGATGGTGCGGCCGGAGCGGATCAAGATCCTGGACGCAAGCGAACAGCGTACAAACACGATGACCGGGACGATCGAGGAGGTCACCTTCGGCGGTGGCATCCAGACCATTGGAGCCAGGGCTGCCGACGGCGGCAAGATCTGCGTGATGAGCCTGTCGTCCCGGTCGCCATCGCCGTCCGTCGGAGACATCGTCAGGCTCGGGTGGGAGCCTGAGGACATCATCGTTCTCGGTGCGGCGAAACAGGTCCGATAGAATGAGCTCAACGCAGACTTTTGCTACGGGCGTGGACGGCGACGGCGGGTTGAAACTGCGCCTGCGGGCGCTATCGCGGTCGAGCTATCTCCTGCTCGTCCCGGTATTCGTCTTCCTGACCTGGTTCTTCTTCTATCCGGTCGGCAAGATTCTGTTTCTGTCTGTCCTCGATCGCGACAACAATTTCACGTTCGCTTATTACTCAAGGCTTTTCGAGGACACGACCTATTTCAGGTCGCTGCTTATCACATTCGAGATCTCGGGGTGGACGACGCTGATATCGGTCGTCGGCGGGTTCCCTGTGGCCTACCATCTGGCCAAGCTGAAGCCCGAGAGCCGGGCCAGGATGTTCATCTGGGTCCTACTCCCGTTCTGGACAAGCTTCCTGGTCCGTACATTCGCCTGGATGATCCTGCTGGGCCGCAACGGGCCAGTCAACCAGTCCCTGATTTCCGCGGGGGTGATCGACGCTCCGCTCGCCCTCATATTCAATCTGACCGGTACGCTGATCGGCATGACGCACGCGATGCTCCCGCTGGCCGTGCTGACGATGGTTCCCGTCATGCAGACGATCGACGAGAACCTCTCCAAGGCGGCAAGTACGATGGGAGCCGGCCGCGCGCAGATATTCTGGCGGATCTATTTCCCGCAATGCATGCCGGGGATCAGCGCTGCGGCGCTCATGGTGTTCGTTACGAGCCTGGGATTCTTCATTACGCCTGCGCTGCTCGGCGGCGCCAAGGAAATGATGCTGACCCAAGTCATCATCGTCCAGATCCAGCAATTGTTGAACTGGCCTGTCGCCAGCATGCTGTCGGTCTTCCTGCTCGTCGCGGCGATCGTTATCTTCGTGGTGTTCGATCGTATCGTCGGCCTGTCGAGCCTGACCGGCATCACGAGGGACAAGCCGGCCCAATCGTCCTCGGCGATCGGCAAGATGCTGGGCGAGTGCGGTCGCGCCACTCTCAACGGCCTCGGAAACCTCTGCGAGCTGATCGGTGCCGTGGCAGCGAAGATCATTCCGCAGCGTTCTTTCGACAAGGGCGGCAGTCGGGTCAGCGCCCTGTCATTCGCGCTGGTCATCGGCTTTCTGCTGGTGCCGCTCGTCTTCGTGGCATTGGCTTCCTTCACGCCGGGGAATTCCGTCGAGGTCAAGCTCGCGCAGCCATCCCTGCGCTGGTACCGGGCGGTGTTCGAGTCCTCGATTTGGGTCAATGCCGCCTGGAACTCGATCATCATCGGTGTCCTCGCGGCCGCTCTTGCCCTGCTTTTGGGCGCCGCGGCGGCGTTCGGCATGGCTTGGAGCAACTTTCGCGGCAAGAGCGCCATCCTGTCGCTCCTGCTCGCACCGCTCATCGTTCCGCGGATCGTCATCGCGGTGGCGTTGTTCTTCATGTACTCCCAGATCGGAATGGTTGGAACGCTCAGCGGCCTGATCATTGCGCACGCCGTACTCGCCCTTCCCTATGTGGTCATCACGGTGATGGCAGTTCTGTCGACCTACGACCGGGGGCTTGACCAGGCTGCTTCCATTCTGGGGGCAGGTCGCCTGAGCACTCTGCGGAGGATCACCATCCCGCTGATCAAGCCCGGCCTGTATTCGGCCTTCCTGTTCGCTTTCGTGACGTCCTTCGATGAGTTGACGGTTGCGCTGTTCCTGACTGGAGGCGCGGTGAATACGCTGCCGAGGCAGATGTGGTCAGATCTCACGCTGCAGGTGAATCCCACGCTCGGGGCCGTCGCCTCACTGCTGCTCCTCCTGATGACGGCACTCCTGTTGCTGAACGAGTTCCTCAAGGGGAACCTTGGCAAAAGAACTCGCTGACACCTCGGAAGAGCGCAAAGGGCAATGGTTGCGTCACGCAAGGCGAGTGCTTGAACATCATGTCTTATGCCACAGGGACAAGGTTTGCCGTCATCGGCGGGGGGATCGTGGGCGCCTGCATCGCCTACGGGCTTGTTCGCCGCGGCGAACATGTCGCTGTGTTCGACGAAGGCGATGTTGCGTTCCGCGCTACACGCGGGAACCTCGGCAATATTTGGGTCCAGGGAAAGGGCAGGGGCGTTCCGCACTATGCGGACCTGACACGGCGGGCCGCCAACGGGTGGGCGCGGTTCAGCGCCGAGCTCGAACAGGAGTCGGCCATCGATCTGCAGCGCAGGCAGGATGGCGGCATCGGCATCTGTTTCAGCGAACAGGAGTTCCGGGACAGGACAGCCGCTCTGGTGGAACTGGATCGCGAAGCGTCTGTCGACTCGCGATCGGAGATGATCGACCTCGACCAGATGCGAAAGCTGGTGCCGGAGATCGGCGATGGCGTGTTCGGCGGAACCTTCTGCCAGGACGACGGGCATGTGAACCCTTTTCTCCTGCTGCGCGCGCTCCTGTCCGTCGTTCGGCGATCGGGGCGCTATCTTCCATGCCATGCCGTCAGCGCCATCGAGAAGTCCGGCAGCGGCTTCGTCGTCAAGACCCCGCAAGGTGACTTCAACGCCGATCAGGTCATCCTTGCCGCAGGTCTGGGGAATGTCGGGCTGGCGCCTCAACTGGGCCTTCCTTCGCTCGTCCGGCCCGTTCGTGGCCAGATAATGGTCACGGAAAAGCTGAAGCCTTTCCTCCACTACAGCATCGGCTTCCTCCGCCAGACCGCGGATGGCAGCATAATGTTCGGGGACTCGTCCGAGGAGGCAGGGTTCGAGGTCTCGACCAGCCCGGAGATCCTGTCACGCAACGCGCTCAAGGCGCTCGCGGTTCTTCCGGTTCTCCGCGATGTCCAGATCGTCAGGTGCTGGTCCGCCTTGCGTGTGATGTCGCCGGATGGGGTGCCGATCTACCACGAATCGGAAAGCCATCCCGGATCCTTCCTCGTGACCGTCCATAGCGGCGTCACGCTGGCTCCCTTCCATGCGGGGGAACTTGCCGGGGCCCTGGCAGCCGGCACCTTCCGGCACGTAACCGAGAAGTTCTCCGGGAAGCGTTTCGATGTTTCGCGCCATCAGTGAACCCGAATTCGACGCGGAAATCCACTTCGACGGCCGTACGGTGCCGGTTGTCGAGGGCGAGAACCTCGCCGTTGCACTGCTGCGGTCCGGCGTGGCGGCGTTTCGGGAAACACCGCGCTCCGGAGCCCCCAGAGCGCCGTTCTGCATGATGGGGGCCTGCTTCGAATGTCTCGTGAACGTCGACGGTCATGCCAACCGGCAAGCCTGCCTGACGATCGTTCGCGACGGGATGACGATTGAAACCCAGCGGCGCGCGCCGGATCTTCTTTCGGAAGCGATACCCGGATGAGTTCTCTCTGCGATGTCGCGATCGTTGGAGCCGGCCCGGCGGGCATGTCGGCAGCCATCGAGTGCCGCAGGCTCGGCCTGCGATGCATTGTCTTCGACGAAGGAGCGCGGCCGGGAGGGCAGATCTATCGGGACGTCGGGCACCGTCCGCGTGACGAGGACGGCAGGGTGCTCGGGCCCGACTACCACAGGGGACTTGGTCTCGTTGAAGAGTTCCTCGCCTGTGGAGCGGAATACGCGCCGCGCACGCTGGTCTGGCAGGCACGGAATGGCGAGTTGAGCTGGCGCTCCGGCGGCGCCGTGGGCATCACGAGCGCGAAACGAGTCGTGATCGCGGGAGGGGCGATGGAGCGTCCTTTCCCGGTCAAGGGATGGACGCTGCCGGGCGTGATGGGCGCTGGCGGGATACAGGTGCTCCTGAAGTCGGGTCAGGTTCTGAGCGACGACCTCGTTCTCGTCGGGAGCGGACCATTGCTGTATCTGGTCGCCGCCCAGTATTGTCGGGCGGGATACCCACCGAGGGCCGTTCTGGAAACGTGTTCGGCGGCGAACCGGCTGCGGGCCATCAGGCACGCGCCGCTGGCGATGCTCGCGCCGCACTACCTGGCGAAGGGATTGAGTCTGATCCGCGAGGTCCGTCGCGCGGGCGTGCATATCGTCGGCAATGTCGAAGACATCGAGCTTGACGGTGACTCGCAGGTCGAGAGTATCCGTTATCGGGTCGGCAAGACCTGGTCGGTGATGCCGGCATCCTGCGTCGGCCTGCATCAGGGGCTCGTGCCCAACGTCAATCTGAGCATGGGTCTGGGCTGCGAGCATTTCTGGGACCGCAGCCAGCGCTGCTGGCTGCCGCAACTGGACGCCCGCGGCCGCTCCACCAGGCCGTGGCTCTGGATGGCCGGCGATCAGACGGGCATCTTCGGGGCGGCGTCGGCCGCGTTGAGCGGTCGTCTGGTCGCGCTCGAGATCGCCCGCGATCTCGGTCTGATCGGCGCCGGCAAGCTCCTCATGGAATCCGGCGCGGCCAGGCTGAAGCGGATGCTTGATCGTGCGATCCGGCCGTTTCTGGAGGCCTATTATCGACCTCTTGATCGGTTCGTCGCGCCCGTCGACGACGATGTCATCGTCTGCCGGTGCGAAGAGGTCGATCGCGGTCAGATCGCCGCGGCGATCGGGGAAGGAACCGCCGGGCCCAACCAGCTGAAAGGCTATCTGCGCTGCGGGATGGGGCCCTGCCAAGGGCGCTTCTGCGGTCACTCGGTCACCGAGATCTTTGCCGATCTCCGCAAGGTGGATCCGACCGAGATCGGGTATTATCGCATCCGGTTTCCACTGAAACCTGTGACCGTCGGAGAAATGTCCTCTTTGTTCTCGGATGAATGAGAGAATGAAGGTGTAAAATCAAGCCATAACGTGGATCATTGGCTCGCAATCGATCTGAAAATCCATCTGCATTGCCGTTTTGAGATAATTTCCGCCCATTCCGAGGTCATGAGCATGAACGTTGCCAAAAATATCCTCCCCGCGACCTTCCAGCCCTCTCCGGCCTTGTCGAAGGTGGGTCCGTCCGCGATCTCGCGCATGATGACCGCTACGGCAGAATTGCGACGTCAAGGCCGCGATATAGCCGCCATGCATGTAGGCGAGCCTGATTTCGATACGCCTGGGAATATCGTCGAGGCAGCAATCCGGGCGATGCGCGCAGGCGAGACGCACTATACCGGCCTGTGCGGAACGCCAGAAGTCAAGGGGGCGGTGCGCGAGAAATTCTCGCGCGAGAACGGCCTCGAGTTCGCCCCGGAGGAGATCGTGGTGACGACCGGTGCCAAGATGGTGCTGTTCAGCGCCTTCCTCGCGACGCTCAGAGCCGGTGACGAAGTCATCATGCCGGCCCCGTACTGGGTGAGCTACAGCGATATCGTCGAGATGATGGGGGCCACCGCCGTCGTGCTGCCGACGCATGCGCAGGACGGCTTCCGTCTGCGCGCGGAGGATCTGGAGCGGGCGATCACTCCCAGAACCCGTTGGCTCCTGATCAATTCGCCGTCCAATCCCTCGGGCACGATCTATCGGGCATCGGACTACGAGCCCATACTCGACGTGCTCGAGCGCCATCCGCATGTCTGGTTCATGGTCGACGACATGTACGAGCACATCACCTTCGACGACACCCCGTTCGTGACGCCGGCGCAACTGCGGCCGGATCTGCGAGATCGCATTCTGACGGTCAACGGTGTCTCGAAGGCCTATGCCATGACGGGTTGGCGCATCGGATATGCTGGCGGTCCGGTCCCGCTCATGCAGGCGATCCGGGCAGTGCTGAGCCAGTCGACCTCATGCACCTGTTCTATTGCCCAGGCAGCGGCCGCCGAGGCCCTTCGCGGCCCGCAGGACGCGGTCGGGCGCTACCGCGCGGAGTATCGAGCGCGCCGCGACCTGATCATGAGCGAGCTCGCCCAGTTTCCCGTGTTGAAGGCGAATACGCCAGACGGCACATTCTATGCCTTTGTCGACTGGCGCGCGCTGGTCGGCAAGAGCACGCCCGGAGGGCAGATCCTCTCCAGCGACGAGGATCTTTGCCAATACCTGCTGCGCGAGCGCGGGGTTTCCATCGTTCCGGGATCGGCTTTCGGGACGCCCGGCTTCTTCCGCATCTCCTTTGCCAGTGCCGAGAACGTCCTGCGCCAGGGAATGGCCCGCATCCGCGAAGGTTGCGCTGCCCTGTCCTGAACATCATCCCGCATCAACTCGGACACCACGAGGAACTCATGTCAAATCCCTTCAAACTGGCGCTTGCGCAGAACCAGCTTCAGATCGGGCTCTGGCTTTCGATGGTCGACGCCTATGCGGCGGAAATCTCGAGCGGCGCCGGCTTCGACTGGCTCCTGATCGATGGCGAGCATGCCCCCAACGATCTGCGAACGATCATGCATCAGCTCCAGGTCATCGGCGCCGGCCCTTCACAGGCTGTCGTGAGGCCTCCTCACAGCGAGCCCTGGCTCATGAAGCAACTTCTCGACATCGGCGCGCGCAACTTCCTGATCCCCATGATCGAAGATGCCGACCATGCGCGCCGCGTCGTCAAATCCGTGCTGTACCCGCCTCATGGCATTCGTGGCGTGGGGGCCGCGAGCGCCCGCGCAACCCGGTTCAACCGGAACACCGACTATATGGCCGAGGCCAACGATTCGATCTGCCTGCTGCTGCAGGTGGAGACGATGGACGCGCTCGAACATATCGAGGAGATCGCGGCGCTGGATCATGTAGACGGCATTTTCATCGGCCCGGCCGACTTGGCGGCGTCCATGGGCTATCTTGGTAAGCCCGCAGCCGAACCCGTCCAGGCCGCCATTCGCGACGGATTGAAGCGCATCAGGGCGGCGGGGAAGGCGGCCGGCATCCTCTACTTCGATGAGACGCTGTGCCGCTCCTACATCGAGCTCGGAGCCACCTTTGTCGCGGTGGGAACAGATGTCGGCTTGCTCTCACGCGGAACCAGTGCACTCGCCGCGCGCTTCAAATCGGCCGACAAAGGCCAAGCTCGGACCGTTGCGAACTCGGGTAGCGTCTACTGAACGAGTGATTGGCTCGCGGTCTTGGGCAGAGCTTTGCTCTCGACCAATACTGGGAGGGGGCTCCGAACGAGGCCTGCTTCCGGACAACTCGTGACAAGGGACATTCTGAAGATGAGCGCAGGCAAAGAGGCGGTGGGATTCATCGGCGTCGGCCTGATGGGGCAGGCAATGGCGGCCAATATCCTCGCGAAGGGCTTCCCGCTGACCGTCATGGGACGCCGCAACCGCAAGCCCGTCGAAGAACTGGTTTCTGCCGGCGCCACGGAGGCCAAGACGCCGAAGGAGCTGGCCTCCCGCTCTACAGTCATCTTTCTGTGCGTGACGGGTTCGCCTCAGGTCGAAGCCGTCGTGAACGGCGATGCGGGCATCATCGCCGGCGCCAGGCCAGGCACGGTGGTCGTTGATTGCTCCACTTCCGATCCGACCGTCACGGTCAAGCTCGCGGCCCAGTTGGAGGTAAAGGGACTGCACTTCGTCGATGCGCCTTTGGGAGGAACTCCTGCACAGGCGGCTCTCGGCCAGCTCTCGACTATGATAGGCGCAGCCCCGGAGATTTTCGCCCGGATCACGCCGATCTGCGAGGCGTGGGCCCAGAAGATCGTCCATCTCGGGCCGGTCGGTGATGGCCATAAGGTCAAGCTGATCAACAACTTCCTCGCGCTGGGGTACGCCGCGATCTATGCCGAGGCGCTGGTGCTCGGCGAGAAGATTGGCATCACGCCGCAGACCTTCGACAGCGTCATTCGCGGCAGTCGGATGGACTGCGGTTTCTATCAAACCTACATGCAGTATGTGCTCGATCGCGACCGCAACGCGCACCAGTTCACCTATGACAACGCGCTGAAGGACCTGCGCTATCTGGAAGCCGTGGCCAACGCGAACGGCGTGCCGAACCCGGTTGCGTCCTCGGTCAAGAACTTGTTTGCGACCGCTGTCGCCGCAGGGAAAGGTCAAGATTTCGTGCCGATGATTTCCGATTTCGTCGCGCAGCAAAACGGCATTTCAAATAGCGCCTAACCGCTTTTGATGGAGGCGTTCGTCCCGATGGCGATTGGCCTGCTCCCTGAAAAGTTCTCCAATCGCATTGGCCAAGCCGGCTGATCGAAGTCTGTGCATACGCCGGGTTTATGGTTCTCTCCGCAGTCGGCCTAGCAGGCTGTTGGAGAAGGTTCTGGTCTGGCCTTGAGGACGAGTTCGTCGCCATTGTGACAGGCGAAGGAGAT
>NZ_JBXAQP010000028.1:0-13232 GCF_058807355.1 Allobosea sp. GW821-FHT12C12
CTCCAGAAAGCCGACCACCCATGAATCACGCAAACCACGCCGCGGGAATCCCAAAAACGCCAAATGTCCTAAAAATCCGCCAAAGTAGTGCTAGACCGACCGCGCCAGCCGCAGGCTCGCCGCCCAGGACTGGAACATCGCCGAGAACAGGCCCGGATCGATCCGGTTCAGCAGAATGCGAAGCCAGCGCGAGCCGGGAATGCCGTGATGATACGGCAGGAACCGCCGCAGGAAGGGCGGGTTGTCCTTGCCCCATTCGACGATCGCGTCGAAATCGTCACAGGCCCCGATCGTCCCACAAACCACCCGGAACAGCACTTCCGGCAGAGGATGGGCCACCCGCCAAGCCTCCCGATCGTGGTCCAGAAGCGCAAAATGATCCAGCAAAACCCGCAGCCGCGGACGATCGCCAAGCTCCATGGCGCCTCCTCAAGCGTCCACCCCTTGAATCTCATTCACCTCCTCAACGCCGCTGCCCCGTTAACCCGAGTCCAGAGCCGTGGATCAAGTCCGGCGTCGCATTGACAGATTGTATATAATCTGCATAGCTTGACCCAGAAAGGGAAGAGCCATGGCCGCGCAGGAATTCATGATCGAGCACTTTCGGCAGTCCATGAGGCGACTGGCGTCGACCGTTTGCGTGATTTCCTGCAAGCATGCCGGGCGTCGGTACGGTATCACCGTGACGTCGGTCACGCCGCTGAGCATGTCGCCAGTGTCGATACTGGTCTGTATTAATCACAATGCGTCGGTCAGCGTTCCGCTCAAAAGCGCGCGGCAGTACTGTATCAATGTGCTGCGCACATCGCAGGCGCACGTCTCCAACTCGTTCAGCGGCAGCCAGTTGGCGGAG
The DNA here is from genome assembly GCF_058807355.1 of Allobosea sp. GW821-FHT12C12. Lineage (NCBI taxonomy): Bacteria > Pseudomonadati > Pseudomonadota > Alphaproteobacteria > Hyphomicrobiales > Alloboseaceae > Allobosea > Allobosea sp. GW821-FHT12C12. Next base: position 854 of record NZ_JBXAQP010000028.1, read on the forward strand.
ACCCGTTTCGACATCGGCGAATGGAAGGAAAGGCGCGGAATTCCCTATCTGGAAGACGCGCAGGCCAATCTGTTCTGCTCGCTGGATGACACGATTTCCTACGCTACGCACGACATCGTCATCGGCCGGATCGACGCGATCGACTTCGCCTCCGATGTCTCGCCGCTCGTTTATCAGAACGGCGCCTACGCGCTCACCTCACCCATCGCATTCCAGAAGGCGAGATAGGTCCAAACCCTTCCGCTCGATGGCGACAAAGAAATTGGAGAAGTAGATGGAGCTCGGTCTGTTCAATTTGATGACGCTTCGCGATCATCCCGATGGGGCGCATGGCGTGATGCGCGACACTCGCAAAATGGTGGAAACCGCCGAAGAGCTCGGTTTCGATATCGCATGGTTTGCCGAACATCACTTCGCAAACTATTCGAGTTCGCCGTCACCCTTGATGATGTGTTCCTATGCCGCCGGCTGGACACGCTCGATAAAGCTCGGCCCGGGCGTTATCGTATTGCCGCTCTACGATCCGCTCCGCGTCGCGCAGGAGATCGCGGTGGCAGACACGCAGACGGAAGGCCGTCTCGTCATCGGCTTGGGCACGGGATACCAGCAGTACGAATTCGACAGATACAAGGTTCCTCTGGAGGAGCGCGCCGAGGTGTTTCTGGAATACTGGGAGGTCGTGGAAGGGGCGCTGCTACGCGGAGAGGTCGATTATAACGGCAAATATATATCCTTGCCCAAAACCAATTTCGCGATCAGCACCTTCCAGAAGCCCTTACCGCGTATTTTTCTGACATCCACGCACCCGAAATTGCTCGACCGTCTCAAGGCCAGGAATGCGACGCCTTTTTTGGCGGCGAGCACCCTTGGATCTCCTGTGCTCTATAAGATGGTCGAAGGGCTACACGGCGCATGGCGCTCGATTGGAGAGGATCCGGCCGACAAGGGTCTCGCGATCATGCAGTATGTCGCCATCACGGACAGCCGCAGCGAGGCGCTCGATGTGGCCGAGCGTGGACGTTACGTCGGGCGGATGGCGCATCATCTGCGCAAGGCGTCGCTTCCGCTGGACGAGCGGGGCTACATTCGCAACGAGGCTTTCGAGGGAGAGTACACGCTCGACGAATATGCCGACAAAATGGTGGTCGGCGATCCGCACACAGTGGCGGAAAAGATCGTTGCGGACGTCAAGCGCCTCAACCCGACCAACTACACATGCAACTTCTCATTCGGCTGTATGCCGATTGAAAAAGCTCATCGGTCGATCACACGCTTCAAAAGCGAGGTGGTGCCTCTCGTCGAGAAGGAAGTCGGGCCCATCAAGAACATCGGCGTCAAACTGGAAGCGATGAAAGAGGCGAGCTGATTTCTGCTGCAGCAGATCGGCACGTTATCTCACGCGCGATGCACGCCCATTCATCCCGTCACGTTATCCGCGGCGAAGTGCGTGACCTGTCGTTTGGAGACGAAAATGGAACTTACGAAGCTGAAATCCGGAAGCATTCTCGAGGAGAAGGAAGGTTACTCGCGCATCGTTCAACTCGACAACTGGATATTCGTGTCGCTCACCGCGGGCCGTGATTACAAGACGCGCGCGATGCCGGACACTGCAGTCGAGCAGGCGAAGCAAGCGCTGAAGAACGTCGAGGGCGCGCTGGCCTCGGTTGGCAGCAGCCTCGCGGACGTTGTCCGCCGTCGCATCTTCATCCCCCGCCAGGAAGATGTCCCTGCCGTCATGGCCTTCCTGGGAGACAGGTTCCGCGGGATCGACCCTGCGAGCTGCGTGAGTTGCGGGCCTCTCGGCGGCAGCGAATATCTGTTCGAGATCGAGATCACCGCCTACAAGGGGGCGAGCCAGCTCCCGACCAGGAACCTGATGATCCAGCTTTAGTGTTTAGGGCTTGAACCGCCCCTGGTTTTTCGGAGGCCATTTCGTTTGAGTCACGCGGCCATGGCGGCCGGCGCGAGCGCGGCATAGTAGGCGGCCTCGGCTTCGGCGGGCGGGATGTTGCCGATGGGTTCAAGGAGCCGTCGGTTGTTGAACCAGTCGACCCACTCCAGCGTGGCGTACTCGACCGCCTCATAGGAGCGCCAGGGGCCGCGGCGGTGGATGACTTCGGCCTTGTAGAGGCCGTTGATGGTTTCGGCCAGGGCGTTGTCCATAGCTGTCGCCGCCGCTGCCGACGGACGGCTCGATCCCGGCCTGGGCCAGGCGCTCCGCGTACTTGATCGACACGTATTGCGAGCCGCGGTCGGAGTGATGCGCCAGGCCGCCGCGATGTTGCGGGCGCCGCTCGTGCAAGGCCTGCTCCAGGGCGTCGAGGACGAAGCTGGCGTGGGCGGCGCGGCTGACGCGCCAGCCGACGATCCGCCGGGCGCAGGCGTCGATGACGAAGGCCACGTAGACAAACCCGGCCCAGGTGGCGACGTAGGTGAAATCCGACAGCCACAGCCGGTCGGGCGCTGGGGCGTGGAACTGGCGATTAACGTGGTCGAGCGGACAGGGCGAGGCCTTGTCGCTGATCGTGGTGCGCACCGGCTTGCTCCGGATCACCCCTTGCAAGCCAGGCTCGCCCATCAGCCGCGCCACCGTGCAGCGGGCGACCTCGAAGCCCTCCCGCCGCATCTGCCGCCAGACCTCGCGCACGCCATAGACGGCGAAGTTCTCGGCGAAGACGCGGACGATCTGCGGCTTCAGCGTCTGGTCCCGCCGCGCCCTGCCGACTGCCGGGCCGGATCACGTCGCTGGGCCAGTCGCGCGTGGTAGGTGGACGGGGCGATCGGCAGGACCTTGCAGATCGGCAGGGCCTTGCAGATCGGCTCGACCTCTTAGGCCCCTCGGTGATCGTCGATGAAGGCGATCATCCCTTGAACGGGCGGTCGAGCTCCGCCTGGGCGAAATAAGCCGAAGCCTTGCGCAGGATCTCGTTGGCCTGGCGCAGCTCGCGGTTTTCCCGCTCCAGCGCCTTCATATTCTCGGCTGATCGCAGATGGTGTGGCCCGGCATTTTCGGCCGCTGGAGGCCAAGAGGCCGCGATGAACGCACGTCTTTCGACCTGGCGAGCGGAGGCATGCGTCGGGCTTGCTACCGCGCCACATTGTTATCGTGTGTCGTCACCGTCGGGACTAGGCCGCCCATGGTCGTGATCGAGCCGAGGATGGCTCCGACGACTGGGCGTGCCCCCGGCTCCAAGTTGAGGATCGCCGTGCCGAATTTGGCCAGCGATGCATATCGATCGTGCCCGAATCCATCGCCGGGCTCGACCAAATTGATATCGATGATGCGCAGATATCCCGTCCTGGCGAGCGCGGTCAGCGATGGGTCGTCGATCGCCAGTTGCCCGATCCGCCGGCGCTCTCCCGCCAGCAAGCTGGACACCACGAGCGCCTTGTCGTTCTGAGCTATGAGCAGCGTTATGGGTCTTGGCAGGGGGCCGATTTCCGAAAGCTGGGACTGGAATACGTCCGCGTCGATATCTGCGGATGCGAGAACGACCTCCAGTTTGGCCAGTATCTCGGTTCGGCCTTCGAGTTTGAGCTCCCTGATAGCTTCCATGACCAGGAAGCCTCCAAGGCTGTGTCCGAACACGATGATGTTCTTCATCCGCTTGTCCGCGGAGAGGTCCTTCAGAAGTTGCGTCAGCGCCTGCCGTAACGACAGGACGGCGTCACGGTCGGTGATGTAGCCGACCATGGAAGCGACTGACGGCCATGAGAAAAGAATGGGGGAGTTGGCGATCTTCGCGTCGGCGGCAATCTGGGCGGTTCGGAACAGCGCTTCCTGGAAATTGTGGTTGTAGCCGTTCACGAATATGCCGCTGGAGCCGTCGAAGCTGCGAGAACTCACGACCTCGGACAGCATCTGCGCTTTCGACAGGGCGCGCCGACCGGTGACGATGTAATGCCGGAGTGGATCGGGTTTTCCCGAGGAATAGGAGATCCTTATGCTGGATCTGTCGGGAGGTATGGAGAAATCGAAGATGTCGTACGACGTCGAGTCGGACCGCTTGCTTCCCGGCGCGAGCAGACTGGACTCTTTTTGCCGATTGGTCGCGGATATGATCTGAACCGACTGCGTGGCCTGGCTCGCAAGCGAGGGGACGGGCACCAAGACATCGGCATTGGGTCGTTGGGCGCAACCGGCCAATCCGAACGCCAGGGCGACCAACAAGGGCCGCACGACAAACCCGACAGCCGCTGCCGTCCCTGGGGCTGGCCATGCCGATGGAGTGCGGCGGCGACGTGCCGTGCGCGCCGTCGAACCGGCGGACCCGGAATGGCCGAATCCCTTCGGGACCGGGGCAGATTCAACAAGGTAAGAGCGACCAAGTTTCAGCTCCCCGGAGCCCGTGCCGTTCGGCCGAATGCCGCTCGTATCCGGAATTCGAGGTCGTCCATGATGGTGAAGACCGCCGGGACATAGATCAGGCTCAACGCTGTCGAACTGAGCAGGCCGCCGATCACGGCGATCGCCATGGACGCGCGAAACTCGGCGTCGGCGCCAATTCCGAGAGCGAGAGGTAACATGCCTGCACCCATCGCCGCGGTCGTCATCACGATGGGCCGGGCTCGCTTTTGGGCCGCATCGACGAGTGCCTCGTTGCGTTCCAGCCTTTGCTCGCTGCGTGCCGTAATCGCGTACTCGACGAGCAGAATCGAATTCTTGGCCGCGATGCCCATCAACATGAGAATTCCGATGAGGGCCGGCATGGACAGCGATGTTCCGGTCAAAGCCATCAGACCGAACGCACCGCCCAGAGACAGCGGCAGCGCCGTGAGGATCGTGACCGACTGGAGGACGTTGTTGAAGAGAATCGCCACGATCAGCAGCAGGAGGACGATCCCGGAACCGATGGCGAGCACGAAGCCGCTGAAGAGCTGTTCCATCTGTTCCGCATCGCCCGCCGCCTGACGAGTCACTCCCGCCGGAAGACGCCTGATCGAAGGCAAGGCGGCGACGAGATCCTCGGCCTGGCCGACGCTCATGTCGACGAGTTCGGCCTCGACCGTCGCGCTGCGGCTTCTGTCGAGGCGGTCGATCTGGTTAGGGCCTGCGCCGAGGCCGATCCCGGCGACGGAAGACAGCGGCGCCACTCCGGTCGTCGTCGGCACTTGCAGGCCCCGTATTCGCGACAGATCGTGTCTTGCCGCTTCGTCGAGCATGACGCGGATCGGAATCTGCCGATCCTCGAGATTGAACTTCGGCAGCCTATGATCGGTATCGCCGATCGTCGCGATGTAGACGGTCTTGGCTATGATCTCCGTCGACACGCCCAGCGTCGCGGCCTTGTCTGCCTTGGGCGTGAACTGCAGTTCCGGCCGAGCCAGGCTCGCCGTCGAGCCGGCATTCCGGAACCCCGGCGTCGCCTGCAGATCGCGTACGACGTCCGTGATCGCCTGGGATAGTGCGTCGGCGCCGTCGCTCTTCAACGCGACCTGGATCTTGGCGCCGGAGGCGCCGTCGGCGCCGAAGCGCATCCTGGCGCCAGGCAGGCCCGCGAGTTCCGGCATGACCAACGCTTCGAACTCCCGTTGCGAGAGCATTCTCTCAGCGCGGGGCTTGAGGTTGACGGTGACGGTCGCCTTGCGCACTTCGGCCGACGAAGCCTCACCGCCGACAAGCCCCGCCGTCGTCGGCACGCCCAAGGCCGCGTAGACGGATTGGACTTCCGGCCGCGCCCTCAGAATAGCGATGGCGGTGCCGGCGACCGTATCCGTATCCGCAAGAGTCGCGCCGGGAGACAGTTCGATGGCGAGAACCGATCGCCCCCGGTCGGATGCCGGGATGAAGTCGGTCGGCAACTGGCGTGCCAGGGCCATCGAGGCAGCGAAAAAGACGACACCTGCAAAGGCGGTGAACCAGCGCCGTCGAAGTGTCCAGTCGAGCACTCGAAGATAGGCCGGGATCCAAAACGCCTCGTCGTCCCGGCCGGCATGCGATTTCATCAGGAAGGCGCAGATCAAAGGCGTCAGCATGCGCGCCACGACGAGCGAGAAGAAGACCGATGTCGAGACCGCGATCGCGAATGCCTTGAAGATCTGGCCAGCCATCCCCGGCATGAACCCGACCGGCATGAACACCGCGATGATGGAGAATGTCGTTGCCACGACCGCAAGCCCGATCTCGTCGGCCGCTGCCAGCGATGCTTCATAGGCGCTCTGGCCCGATCGTCGCATGTGCCGGACGATGTTCTCGATCTCGACGATCGCATCATCGACCAGGATGCCGACGACGAGCGCAATGCCGAGCAAGGTGATCTTGTTGAGGGACTGATCGAGGAGGTACATGACGCCGAAGGTCGGCAGGACCGAGAGCGGCAGCGCGACGCTGCTGATCAGCGTGGCCCGCAGATCCTTCAGGAAAATCCAGACGACGATGACGGCAAGCGCGGCGCCGATGATCAGCGCCTCTATCGCTGCCGCGTAACCTTCCAGCACGTCATCGGTCGAGGACATTACCTCGCGAATCGCGACGTCGGGGTGCGCGGCGGCAACTGCGGCTACTCTTTCTCTCGCCGCCCTGGTCACTGCGACCTCGCTGGTACCTGACGAGCGGTAAATGCTGAAGGCGGCCACCTCCCGATCGTCGAAGCGCACGCGCTGGCGCGGTTCAGCCCATGACCGCTCGACGGCGCCCAGTTCCGCCAAAAGCACCGTTCTGCCCCCGCGCAGGATCACGCGCTGTTGCCGCAGCGCCTCGAGGTCGAACGCGCTCCCCAGTGTCCGCACCGCCTGCTCGCCGCCCCCAAGCGCCATTCGGCCGCCCGGCTGGTTGATGTTCTGTGCCTTGAGCTGTTCGGACACTTCGGCGGCCGTTATGCCGAGAGCCATCAGCCGGTCGGGATCGAGCCGCACACGAACTTCCGGATCGACGCCGCCAACCCGGTCGACCCTGGCGACGCTCTTCACGGATAGAACGGCCTTCGCCACGCTGTTATCGATGAACGAGCTCAAGCTGTCTGGCGTCATCCTGGGCGCCTCGACGATAAACGTCAGGATGGGCTGGCCGGTGTCGTCGATACGTTGCACCACTGGCTGCAGCGCGTCCGCGGGCAGTCTCTGCTGAATGGCCGCCATGGCATTGCGAACGTCTTCGGCCGCGCGGTCGACGGCCGTACCGATCGTGAATTCGATGGTCGTTACCGAGAGACCTTCGTTGATCGTAGAGCGGATATGCTCGACATTGCCGAGACCGGAGACGACGTCTTCGACCAGCCGCGTGACCTGTGTCTCCATCTCCGTGGGCGCGGCGCCGGGCCGGCTGACGCTTACGGTCACGACCGGAACGTTGACGTCGGGCATTTCGTTGATGCGTAGCCGCGAAAAACCGACGATGCCCAAAAGAATGAGGCAGAGAAACAGGGCGATCGTCGGCAGAGGCCTGCGAATTGCCCAGGCGGAGATCTCGTTCATTTCGATCCCGCCGCCCGTAACGACGCGATGCGAGCATGAACCCTCTCGCCATCGTTCAGGAGCCCGGCTCCCTCGACGACGATCCTTTCCCCGATCGCCAGACCTTGCTCGATCTCGACCGCCGCATCGGTCATTCGCCCGACCGTCACGGATTTGAGAACCGCCCTGCCTTCGTCATTTACGGCGAAGACTGCCGGTCTCCCCTCACGCCAGACCAGAGCCTTCAACGGGATCGTGAGGGCCGATATGGCGCTGGGGCTGATCTCGACCCGCACGAACATGCCGGGTTTCAGCCGCGTTTCCGGCGGCAAGGCTACACGGACAGTGCCCAGACGGGTTCTGTCGTCGACGATAGGCGCGACCATTCGCACGGTCGCCTGCGAGATGCTCCCCATCGGATCGACGATCCGAACGGTTTGCCCAGGCTCGACCCGGAAGAGATCCGCCTCAGGAACAAACGCATTCACCTCGATGCGTTCGTTCTGGATGAGTCGGAACAGCTCGGTCCCGGCCTGAACGACCTGGCCCAGGGTGGCACTGCGGCTGGCCACGATCGCATTTGCGGGCGCAGTGATCTCCGTCTGCGCCAGCCTGGCTTTCATCTCCTCCAGGCTCGCTCGTGCGGACGCAAGCTTCGCCTTGCTCGATTTGACGAGAGTTTCACGCTGCTCGATCGTCTGCTGGCTGAAAACGCCGCTCGCGGCAACGCGGGACCGATTGGCCTCTGAGGTCGCCTGAGACAGGTTGGCATCCGCTTCGGCAACGGCTGCCATGCTCTGGCTGAGCTGGGCAAGGGCGACGCTGCGGCTGAGGCGCGCCAGAACCTGCCCCTTCTCCACCCTGTCTCCTTCGTCCACATGGATTTCGCTGATCGCGAACCCACCGATCTCCGAACTGATCGGCATCTCACGCCAGGCAGCGACGTTTCCTGTCGCAGAGATCCTGGCAGCGACCTGCTCCTCACGAACGGTATCGACCAGAACCGTGATCGGGATGCTGCGACCCTGACCGTTGTCCGCAGCCGCCGCGGATGGCGAGGTCATGATGAGCGAAAGGAAGCACCAGAGCAGCCCACGGATACGGAGAAGTGCCAGGGTGGTAAGCTCTCGATCGAGCCCAGGAATCGGGCGACGCGAGCGGAGGGCGGTCATCGATGTTCTCCCCATGCGTGGAAAACACCAGATGCATCGGGAAAATCGCGAATCTGCGGTCTCTCATGTCCCGATATTGCTTGGATCGGGAGATTTATGTTGAATCATTGCTGGCGTCAGGCCCGAAGATATTAATGCAGCAGCCTCGTCATATTGGATACGAGCGACGTAGGCTTATGTGACGGACGGCAAGTCGACGATCTGAACCAGACCTCCGCCCGCAGAATTCTCGATCCGGATGTCGCCGCCATATTTGCGGATGATTTCACGGGAGATCGTAAGGCCCAGACCGGCGCCGGGGATGGCTTGGCGCCGGGCTCGATCGGCACGAAAGAAGGGTTCGAACACTTGATCGAGCAGATTTGGCGCGATGCCCGGCCCTTCGTCGGAGATGGTGATCTTTATGGTCGTGCCTCCAGCCACGTTGACGACACATCGTACGCCATGCGTCGCGGCGTTGATCAGGAGATTTCGCAAGGCACGGCTCAATGCTAGACGATCGGCTCTTGCGTAGGTCTCGACGGTATCCAAGACGCCAATCGCAAAATCCTGCTGCCGCAGGTCGTCGACGATGGTCTTGACCAGCTCATCCACCTGGATGACCTCGACGGAGGCTTTCGCGATTTCCTCGTTCACAAGCTGGATCGCGCTGTCGGCGATACGTTCGAGTTCGTCGATATCCTTGAGCCATAAGGCCTGCTCTTCATCATCCGAAACGAATTCCGCGCGCAGCCTCATCCGGGTGAGCGGGGTACGGAAATCGTGGCCGGCCGCGGCGACAAGTCTCATGCGGCTCTCCATGGCCCGCTTCAACCGGAGCGACAGGGAATTGATGGCCGCGGCAGTCACGCGAACCTCGGCCGGCCCGTGTTCAGAGAACACCGCTACGCTGCCGTCCGGGCCGATGGACTCCGCGGCCGCTTCGAGGAGCGCGAGAGGGCGGCTCATGCGATGGGCTGCAAACACGGCGATTGATCCGACGCCGATGGTGATGAATGCCAGCCACTCCCACAAGGCGGGGTCCGACAGGGAATCAATGTCCATCAGGACCCAACTGCCGGGCCCGACGCGTAGCGAGACGGTTCGAAGCTGACTGGATTTCGGATGTTGCGTCACAACGACGTCCAGCCTCGTTCCGAGCTCTGCTGCGGCCGCGCGAAGAAGCTCGGCCGCATCGCCGTCAGGCTCCCCCGCTGCCGGCTGTCGCGAGAGCAGTTCCGATACCGGATTTTGTTTGGCGAGTTGCTCCAGGGTGATGAGCTGCCTCGCGAGCAGACCGGCCTCGATATCCTTCGGCGTCGCAAAGAAATACATCATCGCGAGGGTGATCAAGGCGACCACCGCGACGATAGAGACCACGAGCAGGAGGGCGAACTTCGCGCGAAGGGTGTTCATCCTGCGTTGTCCGGGACACGGACCTTTGCCGCGAGCAGGTAGCCGCCATTGCGGATTGTTCTGAATATCTGGGCGGCGCCGCCGTCCGACAGCTTGCGCCTGAGACGGCTGATCAGGACGTCGATCGAACGGTCGGTGACATCGCCACCGTTTCCCCGGGTCAGATCGAGAAGTTGATTGCGTGACAGCACGCGGCCGGGCCTTTGCAGGAATGTGACCAGCAAGTCGAACTCGGCCCCCGTCAACGGCACGCCCTCGCCCTTCGAGTCGATCAGGGAGCGCGCCGACGGATCGGCGGCGAAACCCTCGAACAGGAAGACGCCAGTAGAACGGGGTTCCTCATGGACATGCGATCCGCGACGAAGCACAGCCCGCATCCGGGCGACAAGCTCGCGCGGATTGAAGGGCTTGCCGAGATAGTCGTCAGCCCCGATCTCGAGTCCGATGATCCGGTCGATATCCTCCTTCAGGGCGGTCAGAAGGATGATCGGTATGTTCGACCTCGCTGCTCGCAAGTCTCTGCAGAGATCCAGTCCCGAGCCATCTGGCAACATGACGTCGAGGATGATCAGATCGATCCGATTGGTCGCAATCTTCTCGCGCACCTCCACGCATTTCGAGGCGACCAGCACCCGGAAACCCTGCTCCTGCATGTAGCGGGCAATCAGTTTACGGATCTCACCGTCGTCATCCACGATAAGAATTTGGGCGTTCGGGTTCATGACCATCACGATCGCGCACAGATTGGCGTCGCTGATGTAGCGCCACGCGGCAGAGCAAGGTAGCCAAATTTTGTGTCGAATGTTGCTGAGCACGCATAGCGCCATGGTCTGCAATAAATCTCGATCCGCTGGAAACGTTCGGTCATCTACGGTCGGATTTTGAACCACGACAGCACGTTAACGAACACCATCGACATGGATCGGGGGTGAAGGTGCGCGTCCTAGCAAGTTTAATACTAACTCTATCCGCTCAAACCAGCCGCCTGGGCCGACGAGCAAACCCGGACGAGCGCCGCCTGCGTTCGCCAGGCTGTATATATCGGGTAAGCCAGCAGGAGCGTCAGGCAGGCGCAGCGACCGTCGCCATGTCTTGCGCCGAGGGGTTGGCTTCTGGCCGCGATATCGCGCTGAGCAGCGAGCCGCGCCCAGGCAAGAATTTCCAGTCGGTGGAGCCGCCCTTCGTGTCGGCGAGCCACTCCTATCTTTCTGGGCGCGGGTCTGATCGAAAGCGCCATGTGAGCGGATTTAATCGCGGGCATCTGATGATGCTGGTGATGGTCGGGTTTCTCCCGGCGTGCGCTTCTACTCCTCTTGTTCAGGGTCTTGAACTCTCATCCTACGAAGGGATGAAGCCCTCTGACGGGCTGATAACGAAGTCACGTCTAAGCGTGCGAAAGGAACAGGTTCTGGCCGCCAGAACGGTCAGGCTTCTTCCGACCGCCTTCGCCCCGACCCTCGGGCCGAAGCTTTCGAGCGAGCAGCGCGCTCTGATCGCGAATGCCGTCAATCGGGCCCTATGCATCAGCGTCAGCGATCGCCTCCAGGTCGTAGCGCCCGATCAGCCTGCGGATTTGACCGTCAAGGCGGCTGTGACTCATGTCACGGAGACGGACGAAATCGCTGCAGGCGTTTCCGCGGCCGTGTCCCTCGGCATGAACTTCGTGGACGTCGGCGCTCCTATCCCGACTCCACGCATCCCGATCGGGCTAGGCAACCTCTCGATGGAGGCCGAGGCCCTGGATCCGCGAGGACGGCAACAAGCGTCCATGATCTGGGGAAGAGGAGCGAATGCGTTCTTCAACTCGCCACGCGCGTCCAAATCGAGCGATGCCTACGACCTGGCAGCAGAGTTCGGCGGCGATTTCGGCCAGATGCTGGTGAAAGGCGAAAGTCCGTTTGACGGCGTCGGAATCGACCTGCCTTCATGGCAGAAGATCAATTCGGCGATCGGGCTCCCCCCTAAATACGCGGCTTGTGAACAGTATGGGCGCGCTCCCGGCATTCGCGGCTTGATCGGAAGCCAGCTTGGACTGCCGCCTGAATGGACCGACGATGGCTCTAAATCACCTCTACAATAGCGGCGCTCCTGCACAAATCGATTCTGTATTCTAGCGTTTCCCAAGCCGAATCGATTTGCAAAGGAATCGTTCCGTGGGCAGTTTTGACAGTTTATGGGCTACATTATTCTTTTACGAATTCATAATTGGCCCTATCGTCGAATGCCGGTTATGTACATCTGCTATGATTATTTTCTGTATATATTTTATTTTTTACGCTATATATCGATCGCAAGGATAATTAATATATTCAATCTATCAGGCTGTTGAAGAAGGTTCTGGTCTGGCCTTGAGGACGAGCTCGTCGCCATTGTGACAGGCGAAGGAGATCCCGATCGCGCCGTCGTCGCGCGGTTCGGCG
>NZ_JBXAQP010000029.1:0-12635 GCF_058807355.1 Allobosea sp. GW821-FHT12C12
CTTTTCGGCCCCCCATCCCTAGCCCTTCCCCACCGCGAGCGGGGGGAAGGGGACGCGCTTCACCTTCGCCTGTCTGCTTCGGAATCACCCGAGCCGGCCTTGCCTCAGGGCGCGGGCCGCAGCGGCACGCCGTCGCGCGCGACGATGCGGCCGCGCTTGACGACGCGGCGCAGCGGCGAGCGGGTCACGACCGCTTCGGCCAGCGTTTCGCCCGGCAGAACCAGCAGATCGGCGATGCGGCCCTCGCCGAGGCCGTAATCCGCGACCTCCATCAGCTTCGCGCCTTCGACCGTGCAGACGTCGAGCGCCAGCCTGACCTCGTCGTCGCGGCGCAGATTGTTGCGCAGGCCGACGAGCACGGCCCGCTCCAGCATGTCGCCATTGCCATAGGGGTTCCAGGTGTCGCGGATGCCGTCGGAGCCGGCCGCGATGCGGATGCCGGCCGCGAGCATGCGCTTGACGGCGGGCACAGGGCGGCTCGCCGGCGCGGTGGTGACGATCGCGATGTCGAGCGCGGCGATCTCCTCGATCAGCGGGTCGACCAGCGCCGGGTCGGGGGCGCCGAGGCAGAAGGCGTGGCTGACCGCGACCTTGCCCCGCATGCCGAGCGCGCGCGTGCGTTCGATGATCAGGTCGAACGAAAACGCGCCCATCTCGCCGGGTTCGTGCAGGTGGATGTCGAGCGGTTTGCCATGGCGCTGGCAGAGCCCGAAGATCGCGTCGAGATGGCCCTTCGGGTCGCGGTCGATGGCGCAGGGGTCGAGCCCGCCGACGACCTCGCAGCCGGCCCGCATCGCCGCGTCCATCAGCTCCAGCGTGCCCGGTCGGCGCAGCAGTCCCGACTGCGGAAAGGCGACGAGTTCGATATCGACGATGTCGCGCCAGGCGTCGCGCGTCGCCATCGCGCCTTCGATGCCCCACATGCCGTGCTCGGTGTCGACATCGACATGGCTGCGGATATGGGTCGCGCCGAAGACGGAGGCCTGCACGGCCTGCCGGGCCGACTGGCGCGCCGGCTCGATGTCGAGCCGCTTCTTGTTCGTCCGCTCGTTGTCGATCTTGTCGAGCAGTTTCGGGCCGACCTCGTTCACATACCAGGGCAGGCCGAGCAGGTTCTTGTCGAGATGGGTGTGGGCCTCGACCAGCCCCGGCACGACGATGTCGCCGCGCCCCTCCTCCACCGTAACCCCGGCGGGCGGCACGATGCCTGCGCCGATCCGCGCGATCCTGCCGTCCGCGATCAGGATGTCGGTCGCGGGGCCGCCATGGGGCCGGACATCGCGCAGCAGCAGGGAAGCCGTCATCGCCTCGGTCTCCTCGTTCAGAACGTGGCCCGGCCGAGGCTTGCAAGGTCGCGGCCAGCACATGTATTGCATACGATCAGGCAGTATTATTGTATGCAATATAATCGGGCAAGCCAGGGCGCGCGGGCATGACAGGCATGGCGAAAAGGAGCAGCCCGAGGGCAGCGGCCAAGGACGCGGGCGCATCCCTGATCGAACGCGCGCCGGGCCGGGCGCAGACGGTCTACCGTGCGCTGCGCCGCGCCATCATCGAGCAGGCGCTGAAGCCGGCGATGAAACTGCCGGAGGATTCGATCGGCGAGCAGTTCGGCGTCAGCCGCACTTTGGTGCGCGAGGCGCTCGGCCGGCTGGCGCTCGAAGGGCTGGTCGAGCTCAAGCCCAATCGCGGCGCCTCCGTCGCCTATCCGACGCTGGAGGAGGCGCGCGACGTCTTCGACGTGCGCCGCGGGCTGGAGCGTCTCGTCGCCGAAAGCCTCGCCGGCCGTCTGGGCAAGGCGCGGGCAGCGGAACTCGAGGCCCATGTCGCGCTTGAGGAGACAGCGCAGGGCCGCGACGGGCCGGAATCGATCCGGCTCGCCGGCGAGTTCCATATCAAGCTGGCCGAGATGACCGGCAACGGCCTGCTGCTGCGCCTCGTCCAGGAGGTCACGTCGCGCAGTTCGCTGATCCTGGCGATCTACGGGCGCCCGCACTCGTCGGAATGCGCGGTCAGCGAGCACCGCGAACTCATCGGCGCCCTGCGCGCCGGCGACGCAGCGCGCGCGGCGGAACTGATGGACCGCCATCTCCACGCCGTCGTCGCCCGCGCGTTGATCGCGCCGCGCGGCGAGCGCGACATCCGCGAGGTTCTCGCGCCCTATGCCGTCAGCGAAGGTGTTGCCGTCCCGTGAGCGATGCCTTCGCTGAAGCCGCCCGGCCGTCCAGCGGCGACACCGTCGCCTTCGACTTCGCGCGCCTGGCTCCGCGCGAGCGCTACAAGCTGCTGATCGGGGCGGTGGTGCCGCGCCCGATCGCGCTCGTGACCACGGTCGATTCATCCGGCCGCGTCAACGCCGCGCCCTTCTCCTTCTTCAACTGCCTTTCGGCCGATCCGGCGATCCTGGCGCTCGGCGTCGAATACCGGCCGACCGGGGCGCAGAAGGACACCGGCCGCAATGTCCGCGAGACGCTCGCCTTCACCGTCAACATCGTCTCCGACGCGCTGGTCGCCGGCATGAACATCTGCGCCGTGCCGTTTCCCGCCGGCATCGACGAGCTGGCGGAAGCAGGCCTGACCGCCCGGCCCGGCGAAAAGGTGCCCTGCCCCTGGATCGGCGAGGCGCCGGCGGCCTTCGAATGCCGCCATCACACGACGCTCGGCATAGGCAATTCGCGCGAGATCATCCTGGGCGAGGTCGTCTACGCGCATTTCCGGGCCGACACGGTCAATGACAGGCTGCATGTCGACCCCGCCGCGCTCGACGCGGTCGGCCGCATGGGCGGACAGGGCTACGCGACCACGCGCGACTATTTCGACCTGCCGACGCTGTCGGTCGAGGAGTGGCGCGCGGGGCCGGCGCGCGCGAATGCGCGGACGCGGCCGGCTCGCTCCCGCTGAGCGCGCCTGCTCAGACGCTCCCGAGCACCATCAGCCGTCCCCGGCCCGACGCAGCAGATAGGTATCCATGATCCAGCCCTTGTCCTCGCGGGCCTGGCGCCGGATGCGGTCGATATCGTCCTTCACCTCGGACAGCCTGCCGGAGACGAGGATCTCGTCCGGCGTGCCGAGATACGCGCCCCAGTAGATATCGAGCTCGTCCGGAGCGATTTGCTTGAAGGCCCGGTCGCCGTCGAGCATCACGACGACGCTGTCGATATCGTCGGGGAAGCCCTCGGCGAGCTTGCGCCCGGTGGTGATCAGCACCGGCTGGCCGATCCGGTTGAGCGGGATGCGGTGCCGCGACGCCAACGCCTGCACGCTGCTGATCCCGGGGATGACCTCGTAGTCGAGCGCGACGCCCCGGGCGCGGATCTGCTCGACGATCCGCAGCGTGCTGTCATAGAGCGCAGGATCGCCCCAGACGAGCAGCCCGCCGCACTGGCCGTCGCCGAGCTCCGTCGTGATCAGGCGCTCGTAGTCGTCGGCGAGGCGCGCATGCCACTCGTCGACGCTGCCGCGATAATCCTGTCCCGCCGCCGCCCGCGTCGGAATCCCGACGGAAACCATGCGATAGTCCGAGCCTTCGATGAAGCGCTCGCAGATATCGGTGCGCAGGCGTTGCAGCGCCGCCTTGTCGGTCCCCTTGTCGGGGATGAAGAAGACATCGACCCGGTTGAGGGCGTCGATCGCCTGGACGGTGAGATAGTCCGGATTGCCGGCGCCGATTCCGATGATCAGGACGTTGCGCATTCGATCTCTCGTTTCCCAAGGACGGCATGTCACAGGACGGCATGACGGCCGGCCTCGGCATAGCACGCGGCGCAGGTAGTCCGGGAGCACGATCCGAGCATTTGGGAGTCAGGCGCCAGCCGCCGGGCAGCGCCGCCGCCCTCACCATCTCGGCTTGCACGCGATCGCGACGTTCATGTCCGCCCGCGGGCATGACGGCTCCGGCCGTTGCGGACGGTTGTCGCACCGCTTGACGAAGTCGCTGGGGGACTGGGTCGTGTTGACGAACCCGATCCAAATTCGGATCGTTGCGAGCCAGCGCAGCGCCATTGGACCGGGCCGGAAGGGAAACCAGGGCGCAGGTCGCGAGCGCCTTCGCCCGCGGGAGCTGCGCATGTTCGCGTTCGCCGCGGTCGAACAGAGCAGGCGTTCTGGTCAGGGCCGTCCTCCTGGCGAAATATCGATCACGGCTCTTGACCCTGTGGTGGCTACAGACCCCATCTTCGCATGGCAGGCACTTTCAGACAGGAGACGGTCATGGCCGAAGCAGCACTCGACACGATCGAGTTCAAGATCGAAGGGATGGATTGCGGGCATTGTGTCAGCGCCATCGAAAAGACGGTCGGCGCGCTTCCGGGTATCGATGTCGTCAAGGTTTCCCTAGCCGACAACAGCGCGATCGTCAGGCACGATCCGGCGAAGATCTCAAAGGATGCGGTCTTTGAAGCGGTCGAGGGCGCCGGGTTCGACGTGCCGCGATGAGCAGGCTTGAAGTCCCGATCGGCGGCAACGTCGAGGTTCTGCTGAGCGCCGGGAAGGCGGTGATCGACCACGATCCGAAGCCCGTGACGCTGGATCTGCCGAAGTCGACCGTCGAGAAGGTCGGCTTCAGCGTTCCGCGGCCGGCCTTTCCCTCTCAGCTTTCGGGATCATCCTGGCGGCCTCGCTCCAGGCGATCCCCGATATCGGCATCCTGGCGAACTCGTCTCGTCTGATCCGGCAGAAATGAGGTTTCCCGGCAAGGGCGTATTCGATCGCCCTTGCCGGGAAACTGCCCCAGGGCCGACCACGGTCGGCCCATCATCGCCAATCCGGCAGGAAAGGAAACGATCATGACACTGCAACTCGGCGATGTCGTTCCGGACTTCACCGCGGAAACGACAAAAGGAGCGATCAGCTTCCACGACTGGATCGATGGCTCTTGGGCCGTGCTCTTCTCTCATCCGAAAAACTTCACCCCCGTCTGCACCACCGAGCTCGGCGACGTGGCGCGGCTGAAGCCTGAATTCGACCGGCGCGGCGTCAAGGTCATCGGGCTCAGCGTCGACGAGATCGCCCGCCACGGCGAGTGGGAAGACGACATCGAGGAAACGCAGGGTCAGCGCGTCAACTTCCCTCTGATCGCGGACTCCGATCGCAAGGTCGCCAGCCTCTACGGCATGATCCACCCCAATGCGAGCGACACGATGACCGTGCGCTCGGTCTTCGTCATCGGCCCGGACAAGAAGCTGAAGCTCAGCCTGACCTATCCGGCCAGCACAGGGCGCAACTTCGACGAGATCCTGCGCACGATCGATTCGCTTCAGCTCACCGCGAGGCACAGCGTGGCGACCCCATCCAACTGGCAGCAGGGCGGCGACGTCATCATCGTGCCCTCGCTGTCCGACGAGGCCGCCAGGGAGAAGTTTCCTGACGGCTGGAAGACGCTGAAGCCCTATCTGCGCGTCTTGCCGCAACCCAAGGCCTGACACGGGCCCCATCACGGCGGAGGCGTCCAGATGACCCCGAATGTCGAAACCTTCTACGACAGGCGCAGCGGCACCGCGAGCCATCTCGTCTGGTGCGCCCGGTCGAAGGCCTGCGCCGTGATCGACCCGGTCTTCGATCTCGATCCCAGATCGGGCCACACCAGCCGCAAGCCCGTCGACGATATCGCGAGCTTCGCCCGCAACCACGGCCTGCGGCTGGAATGGATCCTGGAGACCCATATCCATCACGACCATATCTCCGGCGCGGCCGAGCTGCGCCGGATGCTCGGCGGCAGGATCGCGATCGGCGAACGAGTCGGCGAGGTCGCCGCGGCGATCGCCGATGTCTACGGGCTGGACGCCGACAGGCGCGGCCTCGGCAGCTTCGACAGGCAGCTTGCGGATGGCGAGACGATCGCGCTCGGCGATCTCACGATCGAGGTCATGGCCACCCCCGGCCATACGCTCGACCATCTGAGCTATGTCGTGAACGATGCCGTCTTCACCGGCGACACCCTTTTCATGCCGGATTCCGGGACGGCGCGCTGCGACTTCCACAAGGGAGACGCCGCCCGGCTGTTCCAGTCGATCCGCCGCATTCTCGACCGGCCGGACGACGCCATCCTGTACGCTTGCCACGATTACGGCGCCGACGGACGGCGCGCTCCCGCCTGGCGCAGCTCGGTCGGCGCCCAGCGCCGGGCGAACATCCATGTCGGCAACGCCACCGGCGAGACCGCGTTCGTCGCCTTGCGACGCAAGCGGGACGCCGACCTTGATATGCCGGCGCTGATGCTGCACTCGCTCCCGCTCAACATCCGGGCCGGCGACCTGCCGGCGCCGGCCGGCCACGGGCGGATCATGCTCGGCATTCCCCTCAACGTGCCGCGCGACGCGATGTGACATCATCCGGGGAAGCGACCATGAGCGGATGGAGATTGCGGCGCGACCCGGCGGCGCTCCCGCCGGATCCGTGGGTGCGCTCGAAACGGCGGACGTCGCGCTGATGGCGGATAACCTCGCCGATCTGCCATTCGCCGTCGGCCTCGGCCGCCAGACCCGCTCGATCATCCAGCAGAACGTCGTCGTCAGCCTGGGCATCGTCGCGGCCTGATCCCGGCGACCATCCTCGGCCTCGGCATCGGTCCCGCGATGGCCGTCCATGAGGGATCGACGATCCCGGTCGTCTTCAACGCGCTGCGGCTGCTCGCCTATCGCGATCCGCACCGCGCGACAGGCGATAGGGCTGCCGCCCGACAGGTCTATCGTTCCGCCGCGCGCAGGTTCAACCGGGAAGCTCCGGCGCGCCTCCAATTCTCCCAGTTGACAGAACGCGCTTAAGTTGCATCCTGTCATTTATGTGAGCGAATTTCGTTAAAGGACAATTTTAACGGAATATGGAGTGTGAAAGTGCGGCTTCTTACATTCTTTTCCATTGCTTTGTGTGGCTTTTTTCCTTTGTCGGCTTACGCCGAATACTGGGAAGCAGGGCTTCCTAATGGCGGTACAATTATTGGCTCTGACGGGTGCTCTACGGCCATCGCGCAATCAGTGGCTGTCTATGGAACGGCGCGATATTTTTCTGGGCTGCTCGATCAACTCGAATATAGCGTATTCAAAGACCCAAGTACCGGAAAGATATTATTAAACCTAAGCCGCCAGGATACGATGAAGCAAAGGGCAAAAAATGATAACAGAAACAGAAAATGAAAAGGGGACGATTTATCCAAAGTCATTGCTTGGAAGGTGGAGGGCTGATTTCGAGGATGGTCGCAGCGAGTACGAAATATCTCTCATTGGCAGCAGAATTGCTGTAAGGGGGTACGATTTTGTCGATGGAGAAGAATATGATATTTCTAATATAAATTTTGATGAATTATCAGTAAGATTTAACACATTAATGATATCGACAGGAAGACTTGGCCAATTAACTTTCATCAAGGATGAAAACTCTAACTCTGTTGAGATACAATTCACTTTTACTTACTTTTATAAGGCCACCCGCGTTGATATATAGAATTAGATTTATACGGGCTATGAGAACGCCTATTTTAAAGAGTTGATCTTCGAGAACACGGCGACGGGCGTGGCGACGATCAGGCGCTTCCACGACCGCGCCGACAACGGCCTCAACCTGACCGGCATCGCGACCTATGACGATGTTTCGCCGCCGCCGAGCCAGAGCTTCTGGTACTCGCCGGCGCGGCGGCTGCAGAACGCCACTGGCGTCTGGGGCGATCTGACCTATTATTATGGCTCGGGCGGCAACCGGACCCACGAGATTCTTGTCTCGGGCGGGACGGCGACGGAGAAGGTGACGAGCTATGCCGCGACCTCGAACCGGATGACGCAGGTGACGACGAACGGCGCGGTGTCGCGGACCTTCGCGCATGACAATGCGGGAAACGTCGTGACCGACACCAGGTCCGGCGCGGCCTGGACGTTCACGCATGATGCGGCGGGTCGTCTGTCGCAGGCGAGCGTGGGCGGCAGCGTCAGGGGCGCCTACACCTATGACGGCCTGGAGCGGCTGAGCGTGCGGACGGTGACGAACACGACGCCGTCCGGGACGACGCATCTGATCCACGACGCGGCGGGTCGTCTGCTGGCCGAGGCGGACGCGGCGACGGGCGCGACGGTCCGGGAGTATGTCTGGCTCGAGATCGACGATCTCGGGGCCGCCACAGGCCCGATGTCGCGGCCGGCCAACGACAACGCGCGTGGCAACCTCTCCGGCAGGCTCGGCGCGGCCGAGAACGACAACGACCCGACGGCGCGCGCGCAGCTGCCCTCGCTGAACGGGCCCAGGCGCGGCATCGCCCAACGCGCCCTGCCGCTGGCGGTTGTGGCCGATGTCGACACGGCGAGCCCGCAGACGCTGTTCGTCCATGCCGACCATCTCGACCGGCCGGTGCGGATGACGAACGCCGCCGGGACCCTGGTCTGGGACGCGCTCTACAGGCCCTATGGCGAGGTTCAAAGCATCACGGGCCCGGCCTCGCTCGACGCCCGCTTCCCCGGCCAGTGGTTCCAGCTCGAGACCGGCCTGCACTACAACTGGCGCCGCCACTACGACCCGACCACCGGACGATACCTCCAGCCCGACCCGCTCGGCTTTGTCGACGGGCCGAGCGTCTATGCCTATGCGCTGAACTCGCCGATCATGTGGACGGATCGGGAGGGGCTGCAGAGCTACGGCAGGAGCTATTATTGGAGGAGTCTATGGGCCTCGCTCTCTCTGGCCAAGGACAATGCATTATCCCAAATACCAAATTTCCCGCAGGTGGCAAAAAGTTCCGGAATTCTCATCCTGGTATGGCAGCACATTGGATGACTAATTCCGCCGGAATTATCGGTGATATGAAGATAAAATAATGAAAATAAAACTCAAAAATCCTTCTGAATTAACTCCAGAAATGGACAGTGACGATAATCTTATACATATATTTTCGCGCAACATAATCTATCCGGTTTACGGTATTCTCTTTTCGTCTAATCGGATCGAATATCTGATAGATAACACTGAGGACCAAAGTAGTTATATTTTATTTTATAATAGCATTATTTTTGATATAATTGATAATAAAATTCCTAAAAATTGGACTTTTGTTCCAAAAATTGATCATACTCAAAATATAATTAATGGCAAATCCTATATTGGAATCGATAAATACGTTACAGAACCAGATTTTTATGAAAAATATATTGATGATAATCCAAAATGTGTCGAATTTATCGTAGAGCAGAAATTATACTATAAGCAAAAATTTACAGAATAATATTTATATTTATCTTATGTTTGCTTTCTTAATGGGTGAGACAGAATTGCATTGACAGCCTTCTGTGAAATTGTATTGACTGACGATATATATTGGACGCTTTCAGCGTTATCGCAGGCGAGCGTGGGCGGCAGCGTCAGGGGCGCCTACACCTATGACGGCCTGGAGCGTCTGAGCGTGCGGGCGGTGACGAACACGACGCCGTCCGGGACGACGCATCTGATCCACGACGCGGCGGGTCGTCTGCTGGCCGAGGCGGACGCGGCGACGGGCGCGACGGTCCGGGAATATGTCTGGCTCGAGATCGACGATCTCGGGGCCGACACAGGCCCGATGGCGCGGCCGGCCAACGACAACGCGCGTGGCAACCTCTCCAGCAGGCTCGGCGCGGCGGAGAACGACAACGACCCGACGGCGCGCGCGCAGCTGCCCTCGCTGAACGGGCCCAGGCGCGGCATCGCCCAACGCGCCCTGCCGCTGGCGGTTGTGGCCGATGTCGACACGGCGAGCCCGCAGACGCTGTTCGTCCATGCCGACCATCTCGACCGGCCGGTGCGGATGACGAACGCCGCCGGAGCCCTGGTCTGGGACGCGCTCTACAGGCCCTATGGCGAGGTCCAAAGCATCACGGGCCCGGCCTCGCTCGACGCCCGCTTCCCCGGCCAGTGGTTCCAGCTCGAGACCGGCCTGCACGACAACTGGCGCCGCCACTACGACCCGACCACCGGACGATACCTCCAGCCCGACCCGCGCGGCTTCGTCGACGGGCCGAGCGTCTATGCCTATGCGCTGAACTCGCCGATCATGTGGACGGATCGGGAGGGGTTGGCGACTGGCGAGCAATTATCGTCGCCTCGCGATCAAGGGATGCAAATATGCCAAGCTTCTGATCTTTGTAGTCTCCAAGGGTCCGGGCGGATTGGACTAACTAACATATGTCAGTATTTCTGTTTGCGAAGCGGCAAAACCCGAGTGTTGAAAATCGGATCGCTTCCGAGTTCAGTTTGCCCGCGTTTCATCGGCGACTTTTAAAAGGCCTTTCGAATATGGAAAAGTATCTCAAAGAATATGCTTCTCAACTCTCGGGTGCGTCCATTGTCAAATTGGATATCAGCATTCCGTCTCATGCGATTTTTGAATTCTGGCTTCCAGAAGTTGATTCTGAGAAAGGGGAAGGCAAGGAATATCCAATTGTGAGATTTGTAGCGATGAATTTTCGACCAGATAGTATAAACATGGAATATAGTGATAGTTTTCCATTATGCACTAGCGTAATGATCCGCGATGTAGTTGATAATACAAATTATAGATATGGTGTCGATATTTTCCTCTCTCAAGGGTGGATTAAGCTTTCGGCCGAAGAAGTGCATCTTTATGCTTCTGAGGCTCCTTCTCGTGAGATATAAAATTGATCAATCATTCCGCCAGCATCGTGACCGACACCAGGTCCGGCGCGGCCTGGACGTTCACGCATGATGCGGCGGATCGTCTGTCGCAGGCGAGCGTGGGCGGCAGCGTCAGGGGCGCCTACACCTATGACGGCCTGGAGCGGCTGAGCGTGCGGACGGTGACGAACACGACGCCGTCCGGGACGACGCATCTGATCCACGACGCGGCGGGTCGTCTGCTGGCCGAGGCGGACGCGGCGACGGGCGCGACGGTCCGGGAGTATGTCTGGCTCGAGGTCGAGGTCACCCGCCGGTCGAACGAGACCGCGCTCGCCAAGGTCGTGAAGATGGTCAGCGAGGCGGAGACGCAGATCGCCGACGCAGCGTTTCACCGACAGGTTCGAGCGCATCTTCGTTCCGGCTGTGCTCGCGCTCGCCTTCGTCCTGCTCTTCGCCTGGGTCGTGATCGACGAGCCCTTCCGCAACAGCTTCTATCGCGCCATGGCGGTGCTCGTGGCGGCGAGCCCCTGCGCGCTCGCCATCGCGACGCCGAGCGCGGTCCTGTCGGGCGTCGCGCGCGCCGCGCGCGGCGGCGTGCTCGTCAAGGGCGGTGCGCCGCTGGAGAATCTCGGCTCGCTCACGGCGATCGCCTTCGACAAGACCGGCACCCTGACCGAGGGCCGCCCGCGCATCACCGACATCGTGACGGCCGACGGCGTCGAGGAAAGCGACCTGCTGGCGGTCGCGGTCGCCGTCGAGACCCTGAGCGACCATCCGCTCGCCGAGGCGATCGTCCGCGACGGCAAGGAAAGGCTCGGCGGCGGCGAGATCACATCCGCCTCCGATCTCACCAGCCTGACCGGACGCGGCGTCACCGCCACCGTCTCGGGCGAGACCGTCTGGATCGGCAAGGCCGAGATGTTCGGCGCGGACGGCGTCCCGAGCCTCGGCGGCGCGATGAAGGATGCCGTCGCGAGATTGCGCGAAGGCGGACGCACCACCATGGCGATCCGGCGGGGCGAACGAGATCTCGGCGTGATCGGCCTGATGGACACGCCGCGCGCGGCGGCGCGCGACTCGCTGAAGGCGCTGCACGATCTCGGCGTCTCGCGCATGATCATGATCTCGGGCGACAACCAGAAGGTCGCCGACGCGATCGCCAAGGATGTCGGCCTCGACGAGGCCTGGGGCGATCTGATGCCCGAGGACAAGGTCGAGGCGATCAGGAAGCTGAGCGCGCAGAGCAAGGTTGCGATGGTCGGCGACGGCGTCAACGACGCACCCGCCATGGCGAGCGCGACGGTCGGCATCGCCATGGGGGCGGCCGGATCCGACGTGGCGCTCGAGACGGCGGACGTCGCCCTGATGGCCGACAACCTGGCCCATCTGCCCTTCGCCGTCGGCCTCAGCCGCCAGACCCGCTCGATCATCCGGCAGAACGTCTTCGTCAGCCTGGGCATCGTCGCGGTGCTGATCCCGGCGACCATTCTCGGCCTCGGCATCGGTCCCGCGGTGGCGGTCCACGAGGGGTCGACGATCCTGGTCGTCTTCAACGCGCTGCGCCTGCTCGCCTATCGCGATCCGCACCGCGCAACGAGCGATACGGCTGCCGCCTGATAGGGCTATCGTTCCGCTACGCGCAGGCTCCTCCGTCGTGACTTCGACAAGCCGCGCCCGATGCGTTGATTCTTCGGCGAGGATAGACAGCTCGATAAGCTGGAACGAAAGCATGTCGGTAACTGGCGCGATCAATTGTATCTGTTCCCGGCCAAGGCAAAGCAGGTTCGCGAGCTAGGCTCAGGACCTGTTAATTTGGTTTGAGATGTGATTCACGGTGTCCGGGAGGACATTGTGATGAGTGAACTGTTCCTGCTGAACGAGCGCCAGATGGCGCGGATCGAGGCGTATTTTCCGCTGTCGCATGGCGTGCCGCGGGTCGATGATCGGCGCGTGGTGAGCGGCATCGTCTATGTGATCCGCAACGGCCTCCAGTGGAAGGACGCGCCCAAGGGCTACGGTCCGCACAAGACGCTCTACAACCGCTTCAT
>NZ_JBXAQP010000030.1:0-5183 GCF_058807355.1 Allobosea sp. GW821-FHT12C12
CCGCGCAGCCGCCCCGACGACGGCGAGGCGAGGCCCGCCTTCCGCCGCCCGGGCGGCTTTGCCGGCGGTCCGCCGCGCGGCGCGCCCGTGCCCGCGCCCAAGACCCCGAAGGTCGGCGAGAAGCCGCGCGGCCGCCTGACGCTCTCGACCGCGACCGGCGGCGACGACGAGCGCACGCGCTCGGTCGCCGCCTTCCGCCGCCGCGTCCAGCGCATGACGGGGCATCGCGCCTCGGACGTCGCCAAGGAGCGCGTGATGCGCGAGGTGATCGTTCCCGAGACGATCACCATCCAGGAACTCGCCAACCGCATGACCGAGCGCGGCGTCGACGTCATCCGCCTCCTGATGAAGCAGGGCGCGATGCACAAGATCACCGACGTGATCGACGCCGACACCGCCCAGCTCGTCGCCGAGGAAATGGGCCACACCGTCAGGCGCGTCGCCGATTCCGACGTCGAGGGCGATCTGTTCCGCGACGACGACCCCGAGAACACGCTGGTCTCGCGCCCGGCCGTCGTCACCATCATGGGCCATGTCGACCACGGCAAGACCTCGCTGCTCGACGCGATCCGCCACACCCATGTCGTCACCGGCGAGGCCGGCGGCATCACCCAGCATATCGGCGCCTATCAGGTGAAGACGCCGTCGGGCGCTCAGGTCACCTTCATCGACACGCCCGGCCACGCCGCCTTCACGGCGATGCGCGCCCGCGGCGCCAAGGTCACCGACGTCGTCGTGCTGGTCGTCGCGGCCGATGACGGCGTCATGCCGCAGACGGTCGAGGCGATCAACCACGCCAAGGCCGCCGGCGTGCCGCTGATCGTGGCGATCAACAAGATCGACAAGTCCGACGCCAGCCCCGAGCGCGTGCGCTCCGAGCTGCTGCAATACGAGATCCAGGTCGAGACGCTGGGAGGCGAGACGCTCGAGATCGAGGTGTCGGCCAAGACCGGCAAGAACCTCGACAAGCTGCTCGAGGCCATCGCGCTCCAGGCCGAACTGCTCGATCTCAAGGCCAACCCCGACCGTCCGGCCGAGGGTACCGTGATCGAGGCCAAGCTCGACCGCGGCCGCGGCCCGGTCGCGACCGTGCTCGTCCAGCGCGGCACGCTGCGCACCGGCGACATCGTCGTGGCGGGCTCCGAATGGGGCCGCGTGCGCGCCCTGATCGGCGACACCGGCGCCCATATCAGGGAGGCGCCGCCCTCTCTCCCGGTCGAGGTTCTCGGCTTCAACGGCACGCCCGAGGCAGGCGACCGCGTCGCGGTGGTCGAGTCCGAGGCGCGCGCCCGCGAGATCACCGATTACCGCGAGCGCCAGAAGCGCGACCGCATCGCCGCGCGCGGCGGCGGATCGGGCGCGGGCCGTTCGCTGGCCGAGATGATGCGCGATCTCAAGGAAGGCGCCGGCCGCAAGGAGTTCCCGCTCGTCATCAAGGCCGACGTGCAAGGTTCTGTGGAAGCCATTGTGGGAACGCTCGAAAAAGTCGGCAACGAGGAGGTGCGCGCCCGCGTGCTGCAATCGGGTGTCGGCGGCATCACCGAATCCGACATCACGCTCGCCCAGGCTTCCGGCGCGGCGGTGATCGGCTTCAACGTGCGCGCCCACAAGGAAGCGCGCGAGGCGGCCGAACGGGCCGGCGTCGAGATCCGCTACTACAACATCATCTACAATCTCGTGGACGACGTGAAGGCGGCGATGTCGGGTCTGCTCGCGCCGACCCTCCGCGAAACCATGCTCGGAAACGCGCAGATCCTCGAGATCTTCAACGTCTCGAAGGTCGGCAAGATCGCCGGCTGCCGCGTCACCGACGGCACGATCGAGCGCGGCGCCAATGTCCGCCTGATCCGCGACAACGTCGTGGTCCACGAAGGCAGGCTCGCCCAGCTCAAGCGCTTCAAGGACGACGCCAAGGAAGTCGTGGCCGGCCAGGAATGCGGCATGTCCTTCGAGAACTACCAGGACATGCGCGCCGGCGACGTCATCGAGTGCTACCGCGTCGAGGAGATCAAGCGGACGCTGTAAGGCGAGCCGTCACGGTCGGGCTCCGTCCCGGCCGTCTCCCTCCCAACGCGGCGCCCGTCGCGTCCGACCCATCACGTCATGGCCGGGCCGGAGCCCGGCCATGATGTTTGAGCCGTCCATCCGGTCCGATCCCGGAGAACGAGAACCATCATGGCAAGACCAGCGAAATCCTCCGGGCCGAACCAGCGGCAATTGCGCATCGGCGAGCTGATCCGCCACGCGCTCGCCGAGTTGCTCGCGCGCGGCGACATCCATGACGAGGTTTTGGCCAGGCACGTCGTCACCGTGCCCGAGGTCAGGCTCTCGACCGATCTCAAGCTCGCGACCTGCTTCGTCATGCCGCTCGGCGGCGGCGATGTCGGACCCGTGCTGAAGGCGCTCAACACGCACAAGAAATACATCCGCGGCGAGATCGCCCATCGCGTGAACCTGAAATTCGCGCCCGATATCCGCTTCCTGCAGGATGAGAGCTTTGCCGAGGCCGAGCGCGTCGATGCGCTGCTCCATTCCGACAAGGTTCGCCGGGACATCCTGAAGCAGCCGCTGCGGATCGGCGAGGAGGGCGCAAACCCCAAAGGCGGCGGCGATGAGTGACGTCACCGCTCCCGAACAGCAGGCGGCGCCGGAGGAGCCCGGCGGCCAGTGCCTCGCGCCGCGCCCGAAGAAGCGCGACGTGCATGGCTGGGTCGTGCTCGACAAGCCGATCGGCATGACCTCGACCCATGCCGTCGCCGTGGTCAAGCGCGCCTTCTCGGCCAGGAAGGCCGGCCACGCCGGCACGCTCGATCCGCTCGCCTCCGGCCTTTTGCCGATCGCGCTCGGCGAGGCGACCAAGACCGTCCCCTTCGTCATGGACGGCCGCAAGGCCTATCAGTTCACCGTGGCCTGGGGCATGCAGACCAACACCGACGACACGGAGGGCAAGGTCATCGCGACCTCCGATGCTCGCCCGATGGAGCCCGACATCACGGCGCTGCTGCCGCGCTTCACCGGCACGATCAGCCAGGTGCCGCCGCAATTCTCGGCGATCAAGATCGCCGGCGAGCGCGCCTACGACCTCGCCCGCGACGGCGAGGAGGTCGCGCTGGAGGCGCGCCCCGTCGAGATCGACGCGCTGCGCATCGTCAGCCATGACGGGGCGGCCACGACCTTCGAGGCCGAATGCGGCAAGGGCGCCTATGTCAGGGCGATCGCGCGCGATCTCGGCATCGCGCTCGGCTGCCTCGGCCAT
The DNA here is from genome assembly GCF_058807355.1 of Allobosea sp. GW821-FHT12C12. Taxonomy (NCBI): domain Bacteria; kingdom Pseudomonadati; phylum Pseudomonadota; class Alphaproteobacteria; order Hyphomicrobiales; family Alloboseaceae; genus Allobosea; species Allobosea sp. GW821-FHT12C12. The sequence goes on from NZ_JBXAQP010000030.1 coordinate 3,257, forward strand.
GTCGTGCATCTGCGTCGCACCCGCGTCGGCCCTTTCGGCCTGGCCGCCGCCGCGAACGTCGAGACGCTGCGGGAGAGCCCCGAAGCCGCGACAGTCGCGCTTCTGCCGGTCAGCGCCGCGCTCGCGCTGATCCCGGAAATCGTCGTCCACCGCGACGCCGCGCTCAGGTTGAAGCGCGGCCAGAGCGTGCTGCTGCGCGGTCGCGATGCGCCGGTCGAGGCGTCCGCGGTCTATACCACCTGCGGCGGCGTGCTGATCGCCACCGGAGAGGTCGCGCAGGGCGAGTTCGTGCCGCACCGGGTGTTCAATCTGTAGCCGCGGACCGGCTTAACCGGATACTGCCGCTTTTCGGCGAATTTTAACCTTGCCGCGCCAGGGTCGTTCCGTCCGGGACGGCTTGCCGCTTTTCCGGTCGCAACCGGCCGCCCAGACGGTCGCCGGGCGTTCGGAAGGCGATCCGCGACATGTTCTCGACCTCGATCAAGCGTTACCTGCTCGCCACCATGGCCGGCATCTGCATCCCGGCCGTCGGCACGCTGGCCTATCTGGCGCAGGACACCATCACGGACGTCACCACCAACACCCGCCTGACGAGCCTGGTCGAGGCTGACCGCGCGCTGCTGCTCGCGGGCAATGCGATCCGGTCCAATCGCGGCCAGGCCCAGACCGCCATCCAGGCGACGGATGACGCCGCGGCCGTGATCAAGCAGGTCGAGCAGGCCAATCGCGGCCACCTGGCCGGGGCGGTCGAGCGCTTGCGGGCGACGGACCTCGCCGACCGGGTCAGGCTTGCCGACGCCATCGCCGCCAGCGAGAAGCAGACCGAGACGCGCCTGCCGGACATGTATGCCGAGGCCGCGAAGCCCCGCGCGCAGCGCAGCCTCGCCGCGACCATGCCCTGGTACAACGGCGTCGGCGAGATCGAGACCGCGATCGTCCAGGCCTCGGGCGTCACCTCCAACGCCGCCCGCATGGCCGATCCGGCGCTCGCCGACCTGCAGGCCTTCAAGGCGGCCGGCTGGCAGGTCCGCTCCAATTACGGCACGCAATGCTCGGTTTTGCGCGCGCCGCTTGGATCGGGCAAGGCGCTCGAACCGGCGCAGCTCCGCGCCATCGGCGAATTGCGCGGCGCCTCGAATGCCGGGCTCGCCCAGCTGCGCCAGCTCGCTGCCCGCCCCGGCGTCTCGACTGAGCTTGCCCGCAAGGTCGGCGTGATGACGAACGAGGTCGTCGCCGCCAATGCGATGATGGACGGGCTCATCGGCAAGCTCGGCCAAAGCGCGGGCGCGGTCATCGGCGCCGAGGACTGGACCAGGCAGTGCAACGGCCCCTTTACCGCCATCGTCTCGGCCGTGACCCAGTCGCTCGACGACATGGCGGCGGTGACGCAGAACCAGCTCAACCGGGCCTGGACCAAGCTCGCCATCATGGGCGCCCTGCTGGCCGGGCTTCTGCTGCTTTGCGCCCTGAGCTGGCGCGGCGTGCGGCGGCGCATCGCCAAGCCGCTCGAATCGCTCAACGCGTCGTTGGTCGGCATGCAGGCGGGGGATTTCTCGAAGGCCATTCCGGCGCCGGCCTGTGCCGACGAGATCGGCGCGCTCAGCGGCGGCCTCGAAACCTATCGCCGCAACGCGCTCGAGCTCGAAGCGAGCCGCCTCGAGCGCGAGACCGGCCTGCGCGCCGATGCCGATCAGGCCGCCGCCATCCAGGCGCTGCTGCGCGAGGCCGGCGTCGTCGTCGCCGCCGCGCGCGACGGCGATTTCTCGCAATCGGCCGATGCCGGGACAGTCGAAGGGCCGCTGAAGGAACTCGTCGAAGGCATCAACGAGATCAACGCGGTTGTCGACGGCGCGACGACGGAGTTCGCCGATCGCCTGCATGCGATCGCGGGCGGCGACCTGACGCGCGGCATCGAGACGGCCTATCG
>NZ_JBXAQP010000031.1:0-3862 GCF_058807355.1 Allobosea sp. GW821-FHT12C12
CTGGAAGACCCGGCCGTCGTCGAGGTGATGCTGAATCCGGATGGTCGCATCTGGGTCGACCGTCTGTCCGAGGGACTGGCCGATACGGGCGAAACGCTGTCGGCCGCCGCTGGCGAGCGCATCGTGCGCCTGGTCGCGCATCATGTCGGCGCCGAGGTGCATCCGCGCAGCCCCCGTGTCTCGGCCGAACTGCCCGAGACCGGAGAGCGCTTCGAGGGGCTGCTGCCACCTGTCGTCGCGGCGCCGGCCTTCGCCATCCGCAAGCCCGCCGTCGCGATCTTCACGCTCGACGACTATGTCGCCGCCGGGATCATGACTGCCTATCAGGCCGCGACCTTGCGCGCGGCCGTTGCATCACGCGCGAACATCCTCGTCGCCGGCGGCACCTCGACCGGCAAGACGACGCTCACCAACGCGCTGCTGGCCGAGGTGGCGCAGGGCGCCGACCGCGTCGTCATCATCGAGGATACGCGCGAGCTGCAATGCGCCGCGCCGAACCTCGTCGCCATGCGCACCAAGGACGGCGTCGCCACGCTCTCCGATCTCGTGCGCTCCAGCTTACGCCTGCGTCCCGACCGCATTCCGATCGGCGAGGTGCGCGGCGCCGAAGCACTCGATCTGCTCAAGGCCTGGGGCACCGGCCATCCCGGCGGCATCGGCACCATCCATGCCGGCTCCGGCATCGGCGCGCTGCGCCGGCTCGAACAGCTCATCCAGGAAGCCGTCGTCACGGTCCCGCGCGCGCTGATCGCCGAGACCATCGATCTCGTCGCCGTGCTCACCGGGCGCGGCTCTGCCCGCCGGCTCACTGAGCTTGCGCACGTCGAGAGCCTCCGCCCGGACGGCGACTACCGCATCAGCCAAGCCATCCCGAACATTGGAGACCTCTCGTGATCCGCACGCTTTTGCGCGGCTATAGCCGCGCCGCCACCTCCGTCACCGCCATTTGCGTCAGCATCATGCTGGCGCCTACAGCGCACGCTTCCGGCTCGTCGATGCCGTGGGAGCAGCCGCTCCAAAAGATCCTCCAGTCGGTCGAGGGGCCGGTCGCCAAGATCATTGCGGTGATCATCATCATCACGACCGGGCTGACGCTCGCCTTCGGCGACACCTCCGGCGGCTTCCGCCGGCTGATCCAGATCGTCTTCGGGCTTTCGATCGCCTTCGCGGCGTCGAGCTTCTTCCTGTCGTTCTTCTCCTTCGGCGGCGGGGCGCTAATCTGATGGCGGCCGCCTTCGAACAACTCGACGCCGTGCCGGGATTCACCGTGCCGGTCCATCGGGCGCTGACCGAGCCGATCCTGCTCGGCGGGGCGCCGCGCGCCATCGCGATCCTGAACGGCACGCTCGCCGGCGCCGTCGGCCTGGGCCTTCGGCTTTGGCTCGCCGGTCTCGCGATCTGGGCGATCGGTCATTTCGCGGCGGTTTGGGCGGCGAAGCGCGACCCGCTCTTCGTCGAGGTCGGCCGCCGGCACCTGCGCATCCCCGGTCATTTGTCGGTGTGAGGGCGCGGCCATGATGAACCTCGCCGAATACCGCCGCACGGCCAGCCGGCTCGCCGACTACCTACCCTGGGCCGCGCTGGTCGCACCCGGCGTCGTGCTCAACAAGGATGGCTCATTCCAACGCAGCGCGCGCTTTCGTGGCCCCGATCTCGATTCCGCCGTTGCGGCAGAACTCGTTGCAGTCGCGGGACGGCTGAACAACGCCTTCCGCCGTCTCGGCTCGGGCTGGTCGATCTTCGTCGAGGCGCAGCGCCATGAGGCCGCGACCTATCCGGACAGCATCTTTCCCGATCCGGCCTCGGGCCTGGTCGATGCCGAGCGCAAGGCCGATTTCGAGGAAGAAGGCATCCACTTCGTCTCGAGCTATTTCCTGACCTTCCTCTATCTGCCGCCGGCCGAGGATGCCGCCCGCGCCGAGACCTGGCTCTATGAGGGTCGCGAACACTCCGGCGTCGACCCGCATGAGATCCTGCGCGCCTTCATCGACCGCACCGATCGCGTGCTCGCCCTGCTCGACGGTTTCATGCCGGAATGCGTCTGGCTCGATGACGGCGAGACGCTGACCTATCTGCATGCCTGCGTCTCGACCAAGCGCCATCGCGTCCGTGTGCCCGAGACCCCCATCCATCTTGACGCGCTGCTCGCCGACCAGCCGCTGATCGGCGGGCTCGCGCCGCGGCTGGGCGACCGGCATCTGCGTGTGCTGACGATCGTCGGTTTCCCGACCGCGACCACGCCGGGCCTGCTCGACGACCTCAACCGGCTGGCCTTTCCGTATCGCTGGTCGACCCGGGCAATCCTGCTCGACAAGACCGATGCGACGAAGCTGCTGACCAAAATCAGGCGGCAATGGTTCGCCAAGCGCAAGTCGATCGCCGCGATTCTGAAGGAGGAGATGACCAACGAGCAATCGGCGCTGGTCGATACCGATGCGGCCAACAAGGCGGCCGATGCCGATCAGGCCCTGCAGGAACTCGGTCAGGACCTGGCTGGCCTGACCTATGTCACCGCGACCATCACGGTCTGGGACGCCGACCCGCTGCTGGCCGACGAGAAGCTGCGGCTCGCCGAGAAAGTGATTCAGGGCCGCGACTTCACCGCCATGATCGAGACGGTCAACGCGGTCGATGCTTGGCTCGGGAGCCTGCCCGGACATGCCTACGCCAATGTCCGCCAGCCGCCGATCTCGACGCTCAATCTCGCCCATATGATCCCGCTCTCGGCGGTGTGGGCGGGGCCGGAACGGGACGAGCATTTCGACGCGCCGCCCTTGCTGTTCGGCAAAACCGAAGGCGCGACTCCGTTCCGGCTGTCGCTGCATGTCGGCGATGTCGGTCACACGCTGGTCGTCGGTCCGACCGGCGCCGGCAAATCCGTGTTGCTGGCGTTGATGGCCTTGCAGTTCCGGCGCTACGCCAAGGCCCAAGTCTTCGCCTTCGATTTCGGCGGCTCGATGCGCGCCGCCGCGCTCGCCATGGGGGGCGACTGGCACGACCTTGGCGGTGGACTGACCGAAGGCTCGGACGCTTCCGTCTCGCTGCAGCCGCTCGCCCGCATCCATGACAGCCATGAGCGCGCCTGGGCTGCCGACTGGATCGTCGCGATCCTGGGGAGAGAAAGCGTCGCGATCACGCCGGAGGCCAAGGAGCATATCTGGACGGCGCTGACCTCGCTTGCCTCGGCGCCGCTCGAAGAGCGCACCATCACCGGCTTGTGCGTCCTGCTGCAATCGAACGATCTCAAGCAGGCATTGCGACCCTATTGTGTCGGCGGCCCCTATGGCCGGCTGCTCGACGCTGAGACCGAGCATTTGGGTTCGTCCGATGTTCAGGCCTTCGAGATCGAGGGCCTGGTCGGCACCGGCGCGGCGCCGGCCGTGCTGTCCTATCTGTTTCACCGCATCGGGGATCGCCTCGACGGGCGGCCGAGCTTGCTGATCATCGACGAAGGCTGGCTCGCACTCGACGATGAGGGCTTTGCTGGCCAGCTCCGCGAATGGCTGAAGACGCTGCGCAAGAAGAACGCCAGCGTCATCTTCGCCACACAGAGCCTGTCGGACATTGATAATTCCGCGATCGCACCGGCGATCATCGAGAGCTGCCCGACCCGGCTGCTGCTGCCGAACGAACGCGCGATCGAGCCGCAGATCACTGCGATCTATCGCCGCTTCGGCCTCAACGATCGCCAGATCGAGATTTTGGCGCGGGCGACGCCGAAGCGCGACTACTACTGCCAGTCGCGGCGCGGCAACCGGCTGTTCGAGCTCGGCCTCTCGGAAGTCGGCCTCGCGCTCTGCGCCGCTTCCTCAAAAATCGACCAGACGCTGATCACGAACCTCGTCGCCGAACACGGCCGCGA
>NZ_JBXAQP010000032.1:0-1436 GCF_058807355.1 Allobosea sp. GW821-FHT12C12
CGCGCGGGCGCAGCTTCGGCGCGCGCGACGGCAAGCGGCCCGAGCGGCCGCGTCGGCCCCGCGGCGAGGAGACTGCAGCGCCCTCAGCCGTGATCCTGCCCTCGCTGGCGCAGGAGCCCGAGCGCATCGCCAAGGTGATGGCGCGGGCCGGCGTCGCCTCGCGCCGCGACAGCGAGGCGATGATCGCGGAAGGCCGCGTCAGCGTGAACGGCGCGGTGCTGGAAAGTCCGGCGCGCGATGTCGGGCCCGACGACGTCGTGCTGGTCGATGGCGAGCCCTTGCCGGCGCGCGAGCGCACGCGGATGTGGCTCTATCACAAGCCGCGCGGCCTCGTGACCACCAACCACGACCCGGAAGGCCGCCCGACGGTGTTCGACGCGCTGCCGGAGGACCTGCCGCGCGTGCTCTCGATCGGCCGGCTCGACATCAACACCGAAGGCCTGCTGCTGCTGACCAACGATGGCGGCCTGGCGCGCATGCTGGAGCTGCCGGAAACCGGATGGCTGCGGCGCTACCGGGTGCGGGCCTTCGGCTCGGTGACCCAGGAACGGCTTGACGCCCTGCGCGACGGCGTCACCATCGAAGGCGTTTCTTACGGGCCGATCGTGGCGCGCTTCGAGCGCCAGCAGGGCTCGAACACCTGGCTCACGGTCGATCTGCGCGAGGGCAAGAATCGCGAGGTCAAGACGGTGCTGGAGCATCTCGGCCTCGACGTGAACCGGCTGATCCGGATCTCGTTCGGGCCGTTCCAGCTCTCCGACCTGCCCGAGGGCGAGGTCGACGAGATCCGTTCGCGCGTGCTCAAGGACCAGCTCGGCGAGGAGCTGATGGCCAGGGCCGGCGTCGATTTCCAAGCGCCGCGGCGAGACGAATTGGCGCCGCGCCGCGACGAACCGCCGGCCGCGCCGCCATCGGCGCAGATCCGCGATCCGCGCCGCGCGCCGTCCGGCGACGACCGGCCGCGCCGGCGCGAGCCGGGCGACCGCGACGGCAAGCCGGAGCGCGAGCGCTGGCACAGCGACGCCGTGCGCACGCCCTCGCTCGACGGCCGCAGCGACCGGCCGTGGAAGCGCACGGTCTGGCGCGACGACACGGCGCAGCCGCGGCGCGAGCGCAAGGCCCCGCCCCGGCGCGGCGCGGACCCGAAGGAGGAGCGCCTCGCCCGCGAGGCGACGGGCGCGGTCAGGCGCGAGCGTGGCAAGGCGATCACCGATCCGGGCGGCCGGCGCGTGCTGGTCGAGCGCGTCAGCGCTCCGCCGGGCGATGAGCGGACCTCGCGCGACCGCGTCGACCCCCAGCGCCGGCCCGACCGCAAGCCGCGCAACGCGCGCGGCGACGGACAGGGACGCGGCCCGCGCGGAGGCACGGCGGACGACCGTGGCGAACGGCCGGCGCGGCATCCCCGCGAAGACAGGCCGCGCGAGGACAGCGCCCCT
>NZ_JBXAQP010000033.1:0-1423 GCF_058807355.1 Allobosea sp. GW821-FHT12C12
TAGCACTACTTTGGCAGATTTTTAGAGTTGAGTCGTCGGCGGCAGTGGGGACATCGTGTTGATGGTGGCCGTTCGAGGGCCGCGATGATGGCCGCGCGGACCGCTGGCAGGGTCGGTTGAGGTGGCGGGCCCTGGATTCTTTTTTTCCCGCTTCGCCTGCTCGAGGCGCCGGGATTGAAGGAAGGCATAGGCGATCATGGTCATGAGCGCGTGCCGATGCAGCCCCGTCCATGACCGTCCCTCGAAGTGGTCGAGCCCGAGCTCCTCCTTCAACTGTTGATGGGCCTGCTCGCAGATCCAGCGCGCCTTGACCGCGCCGGCCAGACGGGTGAGCGAGGTGTCGGCGGGAAGGTTCGAGAGGTAATATTTGCGCTCTCCATTCGAGCGATGTTCGCCGATCAGCCAGGCCTCCTCTCCCGGCAGATGCTGCTGCCCCATGTCGCCGATCCTCTGGGGCGGCCCGTCGGCCACCTTGATCCGCATGGCGGCGAAGCGGGCCTTCAGCCGTCCCTTGGTCCCACGCCGCCAGCTCAGCATGCGCCAGGGCGCCGTCGCCAGCGTCTTCTCTGCCGACATCGACTTCGCGTCGGGCACATGGTTCTTGCGCGGGCGGCCGCGCCCGGAGACGGGGAAGACGAGAGCCACGTCAACCGGATAGACCTTCTGGCGCGCCCCAACGCCGACGGCCCAGGTGAGCCCACGCTCGCTCAGACCCTGCCGGAATGGCGCGGAGAGGCCATAACCGGCATCGGCCAGCACGCAGCCGAAGCGCAGGCCGGCCTTGCGCACCCGATCGATCTCGGCGAGCGCGATCTCGGGTTTGGTTCGATAGCCTCCGTGATCGTCCGGCACGCCGGCTCGGGAAAGCCGCGCAGGATCGCTCGTCCAGCTCTCGGGCAGGAACAGTCGCAATCCCACCATGACCGGCACTTCGCCGGAAGCCAGCGTCAGCGACACTAATGTCTGGCAGTTCGCGTTCTTGCCCAGGGCCGAGGCGTATTGCGGCGCGACGCCGACCGAGCGCTCGCCCTTCTTCGGCAGCGCCGTGTCGTCGACGATCAGCCAGGCCTCGGCGCCGCCGACCATCCTGTCGGCCTCGGCGAGCAGGGCCTTCTCCAACGGCGCCGCGTCCCAGACGCCGCCGGCGATGAAGTGGTGAAGCTGGTCGTAGCCGACGCCACCGTCGCGGGCCGCCATCGGCTGGATGCTCTTGCGATCACCGGCGCCAATCAGCCCCGCAACATAGGCCGGACACATCCGCGCCCGCACCTTGTGCCGCAGAGCAGCGAGAAAGGGCGCAAGCCACACATCGAGAACGGATTGCCAATTCTTCTCCATGGCCGGCCCTCCAGAAAGCCGACCACCCATGAATCACGCAAACCACGCCGCGGGAATCCCAAAAACGCCAAATGTCCTAAAAATC
>NZ_JBXAQP010000034.1:0-1301 GCF_058807355.1 Allobosea sp. GW821-FHT12C12
AGCTGGAGACCCGCAAGAACCTACCGTGCTGGGCGGTTTCGTGGTTCACTGGCCCATCGGCGTGATCGGTGGGCTGGTTCATGGAACAGCGGTCGTTTTTTGGGCTGTCGGAGCATCTTGAGCGTCTGAGCGCGATTGGCGATCCGCTGGAAGTCCTGGAGCGGGCGGTCGACTTTGAGTATTTCCGCGGCTGGCTGGTCGACGGGCTTGGCTATGGCGACGGAGCCAAGGGCGGGCGCCCGCCCTTCGACCCGGTCTCGATGTTCAAGGCGCTGATCCTGCAGGCGCAGCACAATCTCAGCGATGCGAGGATGGAGTTCATGATCCGGGACCGGCTGTCCTGGATGCGCTTCCTGCGCTTCGATCTGGGCGGGCCGACGCCGGACGAGAACACGATCCGGCACTTCCGCGACAGGCTGACCGAGACCGGCACGCTGCGGCGGGAGATGAAGGCCTTCGACTGGCAATTGCAGAAGAAGGGCTACATCCCGATGTCGGGCCAGATCGTCGATGCCTCGCTCGTGCCGGCGCCGAAGCAGCGCAACAATGACAGCGAGAAGGAAGCGATCAAGGCCGGCGAGACGGCGAAGGAGATCTGGCCGGGGGAGCCGAACAAGGCGACGCAGAAGGACGTCGATGCGCGCTGGACGCTGAAGATCGGCGGCAAGATCCGCCACCGGCCGGACGGAACGCCGCTGCCGCAGATCGCGTTGCCGGTCCTCGGCTACGAATCCCATATCGCCATCGACCGGCGTTTCGGCTTCATCCGCGAGAGCGCGGTGACCTCGGCTTCGCAGGCTGACGGGCGGATGCCGCCGCGGCTGGTGACGACGCAGAACACCTCCTCGGAGGTCTGGGCCGACAGCGCCTACCGCTCGCAGACCAACGAGAAGTGGCTCTCGGCGAAGATGCTGGTCAGCCGGATCCATCGCCGCAAGCCGCTGGGTCGGCCGATGCCGCAGCATGTCGCGCGAGCCAATGCCGGCAAGTCGGCGATCCGGGCGGCCGTCGAACACGTCTTCGCTCATCAGAAGAACCGGTTCGGCCTGTTCATCCGCACCATCGGCCTGGCCCGGGCCGAAGCGAAACTCATCCTGGCCAACCTCGCCTATAATTTCGACAGGCTGATCTTCCACGAGCGCGCCGGCGCCAGGCGATGAATCCGTCCAAAACCAGTCGGACGGCCGGAAATCGGCCACGGACGGTCGCCGATCAGGCCGAGCGGACGCCAATTCGCGTTCCCGACCCATCCGCCGCCCCACCGCTCGCCAAATTCACCAGGTATTCGCGGGCGCCCAGAT
>NZ_JBXAQP010000035.1:0-1050 GCF_058807355.1 Allobosea sp. GW821-FHT12C12
TAGAGCATGCTGATTTTTAGCGGAATCGGGGATTCGCAAATCGGCTTGATCGTGATTCAAGATGCCTGCCGGGAGAAGGCGGCCGGCAGGGATGACGCGACCTTACTCGGAAGACCTTCGCGAGCGGGCTCTGGCGCGGTTCGATGCCGGTGAGAGCATCCGTTCGATCGGCGCGGCGTTGCAGATTAGCCCATCCTGCGTGTCGAAATGGCGCAAGCTGAAGGCGCAGACCGGTTCGCTCGACCATGGCAAGATCGGCGGGCACAAGAAGCCGCGCCTGTCGGGCGAGGTGGCGGATTGGCTGCGCGAGCGTTGTCGGTCGGGCAGCTACACGACGCGCGGGTTGACGGCCGAACTGATGGCACGCGGGATCAAGAGCGACCGGCGCACGGTCTGGGTGTTCCTGCACGCCGAAGGGCTGAGCTTCAAAAAAAACCATGCTGCCGGCGGAGCAGGCCCGGCCTGACATCGCCCGCAAGCGCGCGCGTTGGAAGGCGCATCAGGCCAGGATCGATCCTCGTCGCCTGGTCTTCATCGACGAGACCTGGATCAAGACCAACATGGCGCCCTTGCGCGGCTGGGGGCCAAAGGGACAGCGCCTTCCGGCCCGCACGCCGCATGGCCACTGGAAGACGCTCACCTTCATCGGCGCACTCAGGATAGATCGCGTCGATGCACCGCTCGTCATCGACGGCCCGATCAACGGCGAGCTCTTCACCCTCTATGTCGAGCAGGTGCTCGTTCCGAGGCTCACGGACGGCGACATCGTCGTCCTCGACAACCTCGGCAGCCACAAGGGCAAGGCCGCACGCCGCGCCATCCGCAAGGCCGGTGCGCACATGCTCTTCCTGCCGCCCTACAGCCCGGATCTAAACCCGATCGAGCAGCTCTTCGCCAAGCTCAAGCACTGGATGCGTGACGCCGAGGCCAGAACCGTCGAGGCAACCTGGCGAAAGCTCGGCGACCTGCTCCACCTCGTCTCACCAACCGAATGCGCAAACTACCTCAAAAACGCAGGATACGCTTCCGTGTAAATGAAGCATGCTCTAG
>NZ_JBXAQP010000036.1:0-709 GCF_058807355.1 Allobosea sp. GW821-FHT12C12
TTCCAGACCAACCTGCTGGCGCTGAACGCGGCGGTCGAGGCGGCCCGCGCCGGCGACGCCGGCAAGGGTTTCGCGGTCGTGGCCTCCGAGGTGCGCACCCTGGCGCAGCGCTCGGGCGAGGCGGCCAAGGACATCTCCGGGCTGATCTCGTCCTCGAACGCCGAGGTCGGCGCGGGCGTCAGGCTGGTGCGCCAGGCCGGCGAGCAGCTCGACCAGATCCTCGCCGCCTCGCGCAAGGTCGCCGGCACGATCGCGGAGATCTCGGCGGCGTCGGGCGAGCAGGCCGGCGGCATCGACGAGATGAGCCAGGCGGTCGCCCATCTCGACGAGATGACGCAGCAGAACGCGGCCCTGGCCGAGGAGAGCGCCGCGAGCGCGGCCTCGCTCACGGCCAGGATCGGCCAGCTCAACGAGCTCGTCGCGGCGTTCAGGACCGGGCGCGAGGCGGGCCATGGGGCGAACGCCGCCGTCGCCCAGGCCGCGCCGGCCCGCCCGGCCGCCCACGCCCCGCCAAAACTCCGCGCCGCCGGCCACGCCGCCGCCCCGGGACAGGGCGGCGCGGGCCCGGCTCGCGCCGCCGAGCCGGCCCGGCTGCAGAAGCTCGCCGAGGCCGCCTTCGCCCAGAGCAAGGCCGCCCCCGCCCCGCGCCCACCGGCCAGGAAGGCCGCCAACGCTCGCGCCGGAGACGCCGGATGGGAGGAGTTCTGAG
>NZ_JBXAQP010000037.1:0-707 GCF_058807355.1 Allobosea sp. GW821-FHT12C12
ATCTGGCTGAGGAAGAGCTTGGTTCGCTCGTGCTGCGGGTTCTTGAAGAACTCGTTCGGCTCGTTCATCTCGACGATCTGGCCGGCGTCCATGAAGATGACCCGGTCGGCGACCTGGCGGGCGAAGCCCATCTCGTGGGTGACGCAGAGCATGGTCATGCCCTCGTCGGCGAGCGAGACCATGGTGTCGAGCACCTCCTTGACCATCTCGGGATCGAGCGCCGAGGTCGGCTCGTCGAACAGCATGATCTTGGGGCTCATGCACAGCGAGCGGGCGATCGCCACGCGCTGCTGCTGGCCGCCCGAGAGCTGGCCCGGATATTTGCTGGCCTGCTCCGGGATCTTGACCCGACGCAGATAGTGCATCGCGATCTCCTCGGCGTCCTTCTTGGGCATCTTGCGCACCCAGATCGGCGCCAGCGTCAGGTTCTCGAGGATGGTCAGGTGCGGGAACAGGTTGAAGTGCTGGAACACCATGCCGACGTCGCGGCGGATCTCGTCGATCTTCTTGAGGTCGTTGGTCAGCTCCGTGCCGTCGACGATGATCGAGCCCTTCTGGTGCTCCTCCAGCCGGTTGATGCAGCGGATCATCGTCGATTTGCCCGAGCCCGACGGCCCGCAGATCACCAGCTTCTCGCCGCGCGAGACCTTCAGATTGATGTCGCGCAGCACGTGGAACTCGCCATACCACTTGTTGACCCCGATCAT
>NZ_JBXAQP010000038.1:0-561 GCF_058807355.1 Allobosea sp. GW821-FHT12C12
GTCGAGCGAGAAGGACGATGATGGCCGATGGGTGAAGCACAAGGGCAAGCCGGCGGTCCATGGCTTCAAGCCCCATGGTGGCCGACATCACCTACGTCGCGATCCAGGCGGGCTTCGTCTACGTCGCCGTCATCCTCGGCGCCTGGTCGCGCAGCGTCGTCGGCTACGCCATCGGCCGCTCGATCGACGTCAGGCTGACGTTGGCCGCCCTGATCTCGGCTATTGGCAAGCGAAAACCGCCGCCCGGCTGCGTGCGTCACGGCGATCGCGGATCGCAATATGCTGCCGGCCGCTACCGGCAGGCTCTCTCCGAACATGGTGCTATCGCCAGCGTCTTCTCTGAACTGCTATTCTTGCCGTCATGTCCACTCAGGACGTGAAGGAGTTGCCGCTGGACCGCGATCTCTGAGCTGCTATTCTACGGCACGAGACGCTTGCGATGCGTCCTGAGTTGCCGCTGGACCGCGATCTCTGAACTGCTATTCTAGAGCATGCTTCATTTACACGGAAGCGTATCCTGCGTTTTTGAGGTAGTTTGCGCATTCGGTTGGTGAGACGAGG